>QHNV01000175.1 GCA_003218535.1 Verrucomicrobiota bacterium
CATTTCAGATCAAAGCGATCGTTTACAAAATGCGGTTCGATCCGGTCAGCGCCGAGTACGCGGACTTCGGCGAATTTTACGTCGGCATTCAATTGCCGCTCGACGAATTGTTCCGGCGATTGCAGCTTTGACTGGCGGTCTGTAGCCGCTTGCCTGTGGGAAGCGCGGCGCAGACGTGTTTGGCATAGGCGCGGTGCGTCGCCCACAAGGCGACGGCTACAGCAAATTCAGAGACGGGAACCGGTAGTACAGTTTGAAAGTGTAATAGCACTCAGGAAGCTGTCAGCTTCCCCTACAGCAGATTTGCGGTTACAATGTCGAGCTTCTCGGATGGGTGACAGAGCGGTTGATTGTGCACGCCTGGAAAGCGTGTGTGCCGAAAGGCACCGGGGGTTCGAATCCCCCCCCATCCGCGGTTGATTTCTTGGTCTTGATCGTGCTCCCCTGCCAAGCCGTAGCCTCGCGGAGGCTGGTGCTCTTACTCTGATCGTTTCCGCTCCAATACCTGTACCTCCTGTCGCAGCTTCGCCATATTGCCGTGGGATAGGACGCCGCGAAAGTTTACGCCTGGATAAATCATGCAATCACGGCCGATGACCGAGCCAGGGTTAATGACGGCGTTGCAGCCAATCTCTGTTCTGTCGCCAACTATCGCGCCGAATTTTCTGAGACCGGTTGCGATCTCCCCATCGGCCGTGATCACCGCGATCTCGCCGTGATCGAGTTTCACGTTTGAGAGAATCACGCCTGCTCCCAAATGAGCGTGATGGCCAAGGATAGAGTCGCCCACGTAATTGAAGTGAGGCACCTGCACTTCATCCAAAAGAATGCAATTTTTGAACTCGCACGAGTTTCCCATCACCACGCCGTTGTCGACGATTACATTTTCGCGCACGTAGCAACCGCTGCGGATCCGGCAATCTTCACCGATCCAGGCCGGACCTTTCAATACAGCGCCTTGCTCGACGATCGTTCCTCTGCCGATGAAGACATGGTTGCTAATAAACGGCTTGCCCATCAGCTCGCCTAGAACTGCGGGCTTCAAACGAAATTGCAGGTAGCTGGCAATTTGTTTGAGCGCGTCCCAGACGTAATTCTGGTTCTCGAACAACTTTGGATGGGCGGTGTGTTCGAGGTCAAGAAAATCGGTGGGGGCAAACATTTCTTAATGCTCAAGATGACGAATCGATCCCTCCGTTGCGAGCGCATTTTTCTGGGAAGCACACACGTCCCGCGTGTCTGGCGAGCCTGTCCGGCGATCGCGGACTTTCTCTAACGTCGCGCCAGTTGAAAGCTCGGTCTGGGGAAAAGTTTGTTTCGGCGCGACGCCGAAACCAGCACGCGAGACGCGTGCGCTCCCCAGAATCACGTGCGGGGCGTGAGTTTTTGCCCGTCTTTCGTGTCGCGCACTTCCCAACCGAGCGTGGAGATTTTACCGCGCAGTTCGTCGCTTCGTTTCCAATTTTTTTCGCGCCTTGCGCTCTTGCGGTCTTTTGCGAGCTGCACCACTTCCGGTGGAACCGCGACTTCGGCCTCCATTTCGAGGTCGAGAACAGTGTTGATCCGTTTCCACCAGTCCAACCACGCGCTTGCCGAAGCGGCATCCAGCTTGTTTTCATCCATTGCGCGATTCGTTTCCCGGATTGATTCGAACAAAAACCCAAGCGCTGCGGAAATGTTCAGGTCATCATCGAGCGCTTCTTCAAAGGTGTAGGGCATGCTTCCAGCCTGCTTCCCTTTATTTTTCGCAGGCGAGACGCTTGCGCTACGTTCGCGCAATCGCGCGAGCCATTCATCGATACGAGCGAGCGATTCTCGCGCTTCTTTCATTCCCTCCCAAGTGAAATTGAGCGGTGCGCGATAATGCACGCGCATCAGCGCGTAGCGGATTTCGTTACCGGTGTATCCCTTGCCCAGAATATCGGGCACGGTGTAAAAATTGCCTAACGACTTCGCCATTTTTTGACCATCGACGAGCAAATGCGCGCAGTGCAGCCAGTAGCGCACGAATTTCTTTCCGGTGACACCTTCGCTCTGTGCGATCTCCGCTTCGTGATGCGGGAAGATGTTATCGACACCGCCGCAGTGGATATCGATTTGGTCACCGAGCAATGCCGTGGACATCGCACTGCACTCGATGTGCCAGCCGGGCCGGCCCGGCCCCCATGGCGAATCCCATTTCACATTGGCGTCTTCTTCATCCCACGCTTTCCACAGCGCGAAATCGCCGATGTGCTCCTTGTCGTATTCGTCGTGCTTTACGCGCCCGGTCGATTGCAATTGCGTGAGATCGAAGTGCGCGAGCTTTCCGTAGTCCGGAAATTTGTTGATGCGAAAATAAACCGATTTGTCGTCGGCCTGATAAGCGAGGCCGCGCGAAACGAGCGCGCCGATCATCTCGATCATTCTCTCGATGTAACGTTGATCGGTGGCGGCCGGGAATCCATCCGCACGTTTGATCCGCAATGTTTCGATATCTTCGAAAAACGCTTCTTTGAATTGCGCGGTGAATTTTGCGAGCGGCACCTCTGCCTCGCGTGCGCCGCGAATGGTTTTGTCATCCACATCGGTGATGTTCATCACGCGATGCACCTTGTAACCGCGCAATTCGAGATGGCGCTGAAGCAAATCTTCAAAGATATAGGCGCGAAAATTTCCAATGTGCGCCCGGCTGTAAACGGTCGGGCCGCAGGTGTAGATGCCGATCTTGCGCGCAGCCGGATCACGCGGCTCGAATTGTTCGAGTTCGCGCGAGTAAGTGTTAAAGAAGCGCAGCGCCATACGTTTTATGGTAGCGGCGGTTCACCGAACTGCCACGGCGATTGAGGTCAATTGCCAGTACCTTTTGTCTCGACAGTTGCAATCGCCATTGCGGCGATGCCTTCGCCACGGCCGACCGCCCCAAGCTTTTCATTTGTCGTCGCTTTTACGCTGACGTTCGTCTCGGAGATGCCGATCGTTTGTGCGATTTTCTCTCGCATCGCAGGAATGTGCGGCGCGAGTTTTGGTGCCTCGGTGACAACGCTTGCATCGACGTTGATCGGGCGGGCTTTTTTTTGAGCGAGCAATTTGGTCACGCGTTTCAAAATCTCGAGACTGCTGATCCCGCGAATTGATTCATCTGTGTTCGGGAAATGTTGGCCGATGTCGCCTGCTCCGATCGCGCCAAGTAATGCGTCTGCAATTGCATGCGAGAGTACATCAGCGTCCGAGTGTCCTTCAAGTCCGTACGAGTATGCGATCTCAACCCCACCGAGAATTAGTTTTCGTCCTTCCACGAGCCGATGCACGTCGTAGCCGATTCCGCATCGAATCATTGCGTCAGAGTTTCAAATCGATCGCGCCGTTGGAGGCCACGATGCTGTATTTGTCCTTCATGTCGAGACGCGGCCGAAGATCGACAGTTCCGCCGGCGTTTTCAATCAGTAGCCAGCCTGCGGCAATGTCCCACAAACTGATTCCCTGTTCAATATAAGCGTCGAAACGTCCGCATGCGACGTAAGCCATGTCGAGCGCGGCGCTGCCGAGCACGCGGCACTTGCGCACGCGATGGATCATTTGTTGAAGCAGGGGGAAATTCGAATCGATCATCTCGCTTGTCTTTGACAACCCGACAGAGATCACGGCCTCCGATAAATCGGCACGGTCGCTCACATGAAATGGGTGGCCATTCAATTTGGGAATCTGGCCTTTTTGTCCCGACCACATCTCCTCGCGGATCGGGTCGTAGATGACGCCGACCATGATCTCGTTCCGCAAGCGCAACGCAATCGAGACGCAAAAATGCGGGATGCCGTAGAAATAATTCACCGTGCCATCGAGCGGATCGACCACCCATTGATGTTCGTTGGATTGATCGCCGACGATTCCTTCTTCGCCGTAAAGCGCGTGGCCGGGAAATTCTTTAAGCAGCACGTTGGTAATCAATTCGTGCGCTGAGAGATCGATTTCCAATTTGATGTCGTGCGCTTGAACAGAACTGACCCGCAGCGGCGAATCCTTTTGGGGCTGGAAATTTTTACGAAGCAGCTCGCCGGCAACGCGTGCAGCGCTTTCGGCGACGTCAAGATAGTGCTTCATGAGATTACCTCGCACGGAGAGCATGGAGCGCGCAACGGAAATCGAGCGCGCCTGCGACATCGACTGTCGTTTAGAAGTAAAAAACCGGGAGGAAAATAAATTCTCCTCCCGGGTTGAAGTTAGGTTTGTGACCCTGAACGACTTCAAGGTCGTTATCAAGCGTTGGGCTTAATGCCTCTTTCTCTTCGCTGATTTTTTCTTTGCTGCTTTTTTTTTCTTTGCCATCGACTAATTCCCCCCTTTCAGTTCGCTGCGTGCGGTGAATTGTGAAGAGTTGGGAATAAACTTCACTTAATTGCGTTCAGGAACCGGCACAATTTTTTTGTCAAACATTTTTCTCGCGAATTTTACAATTTTTCCGCGCTGCTCACGTCGTTCGCCACGATGATATCGCATTTTTTTGCGCGCAGTTTTTTTTGTGCGTTTTCTTCTACGTCATTCGTCTCCGCCGCGAAACCAACGACGAGAAATTGTCGATCTGTGTATGAAAGGGACAAGAGAATGTCGCGTGTGGGGATCAGATCAAGTGTGAGACATGCATCGCTCCTTTTTATTTTCGCCGGGGAAACTCTTTGCGGTTTGTAGTCGGCAACCGCTGCGCACATCACTAGTACGTCGCATCCGTGCGCGTAGCGATGGACGGCCTCGTACATTTCATCGCTGGTTACGATCGAAACGAACTGCGCGCCGCGCGGTGGATTAAGCTCCACCGGGCCAGAAATCAACGTAACATCGTGTCCAGCTTCCAGCGCGGCTTCTGCGATGGCGTAGCCCATTTTGCCCGATGAACGATTCGCAATGTAACGAACCGGATCAATCGGCTCGCGGGTCGGCCCCGCTGTGACGAGAAATCTCACGCGATCAATTTGTCGTGGCGGGTAAGAAGAAATTCAGCACGGAACGCGATGTCGTCCACCTTCCAAAGCCGGCCAAGTCCTTCGTAACCGCATGCGAGCATTCCTTCTTCCGGCCCGATAAATTCGATGCCGCGTGCTTTAAGTTTTTCGACATTCTCCTCCGTCGCCGGATGCTGCCACATTTTTCCATTCATGGCAGGCGCAATCAGAATCGGCGCTCGCGTGGCAAGCGCGATCGCTGCAAGCGGGTGACCGGCTAAACCATGCGCAAGCTCGGCAATGATGTGCGCTGTCCCAGGCGCGATCAGGAGCAGGTTCGCGCGATCCGCAAGATCGATGTGGCCGGGTCGCCAATTTTCCTTTTCATCGTAGAAGCTCGTCGTCACCGGATTTTTGGAGAGGGTCTGCAAAGTGAGTGGCGAAATGAATTCGGTCGCGTCCTGTGTCATGACCACAAAAACTTCGTGGCCTTGTTTGACGAGGAGACTGGTCAGTTCGGCTGATTTGTAAGCAGCGATCGATCCTGTGACGCCGAGCACCACCGATTTTTTTCCAGCCGCAATTCGCACCACGTTTCGCGCGCTGGTTTTTTCGAGTCTGCGTTTGGAATTTTTTTCCATCTAAGAATCGATAAGTTAGCCGCGAGTAGTTTTGGGAGTCATTTCGGACGTCAAACGCCGGCTCAAATAACTTTCTGCAGCCATGATGTGGCGGAATCTTTTCAGATCTTCTTCGACTGACCCGCTGATAATAGTGTAGCGGTAATCGCGCCATAATTCCATTTCTCGCGCGGCAGTGGCGAGACGCGAATCGATCTGTTGGGCGGTTTCCGTGCCGCGCTTCGTCAACCGCCGGCGCAATTCGTCGAGATCGGGCGGCATAATAAAGACATCTGTCAGGGCCTGGCGAACTATTGGATCATCGCAGTTTCGGATGGTGGCGGCGCCCTGAGTATCGATGTCGATCAAGACATCCATACCGTTCTTCAAATTGGCAAGCACCGGCTCGCGTAATGTGCCGTAATAATCTCCATGCACCTGGGCATGTTCCAGAAAATCGCCTGCTTCAACCTTCGCGCGGAAATCTGGATCTGAAAAAAATTGATAATCCACGCCGTCAATTTCTCCTGCGCGTGGCGTTCGCGTCGTGCAGGAAACAGAATAGAAAAGATTGGGAGTTTTCCGCAGCGCTTCGACCAGCGTGGTTTTAATGTGTTGAGCTCGCGAAAAATTTCCTGCGTGATGAATTCCAATGTGCGCCCCACCGGCTCTTTGCTGCGCAAATGATGAGCGAATTGAGCAAGATGACTCTCCAGGCGTGTCAACTCCTCCGACACGTCGGCACGGTCGGCAAAGAAGGAAATTTCTTTGAGCACGCGTTCGTCATCGTTGGCAATCGGCAGTCCCGCTTTTTGGATCCGGTCGAGGAGCGTAGCGCGATATCTTTTCACTACGTCAGGATGAAGCGCGCGGACCTCCTTTAGTTTTTTCCGGATCGCTTTGAGACGATGAATCAAATCCTTGGCCAGATGTTTGCCCTCGCGCTCCCGCATTTTGATTAAGTCTGCGAGGGCGGCGCGCAGCGCCCGTTCGATGGCAGGCCAGGCTTCTTCCGCGTTCAGGGCTTCTTCCGGAAACCGCATCACTCCAGGCGCCTGCAGGATGGTACTGATCGTGATCTCGCCCGGCGCGTTCAGTTCCTTCTGCAGCGTGCGCATCGCTTCATGGTAGGAGCGGGCGAGTTCCGTGTTGAGCGCCAGGTTGCGCGCGCCGTTTCCGCCGCTGTGAAGGGTGATCGTGGCATTGGTCCGCCCCCGCGAAATGTTTTCGTTGATCGTCTGCCGGATGCGCGGCTCGAGCTCGGCCAGATCGCGTGGCAGATTGATCACGATGTCGCTCTGCTTTCGGTTTACGGAATTGAGCTCGACGCTAAACTTCGTTCCGGCGTGATCGGTCTCGGCCCGACCATATCCAGTCATGCTTCGCATATCTTGATGCAAAAGTTTATCGCAGAGAAACGCTCAATCTTCAACGTTCAACCTTAAGGTTCAGCTGATCGGTAGCGTTGCATTGGTGCCAGCAAGATGATCACTTGCAACCGGTGTGAATCATCTTGAGAAGCAAGTCGTCGCGACGGCGATCTTTGCGATCACTTACGTCCTGATCAGCGGGCGGCAGCTCAAGATTCTTCCATTGAATCGACCGGCGGCTGCTCTGCTCGGCGCGGTGTTGATGGTTTCAACAGGCGTCATGACGCCGGAGCGCGCTTATCGCGCGGTCAATTACGACACAATTGTGCTGCTGCTGGCGATGATGCTCGTGTCCGCATATCTTTATCTCGCCCACTTTTTCGAATGGGCGGCGGACGTTGTCCTTAGATTTTCACGTACGCCACAGCGGCTGTTGCTGTATTTGACGCTCACGTCTGGAATCCTCTCGGCGTTGCTCGTTAACGATACGATTTGTCTGATGTTGACGCCGCTGGTGATCGCGGTGATTCGGCGCGGCAAACTGCCGCTGTTGCCGTATCTGATCGCGCTCGCGACCAGCGCCAATGTCGGCAGCGTCGCCACACTCGTGGGCAATCCGCAAAACATGATTATTGGGCATTTTTCGCATATTCCATTCGCGCAATTCTCGCGAACGCTTGCGCCAGCGGCGATCGTCGGACTCGCGACCAACTTTGTCATTTTGCGTTTCGGTTTTCGCAAAACTCTGCGAGCAACGTTGATCGAACGGGAAGCTCACGCGATTCCGAAACTGGAGCGCGGTTTGTTCGCGCTCGTCTGCGCAGTGTTTATGGCAATCTTCGGCTGCTTTATTGCGGGGCTAAATCTGGCATGGACGGCCCTGGCAGGTGCGGCGCTCATCATGGTGCTTGCACGCCGCGATACGCATGAGGTGCTCAAGCTTGTCGATTGGCATTTGCTGGTATTTTTTGCGGCCCTGTTCGTCGTTGTCGATGGACTCAGCGACACCGGTTTGCCGGATGCGATTTATCGGCATCTGCAACCGGTCTTCGGGTCGCACGTGACGGCACAGACTTGGAATCTGACCTGGTTCTCCGTGGCTGGGTCGAACATTTTCTCGAATGTTCCGTTTGTGCTCGTGGCGGGAAAATGGATCGCGCGCTTTGTCGAACCGGTGCTGATGTGGAAAGTGCTTGCCTTGGCGACGACGTTTGCGGGCAATCTCACCATCATCGGTTCGGTGGCCAACATGATCGTGGTGGAATCCGCGCGCGAACACATCCGGGTCGGCTTCTGGGATTACGCGCGTTTCGGCATCCCCATCACAATCCTGACGACTGCTGCCGGCGTGATCGTGCTGCTTTTGCGTCGCTGAGGAGATGTTGCATCGCTCTTCGATGTGGCGTAGCAATTGGGATTGAATCGAGTGAGTCGATTCTGATCCAGCGCTGCGAGTGATTATCGATCTTTGGCCAGCGTTGGGCGTAGACGTTGAAGGCGACACGATGATTTGTAAACGGAAAGATCGATTTGTAGATCGGCGGTCGATTTACGGGTCTCGTTCGTAGCGGTGGCAGGATCCACATGCCGCGCCAGCGACTGTCCGCTTTCTGAAGCAGAATTCTGTCGGTCCGAGTGATGAGTGTATGATTTTCTGTCAACTGCATCATCGGAGGCCTGTTTTTCTTTATCGGGAGCAATTCCGGATTTTCCGCGCGGCAGAAT
Source organism: Verrucomicrobiota bacterium (assembly GCA_003218535.1). Lineage (GTDB taxonomy): Bacteria > Verrucomicrobiota > Verrucomicrobiia > Chthoniobacterales > UBA10450 > Udaeobacter. The sequence goes on from QHNV01000175.1 coordinate 8,632, forward strand.
TCCTTGACGGGGCAGACCGTGCATTTCGGTTTGCGGGGGAGGCAAACAAGAGCGCCGAGATCGACAAGCGCGGAGTTGTAAAAGCGCGCGGAGCGCTTTGGGACAAGCGAGGCTGCGTGCTTCCACAGCGCTTTCCGGCCGGCCGTGTGATCGATCGATTCGCGAAAGTTGAAAAGCCGAGCCAAAACGCGAGCCGTGTTAGCTTCGAGAATCGGCACCGATTGATTAAACGCAAAGCTGGCGATCGCGTGCGCGGTGTATTTTCCAATTCCGGGGAGCTTCTGCATTCGATCGATCGATCGCGGAAAGTGCCCTCCGCGTCGATCTACAACGGCCCTAGCGGTGGCGTGAAGATTTCGCGCACGAGTGTAATAGCCGAGACCTTGCCATGCGCGGAGCACGTCATTTTCAGAAGTGCGGGCCAGTACGGCAAAATCGGGAAATCGGCGCAGCCACTCGCTGTAATAGGGTATCACGGTGGCAACCTGGGTTTGCTGAAGCATGAACTCGGAGACGAGGATGGCGTAGGGGTCGCGCGTGCGTCGCCAAGAGAGATCGCGGCCGTGGAGGCGATACCAATGTATCAGTGCTCGTCGGAACCTGGTTTTTGGAAACGCCACAGATAGCCACAGATTAACACAGATTTTCGACGTTAGATTGCTGAAGTCCTCTCTTATCTGTGTTTCATCCGTGTTAATCTGTGACCTCGATGAATTCCTACACCCATCCGCTCACGCAAGAGCAGGCGGCAAAACTTCGTGCGCTGCTCGAAGAGCTCGGGTTCGAATTTTCGCCGAAACAGTACACGCTTTTCTTTGCGCAGAAAAACAAGCTCAGTGTGGCGGTTTACGAGAAGGGACCGAAGGTGCTCGTACAAGGCAAAGGCGTGGAAGAATTCGTGCAATTTCAGCTGGAGCCGAAGATTCTTGGCGAAGCAAAGCTGGGCTACGAAGAAGTACATTCGCCGGAAATGTTCGAGCCGCATTTGGGTGTGGACGAGAGCGGGAAAGGCGATTTTTTTGGCCCGCTAGTGATCTCCGGCGTCTATGTTGATCGTGGAATTGCGCGCAAACTCCTCGATGCCGGCGTGGTGGATAGCAAAAAGATTGGCTCCGACGCGCGAATTCGGACGCTGGCCGATTCGATTCGGAAAAGTTCGTTAGGCCTGGCAGAAACAGTTCTGATTGGCCCGGCCAAATACAACGAGCTTTACGAGAAGTTCGGCAATCTGAACAAGCTTCTGGGATGGGGACATGCGCGCGTGATCGAAAATCTGCTGGAGAAAAAACCTGATTGTCCTCGCTCGGTCTCCGACCAATTTGCCGATGCCAGCGTGATCGAGCGATCGCTGCTGCGGCACGGGCGCAACATAGGCATCGAACAACGGGTGCGAGCGGAGTCAGATATCGCGGTCGCGGCGGCATCCATCCTAGCACGTGAGGCTTTCATCAACTGGCTGGAGCGCCGCGGTAAGGAGCTCGGGCTGCGACTCGAGCGCGGCGTGTCTGCGAACGTAAAGGAAGCTGCGAAAAAGCTGGTGGAAGCAAAGGGGCCACAAGCATTGCGCGAGGTGGCAAAAGTACATTTCCGAACCGCGCACCAGATTGCGCCAGATGATTATCCAGCCCCGCCGCCCCGCGAGAATTGGCGAGGATGAGCTTGTCGAGCAAGAACAGTGACATCAACTTTCAATCCTAGCCGAACGCATTTGCCGCTAAAAATTTCTGCCTTTTATGCATAATTTGGCCACCGCTACGGCAATGGGGAGCGAATAGTAAATAGATATGGCTAAGCTAACTAAGCGCGACATCGTTATGTCGATCAGCAACCAAACCGGAATGGTCCAGCATCAGGTCTTCGATGTGGTTCAGCGGACGCTTGATAAAATCACAGACAGCTTGGCGAACAATATTCCTGTTGAGCTGCGCAATTTCGGCGTGTTCCAGCCGCGCCTGACCAGGGCGCGGGTAGGCCGAAATCCAAATCAGCCCGGCAGCAGTTTTGTGATTCCACCGCGCGCAACAGTGAAATTTAAAGCTGGTAAGGTCATGCGTCAGCGTGTGGAAAAGCTCTCGCGAGAATTGAAAGAAGCTTCTGAGCGCAACAGCAAGGCAGCCGCCGGTGGCGACGGCGGTTGATAGCTATTACGCGAGCAGATTTTGAATTGCTTTTTCCAGCTGTTCGAAGTTGATCGGCTTTGTGAGATGCTCGGAAAACCCAGCGGCGCGGGACTCGTTCACATCTTGTTCAGTTCCAAAACCGCTGAGCGCAATTCCGGGCAAACGTCTGCTGCTGCGTACCTCGCGCATTAAATCGTAGCCGCTGCGGTCTGGCAGCCCGATATCGCTGATGAGCAGATCGAAATCCTCGGTGCGCACCTTTTCCGCGGCCTGCTCCGCTGAATACGCAACGGTAATTTCGTAGCCGCGACGCTCCAGCATTCGCTTCATCCCGATACAGGTATCCCGGTGATCGTCTACCACCAGGACACGCCGATGCCGCGGCACAGCAACGCCTTTTTCTGACTCGCCAGCGCGACCTTCTCCGGCCCGTTCGCCGTCGCCGCCTGCCGGAACTGGCACCGTATTCAATTCCACGGAAAAAGTGGCGCCACAATCCTTGCCGGCGCTCTCCACTCGGATTTGGCCGTCGTGCGCAGCGATCAGCGCCTGCGAAATCGCCAAGCCGAGGCCAAGACCCCCGAAACGGCGGGTAATTGAAGTCTGACCCTGCTCGAAAGCGTTGAAGATTTTATCGATCTTCTCGGACTCGATGCCAATTCCGGTATCGGTGATCCGTACCATGATTTTCTGCGGAGCCGGGTTGAGGGTCTCGATAGTGATGCGGCCCTTCTCGGGCGTGAATTTGACGCCGTTCTTGATCAGGTTCCAAAAGGCTTGCTGCAGACGGGCGGAGTCGCCTTCCACGTACGTGTCGCCGGCGCGCAGACGGAATTCTACTTTCAGTGATTTTGCCGCGATGTCCTCCCGACAGATTTCATAAGCGCGATGAATGATTTCATGCACGCATACGGTTTCGAAACTCAACTGCAGTTTTCCTTTTGCGATGCGGGTGACATCGAGCAGATCGTCGATCAAACGCGCTTCCAACTCGACGTTGCGCCGGATGACCTCGAGGGCTTCTCGGACTTGCGCCGAGTCCGGCACGTTCGCTTCCAACTCGCCTACCATCGCAATCACTGGGGAGAGTGGATTGCGCAACTCGTGTGAGAGCAACGCTAGGAATTGGTCCTTGGCGGCATTGGCGCCGATGAGCTCCTGCCGTAATCTCACGTCGCGCGTTTTGTCTTCGACGAGATACAGCACGCCTTGAATCGTTTCCTGCGGGCCCTGCAGCCGAAGTAGATTGATGTCCAGAAAATGCGTCATGCCCATTTTGTCTTTCAACGGATGCTCGACCAGCTGGAAGGGCGTGCCAAAAGAGAGCACCCTGTCTATTGCAGTCGTCGGTGCGATTTTTACATCGTCGTAAGTGGCTTCAGTGATTTCCTGGCTGGGCGGCAAATCTCCAAAACGTTGCGCCATTTGCGCGAACGCATCGTTTGCTTGGAGAAAACGGCGCGACTTCGGATCGACGAAGGCAATACCGCTAGGCATGTTGGCCAGGATTTTTTCGTTGAAGATAACTTCCCGTTCGATGCGTCGCTTGGATTCCAACTGGCGCTGGTAAAACCGGCTGCCCAGCCACGCGACGACGGCCGTAAGAACGACTAGCCAGGCCGCCAACACGGTCATTCGTGCAAGAAGATCGTGAACCGGTTTGTAGGCCAGACTCTTCGGCTGCTCCACCACCGCGACCCAACCGGTTGGCTCGATCGGGCTGAATGAGTAGAGGTTGCCGTGCTTCTCGAAATGTCCCGCTTTATTTTCGCGGATTTCTTTGATTAACACGCCACCCTCAGATGAAGTGAAACTGGGGTTCGGTTTAAAATCATACGCGAAAAGCGCCGCACCGTTTTGATCGAGGACCTCGAAGAGGAACCGATCGGAAAATTCGATCGTGGACAACCGCCGGCCAATTCTTTCCACGAGGACGGAGTCACCGATGTAGCCGAGGATCGTCCGGTCGGGCGCGCGGACCGCGGCGACGATATCTGTGACCAAGCGCTTGTCAGATAGTCGTGGGTGGACTGGCGAAACAATTGCTTCGTCCGAAGCGGCCGCTTGCTCGCGCCAGTGACTGGACCCGAAATCCTGACCTATCAACTCTGGCGCGGTCGGGATTGATGCAATTAAAGTGCCATCCGATGCAGTGAAAAACATTCCGTCGATATTCGGGTGCGAGTAAAATGCTGAGCTGAGCCATCCCTGTGCGGCGAGCGTGGGATTCGGCGCGCTGAGAATTTTCGCAACTTCGGGAAGGGTCTGATAATAATTAATGATGCCGCTGCTGCGGCTGAGATCGTGGCCGACCAGATGGCCCACCAACTGGATCAATGTCTGCCGGTCCCGCAGGATTCGCGATTCGAGTGTGTCGCGCAAGATCGTGTAAGAAACGATCAGCGTTAAGATGGATGGAATCCATCCCGCCAGAAGGATCGGGAAGACGATCTTAAACCCTTCGAAACGATGTTGCCTTCGTTCCTCAAATGTACCTCGCAATTGCATTGCACGTAGCTGGGAAAAATTGGCTACTCACCCTTAACCGGCTCGCCGCCTTGGGCAAGATGAATGTCGCAGGTTCCGCTTAGTCGTTTTGACGAATCGCCAGGTTTAGTTCGCGCGCTTGTTTGTGGATTGCGTTCACGTCGTCCAGTTTGAATCCCACCGCGGTTGCTTTGCTCAACGAAAGCCGAATGGCGCTTACGCCGGCTCGAATTTTTTCAAAGAGGGGCGTATTGGCCAGCGCTGGCGGCAGCGTATTCAATTCTCCAGCGAAGTAATCGACCAAGTCCTGCTGCGCGAGAGCGTTTGCCCGTTGCACCGAGAAATTCAATTCGATTGCCGCCGCGCTGATTTCCAGCCCGCGTAGCCAACCGCCCAGGCTAATCAAGTGCGCCATTTTCTGATCGCGTAGGTCGATCATTGTCTGCTCCACTTCGGCCTGCGTGGTAATGAGTTCGTGTCGTACCGCCGGCCACTCACCCCGGCGCGCCAGATCGGTCAGACTGGCACAATGCCGTGTCACCCGACCAGCCACGCCGAGTCCGCGCGCTTCTTTCAATAAGATGCGTCCGAGATCATCGACTCCGCGTTTTCTTTCCGCTTGGACAACCAAAAATCCGTCGGCCACCAGTCCTCCAAAGATCAACGCCGTTCGCTCGCGACTGGCAGGGCTTATCTTGGGGAATTCCCGCTGCAGTTGTTCGAACGGGAGTGGCCCGAGCGTGTCAAGTTGCTGGAAAATGCGCTCGATCGAAGGTGCAGTGTAAACGTTCACGCCCAGCTCCTCGCGTTCGTATTTCTCCGGTGTGATCGGTTCTTCTTGGCCGATCAGCGTGATCGCAAAATTCGCTCCCGCGATAGAGAGGATTTGCGCCCAATAAAGGAATCTCCATCGCAGAACCGGATTCACATGAGCTGATCGCCCCTTTGCCAGGCAGTTCACACGCCAAAGGTACGATTTTTTTGATTTGACGCACCGGCTGGAAATTGCATCATGTCGCCCTTGCTGCCTTAACAGTTCGCAGCAAGGCGGAAACTGCCATGCACGGAAGCCTCGGACACATTATCTGGACGGTCTGCTACCTCGGCGTGCTGATTGGGTTGTCGGCTTATGGCATCCATCGCTATTTTATCATCTATTTGTTTTTGAAGAACAGAAAGCGTGGCCCGGTGCCAGCACGGCATTTTGAGCAACTCCCAAAAGTCACGGTGCAGTTGCCCATCTTCAATGAAATCTATGTGGTCGAGCGCCTGCTGCGCTCAGTCAGCCAGTTGGATTATCCGCGCCAGCTTCTTCATATCCAGGTACTGGACGATTCCACGGACGAGACGCGCGAGGTCGTCGCCTCGTGCGCGGAGGAGCTGCGCCAACAAGGCTTCAATGTCCAACGCATCCATCGCGTCGATCGCACCGGGTTCAAAGCCGGCGCGCTCGCGGCGGGATTGGAAGCGGCAGAAGGCGAGTTCATGTGCATTCTCGATGCGGATTTTGTTCCGCAGCCCGACCTACTAAAGCGCACGATTCATTTCTTCACTGATCCGAAAATCGGAATGATTCAAACACGATGGGGCCATCTGAACCGGGGATACTCACTCCTCACGCGCATGCAGGCGATTTTTTTGGATGGGCATTTGCTTCTTGAGCAGACGGCGCGCAGCCGAAGCGGCCGATTTTTCAATTTTAACGGGACCGCAGGCTTGTGGCGGCGTTCCTGCATTGAGCAAAGCGGCGGCTGGCAGCACGACACGTTGTGCGAAGATCTCGATCTGAGTTATCGCGCTCAGCTCGCGGGCTGGAAGTTTATTTATCTCTCCGATGTTGTTACTCCGGCGGAGTTGCCGGTGGATATGAATGGTTTCAAGTCGCAACAGCATCGCTGGACCAAGGGGTCAATCCAGACGTGCAAGAAATTGTTGCCCACGATCTGGGCCAGCCGCCTTCCGTTTCCGATAAAACTTGAGGCCACCGCGCATTTGATGTCGAACTTCGCTTATTTGTTGCTGGCCTTTCTCTGCGTGCTTTTGCATCCATCCTCCGGCGCTCCCGCGGGAGGCTGGCTGCGCACCGTGCTCATCGACATTCCCGTTTTCCTTGCAGCATCCGTATCGGTGGCAGTTTTTTACATTGGTGCGCAGCGGGAATTACATCCGCGAACATGGATGAGAGAGATTCTTTATCTGCCGTGTTTGCTCGCTCTTGGGATTGGCCTTTCGCTCAACAATGCGCGCGCCGTGTTAGAAGCGCTGATTAATCATAAATCTGATTTCACTCGTACGCCCAAGTACGGTATCGAACGCAAATCACAGCCGTGGCGCAGCTGCAGGTACCGACCAGTCAAACCAATGCTGCCATTGGCGGAATTGGGGTTTGCGATTTATTTCACTTACTTCCTCTGGTTTGCAATTGTGCATGGCCAGTTTCTGTCCGTACCGTTCCTGCTCATGTTCCAAGGCGGTTTCCTCTATGTTTGTCTCGCCTCGTTCGCGAGCCGCTTGTCGAGAGTTCCTTTGGCGGCTCACGCGCCCCCGCTGTAATTCCCGCGTGACAAAACCCGAACTATCAGCTAAGAAGTTGCGCATGTTTCGGCAGCTGGCTGTGATTTTCAGTCTGGTTTCGATCGCGCCGGCATTTGCTGCTACGCAGCTCGCGCAGCTCGATAGCTCCCATCGGCTATCTCATGGTTGCAAAAAAGATTGGCGACAACGCGCCAGTTGGCGCCGTCTTTCATAGCCGGCAATGGACCGGCGAAATCCTGCAGCCAAATGCTCCTGGCCGCGATCCGGTGACCACGCGGATCATCTGGCTGAGCGGCCTTGAAGCGCAAAACGCGCAGGCTTTTCCTCGCTGCATCTACATCCACGGCACGCCGGAAGAAAAGACAATCGGACGTCCAGCCAGCTACGGCTGCATAAGAATGAAGGCCAGCGACATCGCCGTGCTTTATAGTCAGGTTCCTCTGGGCGCCTTGGTGCAAATCATTCCCGATCGGTTGCCCAAAGTGCCGAAGGCGCGACCAGCGCCAACCACTAATGCGTTGGTTGTGCAGAGCCAGCCACCAGCCAGCCAGCAGCAGCTTGAGCCAGCATCAGCGTCGGGCACACTCAGCGTTGAGCAAATGCGAATAGGGGGAGCGCTTGCTGCAGAGCGACAAAAAGCGCAAGGGCGCAAAGCGACACCGGTGCTGAACAAGGGTACAGTAGCCGCTCAAAGTAATCCACGCGCCTAACGCGCCCGAGTTTGGGCGTTCGGCTCGGCTCTCTTTCGAGGTTGACAATCCCGATTGCGTCGCGAGCGTCCACGTCCGCAAAGTTTGATTTAATCATGGCCAATACCAGATCAGCCGCCAAACGCGCCGGCCAGACCTTGAAACGGTCGCTGCGTAATCGCAGCGTCGTAGCTCGACTGCGCACGATGCAGAAGGAAGTACACTCTTCGGGAACGCTTAGCGGAGAGCAAATTCGGGCCGCCATTGCGGCGATCGATAAAGCCGCCAAGCGTGGGATCATTCATCGAAACGCTGCTAATCGCCGCAAGGCACGGCTCAATAGCGTATTGAGGTCGGGGACGAAATAGCGGAATGGGAGGGCTCTGTGCGCTCCGGGCTGAACGCTGCAGCGCAGCACCGTATCCTACGTGATCTTAGCCTTTGCATATCTCACCGGCCGGATAGATTCTTTGGAATGATTCCCGCTTTTCTGTTGATTTTTTCGGCGGCCGCTTACCGCATTACAACCGGGCTCTTAATTCATTCCGGAGCGAGCTGGCTCTCCAACTTCGCGCCGCTTGCGGCCATCGCGCTCTGCAGCGCCGCCTATTTTCCCAAGAAATACAAATTTTCAGTACCGTTGATAACGCTTTTTATTTCCGACGCGGTAATTAATTTTCATTATGGCGTGCCGCTGCTCGATCCGCAGATTCTTATTCGCTATGCCGCGCTCGCGCTCGTTGGGTGCGTTGGAGTTTTCTTGCAGAATCGGGCATCGCTGAAGACACTATTGCCGGCTTCCATTGCCGGTTCGACAATCTTCTATGCAGTCACGAACGCGTTTTCGTGGTTAAACGATCCGGGGTACGCGAAAAATTTTGCAGGACTGGTTCAGTCGCTCACGATTGGACTGCCTCAATACAGCGTCACGCCCAGCTGGATGTTTTTCCGCAACTCGCTCATCAGCGATTTCGTTTTTACTTTGCTGTTTGTTGTTTGCATGAATCTGGGGCGAAGCACGGAGAAATCGCGAGCCCGCGCCGCGAGGTTCCGTCCCGCCGCAGCGGCATGACCGCCATGCAGCCGGGAGAGCAGCGCGACGAAGTCGAGATGCTCTCGCTGATGCTGCTGATTCGGCGTTTCGAGGAACGCGCCAGTCAGCAGTACCAAGCGCAGAAGATCGGCGGTTTTTGTCATCTTTACATAGGCCAGGAGGCTGTCGTGACAGGCGCGGTGGCCGCCGTGCGAGACGATGATTACATCATCACCGCTTATCGGGATCATGCCCACGCGCTAGCCCGTAGCACAAGCGCGAATGCGTGTATGGCGGAACTCTTTGGAAAAGCAACCGGCTGCTCTCGGGGACTTGGTGGTTCGATGCATTTTTTCGACCGGAACAACCACATGTATGGCGGTCACGCGATCGTCGCCGCACATGTTCCGCTGGCCGTAGGAATGGCGTTTGCTATCAAATACCGCGGGGAAGATCGCGTGACGCTTTGTTTCTTCGGTGACGGCGCGATTAATCAAGGCGCGTTCCACGAAGCGTTGAATCTGGCCGCGTTGTACAAATTGCCGATCGTTTTCATTTGCGAAAACAATCTCTTCGCCATGGGCACTTCGGTGAAGAGATCGACTTCGCTCAAACAAATCGTCGATCGGGCGGAAGGCTACGACATTCCCGGCGAAATTGTCGATGGAATGAACTTTCGCGAAGTGCGCGATAAAATTGCTGAGATTGTGGATTCAATTCGGAAAGAATCCCACCCAGCTTTCCTCGAGGTGCGCACGTATCGCTACCGCGGCCACTCAATGTCCGACCCGGCAAGTTACCGAACGAAAGAGGAACTTGAGAAATATCGCCTCGACGACCCGATTACGCGTTTGCGTGCACAGCTCACGCGGGAGGGGAAATTAACCAACGAGCAATTCGATCTGCTCGACAAACGTGCGAAGGAAACAGTACTGGCCGCCGTAAAGTTTGCTGAGAAGAGCCCACAGCTGCCGATCGAAAAACTATTCGATTATACGTATGTCGATGGAGCTGTAGCGGCAGGCGTGTCGCCTGCAAAATCCGGCGAATCTGCAGCCGGCACGGCTGCCATCTCAGAAGAAAGGCGATGAGAGAAATCACTTATCGTCAGGCACTCAATGAAGCGCTCGCGGAAGAACTCGAGCGCGATCCCGATGTTTTCTTGATGGGCGAGGAAGTCGCCGAATACCAAGGCGCATACAAAGTGAGCCACGGTTTGTTACAGCGCTTTGGACCGACACGCGTCATCGACACCCCAATCAGTGAAAACGGATTCGCCGGCCTGGGCGTTGGCGCCGCGATGGTCGGGCTGCGACCGATCATTGAGTTTATGACGTTCAGTTTCTCACTAGTAGCTTTCGATCAGGTCGTGAATAACGCGCCGAACATGTTCACCATGTCCGGTGGCCAATTCAATATTGCGGTCACGTTCCGCGGCCCGAATGGGCCTGCGCACCAGCTTGGTGCCACGCATTCACATGCAACGGAGAATTTTTACGCCAGCGTGCCTGGTCTCAAAGTTTGCACGCCGGCTACTCCACGTGACGCTAAAGGGTTATTGAAAACGGCTGTACGCGATGACAATCCGGTGCTCGTTCTGGAAGCGGAACTGCTTTATAGCTCAAAAGGAATGGTCGAGCCTCCGGATGAAGAGCTGCTGATTCCACTCGGTAAAGCAGATGTGAAGCGGGAAGGCAGCGATGTCTCCGTTATCTGTTACGCGCAAACCGTTCCGCTTGCATTGAAGGTTGCGTCCCAACTCGAAGAGGAAGATATCTCTGCGGAGATTGTTGACCTTCGTTCGATCAAACCACTCGATGAAAAAGCCATTTTTGATTCTGTTGCAAAGACGCATCGCGTGGTGATTGTCGAACAGGATCATCCGTTTTGCGGAGTAGGCGCGGAGGTTTGTTATCGGATCCAGAAAAACATTTTTGATGCGCTCGACGCACCGATCATTCGCGTATCACAGGAAGATGTGCCAATGCCCTACAACGAGCGCCTTGAGCACGCCGTGCTCCCGAACGCCGAAAAACTCATCGCGGCCGTGAAACAGGTCTGCTACGCGTGAACCAGGTTAAAAGAACTGCAAGTGTCGCAAGGATTAAAGTGACGATTGCAACGATGTAGCTTTGTAACCTTTTTAACTTTTAGGTATGCCTGAAATCCAAATGCCTAAGCTGAGCGATACCATGACCGAGGGCACTCTCGTTGCGTGGAAGAAAAAGAAGGGCGATCAGATTTCCGCCGGTGAGGTGCTCGCTGAAATCGAGACCGATAAGGCAACCATGGAATGGGAATCGCCCGAAGACGGAACGCTCACAGAAATCTACGTCGGAGAAGGTGGAAAGGTTAACGTCGGCGACAAGATTGCGTTCATTGGCGGCGAAGGTGAGGAAGCGCCAAAAGAGGAAGAGGAAAAAGCAGAGGAGCAGAAAGAAGAGAAACCGGAAGCCGAGGAGAAAAAGGAAAAGGAAGAAGAGAAAGCGAAGCCTAAAAAGGAAGAAGAAAAAAAGGAGCCGGAGAAAAAGGAAGAGAAACCAAAAGAACGAAAACCGGAGAAGCCGAAAACGGAAACGGAAGAAGAAAAAGCTGAAAAAAGAGAGAAGAAAAAGGAGACCGCGCCAAAAGAGGAAAAAAAACCAGCTGGAAAACCAGGTCCTAAGGCTGAAAAGGCAGAAGAAGCGCGCGTAAAAGCGTCGCCTGTCGCGCGCCGAGTCGCTGCTGAACTTGGCGTTGATCTTTCCAGCGTAAAGGGCACGGGTCCGGAAGGTCGTGTGACTGAGACCGACGTACGCGCGGCCGCTAAATCAGAGAAAGCCGCCGCTCCGGCGCCTTCGGTGCCAGCCGCCGTAAAAGCGGGCGAAAGCGCGCGCATTCAACTTTCCGGGATGCGCAAGATCATTGCGCAACGGCTGGTCGAAAGTCTCGGCCCGGTTCCACATTTTTATCTCACCATTGACGTCGATGCTCGACCGCTCATGGAAGCGCGGGAGGAATTGAAGTCAGCCGGTGAAAGCGCCGACGCTGCGAAAATTACGGTGAACGACTTCGTTTTGAAAGCGGCAGTGCAAGCCGCCGTCAAAGTGCCTCGAGTAAATGCCTCGTTCGACGGAGACGCGATCGTGCAATATGCCGATGTCGATCTTGGGATTGCGGTCGCGATCGAAGACGGGCTGTTGACGCCGGTCATCCGTGCGGCGCAAAACAAATCGCTGCGCGAGATCAGCGAACTGGCCAAGGACCTGGCGCATCGCGCGCGCAATAAGCGAATGAAGCCGGAAGAATTTCAGGGCGGCACGTTCACCGTTTCAAATCTTGGCGGCATGGGGATCGACAGTTTTTCCGCGGTCATTAACCCGCCGCAGGGATTCATCCTCGCCGTGGGCAAGATGACAAAAGCGCCGGCGATCGATGATTGCGAGCAAATCGTGGTCGGCCATCGAATGTCGATCACCATGAGCTGTGACCACCGCGTTATCGACGGCGCGCTCGGCGCCGACTATCTGAAAGAACTCCGACACCTGCTGGAAAACCCGGCACTGCTAATGGTCTGATCCGGTACCTACTGACGGGCGGGAGACATCGTTTCCCATGTCATAAAATCATCGAGCGTTTGCTGGGTCTTAGCGACTACAAATTCCACCACAGTAGCGTCATCGACGAAGCCGAGAAACGGTGTCTTGTCGGGAATCAAATCGAATGGATCGACCAGGTAATTGAGAGCAGCTACGATCCACAACAGAGCATCGTTCGAAACCTGACGGTATTCGCCACGCTCGTACGCGCGGACCAAGCGCAGCATCGTCTGAAGATAAGGCCAGTTTTCTTTAAACGGCTCTTTGGGCACGGACGCCGCCTTTCTCGCGGCTTGTTCAAAAAGCGAACGCAGACCGCCGGAACCGGCGAGACGCAATTTCGCTTCGTTGAGCGCCTGGGCAAACGCCTCGCTGCGCAGGGCCGGTTTCTGGTAAGAAACGTGCCTTTCGGCACGCGATTTTGTCGCTTTTTTCATCGAATCAGATGAAAGCATTTCGCTTCGCGGATGAGAAGCCGATTCTTGATTAAGGTTTTGTTGCCAGAATCAGCGGTGATGGCCCGGGCGCTTCCAGCTTGCGCACTTTGTTGAAGCCAGCTTCTTGCAACCACCTTTTGATTTCGTTGAAACTGAAGGTGTCCCCTTTTTCGGTGTTGACCAGCATCTGCACCGCAAACATCAGAGAGGGTAGCGGTTTGGTGCGATCGTCGTTCACCAACCATTCTGCAATGGCGACGGTGCCACCGGATTTTAACGCACGGAAAGTTTTCTTGAGTAACTGGCGGCTGCGATTTTCGCCCTCGCTATGCAAAATATGGCCGAGCGTCGCGATGTCGTAACCGTTCCCAAAATTTGCTTCCAGCAAATCGCCTCCGACAAATTCGAATCGATCGCTGACGCCAAATCTTTGCGTGATTCGTTTGGTGGTCGGAATCATTCCGGCCCAATCCACCGCGGCCACGCGCACGCGCGGCGACTTTTGCGCCAGCGCGATGCCCCAAATGCCGGAGCCAGCGCCGAGATCGAGAACGCGCAATTCGTTTTTCGTTTTCGCCACTTTCAAATGATCTCCGAGTTTTTGCGCGACGGGATAGCTCATTGGGATAATATTTTCCACGAGCTGACTGAAAAACTCGGTGCCTTCCATTTCCTGGTTCACCGCCACCGCTGGATGGCCTTCGCGGACGACGTCAGTCAGGCGCAGCCATCTGGAAATGAGCTGTGGCGCAATCGTGCCAAAAAACCCCGCGTGGGTTCCGGGCTTCTTGCTGATAAGAAACGCAGCGCTTTCTGGTGTGAGCGAATATCGCCCCCGTCGATCTTTCTTCAGAAGATCGAGACCGACGAGCGCGTTCATCAAAATTCTCAGAGCGCGCGGCGAAGCACCGGTCTGTTTCGCTACTTCCTCCGCGGTTTTGGCGCTATTTTCCAGCGCATCGAAAACCTTGTTGCCCGCTGCGGCGCTGATGATAAGCGGCGGCGCGTAAGCGAAACTGAGCTCCATTAAGCGTTCCGGGGTGACCTGTTTCTTCTGACGAGTTTTCTTTGGCATGGTTGCTTCGGATTCCGTGGATTGTAAAATCGATAAGTAGCAAGCGCGTGAGCGCTGGCAAATCCCGGTCTATCGTGTCGAATAATTCGTATCAGGGAAAAGCGCAGCGTGCAACTTCCATTATGGTACACGTAACTCGCGCAATCATCCGCGATCGTATCGCACGGCGCAAAACGATGTTCGTTCTGCTTTTGGTTGCACTGTCTCTATTGGTGTCTGGATCTACATTTTTACAAGCGGCGCTCAACCCGCGCGAGCATCCGGCTTGGTTTATTTTGTTTTGGCTGATTTGCGCATGGTTGACGCTTACGGCGATGTTGCTGGCGATTTTCGACTTGCTGACGTTGAGATTGGAAGCGCGCATGGCACGACGCGCGTTGCGCGTGAAATTGGAAATGCAAAAGAGACTCAACGAAGAATAACGCCATCGAGGTGTGGCGGGACGGGCTCTGTCCCAGTCCGGTTAATGGCTGAAGAGCACCGCCCCTCCGGGTTATAGGTGCGAGCCGTGAACGAAAACTGGAAGACGCGCGAGCAAATGGAGGGGACAGAGCACGCGTTGCTTGCACCCTTCGCACAAAAGTCCGCTGATTCGCGAGCGCGCAACTATCCGGAGCCCAGTCACGCGTATCGCACGGAATTTCAGCGGGACCGTGCCCGGATCATTCACTCCCGCGCATTTCGTCGCATGGAATACAAGACGCAGGTTTTTTTGAATGGCACAGGCGACCATTTGCGCACGCGCCTGACGCATTCGATCGAAGTGGCCTCAATCAGCCGCACCATCTCGCGCGCGTTAGGACTGAACGAGGATCTCGCGGAAGCGATCGCGCTGGCGCACGATTTGGGGCATGCGCCTTTTGGGCACTCCGGCGAGGAGATGCTGGCGGAATGTATGCGTGAACACGGCGGGTTCGATCACAACCGCCAGAGCATGCGCGTAGTCGAGCTGCTCGAAACTCCATATCCAAATTTCCCTGGTCTTAACCTGACGTTCGAAGTGCGCGAAGGTCTGCGGAAGCACGAGGCCTTCTATCAGTTGCCCACGGCGGACGACGCAGAGTATTATTGCCCCTGGCTGGAGGCGCAGGTCGCGGATCTCGCGGATGAGATCACTTATTACAGCCACGATCTCGATGATGCCGTTGACTTTGAAATTTTGAGCGCGGCGCAGTTGGGAGAAAACGAAATCTGGCGGCAAAGCCATGACGCTGTGCTTGCGCGTTACGCTGGCATCCGGGAACCCGAGCTGCACAAGTTAATCATTCACGACATCATCGACAACGAAGTGCACGACTTGGTCGCTACGAGTGCAAAATTAATCGACGAGTCCGGCGTACAAAGCGCGGACGAGGTGCGTCGACAGCCTGCTGCGCTCATTCGTTACAGCAATGAGTTAGCCGAAGCGAATCGCGCGCTGCGGACGTTTTTATATCAGAATGTCTATTATCATCCGCGCGTGGCCGAGGTAAACGTGCGCGCGTGCGAAATGCTGCGGCGTGTTTTTGAGGCATACCTTGTCGATCCTGACAGCCTAGGTGATGCGGCAACGAGACGAATTGAGAATGAAGGATTGCACCGCACCGTGTGCGATTACGTTGCGGGAATGACCGACCGGTATCTGATGGAAGAATACGCGCGCGTTGGAGGGTAGGGCCGCCACACTGCCCCGAACGCTTTCGGACGTGGGCGCAGCGCGCCGACCCTTGCTTATGCGGCGGCGTTGCCGATTTCGTCGCGCAAGTATCTGATGAGAAAACGCAGGCGTTGATTGAGAGAACATTCTTCGAGCACGCGTTGCCGCCGTAATGGATCATTGACAAATGTCGAAGCTATAAGGTCCGCCACCATTTCTAAGTCACGCAATTCCGCAAGATATCGATCGACTTTTGCCGGCAGCTGGCGGCCATCGTTTTTCAGGTTCGCGTAAAGCTCGAGCACCTTCGCGCCAAGCGCTTCGGTCTCGACCGTGGTTGCGTCGCGCGATTCGACTATGTCGATCCTGGCGATCGGGAACGGAGTTTCCTGTTCAAAACTGGCAAAGCGCACACGTTGCAGGCCTTGCAGGATCAAATTCGATGTGCCATCACCGCGCCCGACACACGCGCGAATCAAGCCGACGGTGGCAAGATGAAAAAAATCCTCTGGCGCGTGCCAGTTCGGGCAGCTTGGCTTAATGAGGGTCACGCAAAACATCCGATGATGGTGAAGCGCCTGTTCGAGCATGTTGCGATACCGCGGCTCGAAGATGTAAAGCGGGAGCAACGCATGCGGAAAAAGCACCGCCCCCGGCAGCGGCATCACCGGTAGTTGCTTTGGCAAGGTTACAGGCGAAGACATGTTAATTCCCTTTTTAGCATATATGCGCTGGGGAAAGAGCAAGCGACTGAAACATTGATTCTTCATTCGTTACAACGTCAAAACGTAGCCGATTTAGGGATCTAACCATTCACGACTTACCGTCGCGAAGCGATTCCAAGTACGCGAAGTTGTTGGAGCGAGAGCTGTCCTTCGATGTCGGTCCCTTCGGCGACCGCCGCGTAAACCAGGGCCGAGCCGGCGCGCGCGAGCAGGACGCGGGAAATTGCACCAAGTTTGCCGATTCCCATCGCGCTAATGGTAAGATCGACTTCCTTATTTGCGATGAAATCCAGCAAGCGCGCGAGTTGAAAGGGGGTATCGGTGCGCGTCGCGACCTTGAAGATATTCGCGGCACGCGCTTCGGCAGCGCGGGCTTTCGCCAACAGAATTCGAGCAGGCGGTGTCGATTTGAAATTGTGGAATGAAATGATCCGCCGCACGTTTTTCTGCTCCGCCAACTTTAGCAATGAACGCAGACCCAACGCTGAGCGCAGTTCGACATCGACATAGTCTGCATGGGGTAAAAATCGAGTCAGTAAATCGCGTCGTTGCCGCAGTGATAATTTGTTAGCGCCACCCTCTTGAGGGTGTCGCGCCGTGATGATGAGGGGCGCGCGCAACCTGGACACTTTGTGTTCGAGTTGATCCACAATGCGCGCGAGACAATCCAGACGCAGCTCGAATAAGTCCGGCGGCTTGCGCATTCTCATGGCGCGATCCAAGTCCGCGTGTGATGCGATTACGCCGACTATGCGAGAGCGCAGACGCGCCGTCATTTTTTAACCACGAATAGCGAGTTTTCGCTCGACGTACTTGGCCAGAATGTCGAACTCGATGTTCACGAGATTCCCGGCCTGTGCACGATTAAGGTTAGAGTGACGTTTGGTGTACGGGATGATCCATACAACGAAGCTTTTCGGAAAGACATCAGAAACCGTTAGGCTGATTCCGTTCAAGGCGATCGAACCTTTGCGAGCCACATAGTGTGCGAACTCGCTGGGTAACTCGACTTCCAGTCGAAAGTCTTCGTTTTTCTTGTCGAAGGCGACAATAGGCGACACGCAATCGATGTGGCCTTGGACAAAATGTCCACCCAGGCGGCCCTTTGCGGGCAAGGCGCACTCCAGATTTACGGGATCCTTCCGGCGCAATCCTTTCAGATTCGTGCGACTGACTGTTTCATCGAGGAGATCGAAGGTGAGGCGATCGCCGCGTCGCGAAGCTACTGTCAGGCAGCACCCATTCGCTGCGATACTGTCGCCGCGGCGTGTTTTCTTTGCAATGCGCGGCGCGGCAATTTGCAATTCTGTGCCACGATCACTCGCGCGCACGGCAACGAGTTTGCCGACTTCTTCGATCAGGCCGGTGAACATGGCGATTCCGTTCTTAGAACAAATGCATCACCTTCGGCAAATCAATAGCGAGCGCCTGCGAAATGACGAAGCAAACGCCTTCGCGGCGCTGGCGAATGACGAATGCCTAAGGAACGCACCTAGGTCCGAGTAAAAAGCCATGCGTCGAACTTTGTCATTCGTCATTGATTCGGACTTCGTCATTTTATGAATTGGTATCCATTCGTGCCTTTTCGTGATGAGAATCCAGCAAACTACATTTCAGCGCTTTTTCCGAATCGAGACGTTCGGCGGATCGATTCTGCTGCTGTTCGCAATTGCAGCGCTTGTGCTGGCCAATTCGCCGCTGGCCAAGACCTACGAGGAGCTTTGGCAAATACCCCTCACAATTCGAATCGTTGATCACTCATTCTCCCTGACGCTGCACCAATGGATCAACGACGCGTTGATGGCGGTTTTTTTCTTGCTTGTCGGCCTCGAGATTAAACGCGAATTGCTCGTGGGCGAGTTGGCATCCGCGAAAGAGGCTGCGCTGCCGATTGCATGCGCCATCGGGGGAATGATCGTGCCGGCCGCGATTTATTGGATTTTCAACAGAACTGGGTTCGGCGCGCGAGGATGGGGAATCCCGATGGCGACCGACATCGCCTTTGCCTTGGGTGCGCTCGCTTTGATCGCGCCGCGCGCGCCAATCGGGGCAAAAGTTTTTCTGACCGCGCTGGCGATCGTCGATGACATGGGAGCGGTAATCGTGATTGCCCTTTTTTACTCAAGCGCAATCGCATGGGGCGCGCTTGGCAGCGCGGCCGTGCTACTACTGGTTTTGATTGGATTCAACGCTATCGGGGTTCGCCATTTGTGGCCTTACTTGCTGATCGGAGTCGTGTTTTGGTATTTCGTGCACGAGTCTGGAATCCACGCCACGGTGGCTGGAGTGGTGCTCGCTTTTACGATCCCCACGCACACTCGCGTTAACGCAACGCAATTTTCCCGCCAAGCGCGCGCGTTGCTGCATCAATTTGATCGCACCGAGACCGGAGATTTTCTTGTGCTCACTAGCAAAGGGCAACAGGAAACACTTTTCGCGCTCGAATATGCGAGCGAAGGCGCCACCGCACCTAGTCTCAGGCTCGAGCATGCATTGCACAATTTTTCAGCGTTTGTGGTGATGCCGCTGTTTGCATTTGCAAATGCCGGAGTCACGATTGCCGGACCGGGCGAGCACGCCAGCATCGCGCTCGGGGTATTGGCTGGGCTGATCATCGGCAAACCGCTCGGAATTACCGCGGCAGCGTTTGGCGCGGTGAAATCAGGAATCGCAAGACTTCCAAGTGGCATCGGCTGGCGATCGCTGCTCGGTTACGCATGTCTGTCGGGAATTGGTTTCACCATGTCTCTGTTCATCGCGATGCTTGCGTTCGATAAATCTGTGCCGGTGGACGCAGCAAAGCTAGGCATTCTAGCCGGCTCGCTTCTTGCCGGTGTGATCGCTACGATCATTCTCAAAACAATAGGGCGAGGGAAAATTTAGGCTGGATTGTCCGGACAATTCGGATGGCTCTTTGTGCAAATGAAGTTTCAGCTTTGAATTCCAGCATCCCTTATCTGTGTAGATGTGCATCGTCTGTGGCTGGATCAACGCCATTCGTACATGGAATGCAGATCTACATGAGAATGCAGATCTTGTTCGCGTGCGCCCATTGCCATATTATCTGATTTCTGAAATGAAACTCGCGCACAAAATCCGCAAACTGGCAGGGCCGTTAACCTATCGGCGCGCATGGCGAAGAGTGCGGCGCTCCTTTTCTCCTCTGCCACTGGAGCCACTGCGGGCGAAAATCGATCTGAAACGATTGCGCGAAATTCAGCAACGCTATACCGATTCGTCCGAGGGATTCGCCAAATACACGGATGTTGATCGCTACTTGAGGGTGAATCGCGAACGCGTGCAAGATCTAAAACTCCATCGTTCAACGCGCAAACGCGTGCTCGACCTTGGCTGCGGAGGCGGATTTTTCTTGTTCATCCTCAAAAAACTCGGCCATTCCGTCCTGGGCCTCGACGTCGGACACATCGATCTGTATACCGAGTTGGTCGAGCTTTTCGATGTTCCACGTGTGCTTTGGACGATTAGCGCATTTGAGTCACTGCCCGACCTTGGTCAAAAATTTGATTGGATCACCGCGTTTTCGGTCAGGTTTAACCTTTACCAGCAGTCAAAACGAAGCTGGGGACCGGCGGAATGGGATTTTCTGCTGCGCGATTTGGAGCGACATCTCGCGCCGGGTGGCAAAATCTTTCTTGAGCTCGACCCCCCTGATTACCAGGCGTCCGAGCTGCACGACTTTTTTGTAACCCGAGGCGCAACTGTCGAGCGCGAACGAATTTTTTTCGAGAAGGGGCTCCGTTTTCCATCGGTTTCGTACGCAACATTCGGCTCGAAAGATAGCGAACTCGCTTCCGTCGCCGAAGCCGATAACCACGAATTACACGGATAGGACGAATGAGGATATGATTCACGAAGAGTTAGGCGGCGAGATCATCGGTGCGGCAAGAGATGTTTTTTTGCAATGGTAATAGCCCGACGTTTTAACGCTGGGCTATTTGTGATATAAACGCGCGAGTCCCG
>QHNV01000176.1 GCA_003218535.1 Verrucomicrobiota bacterium
TACCTGGCCGCACATTAACGGTTGCACTAGGAACAACGTTCCGCTCGACCGACGGTTTCGTGTTTTTCCCGAGCTGATGGAGAACAGAGATTATAGCACTGCATACATCGGGAAGTGGCATCTCGGCGAGGAAGGACCTGCCGGGCGCGGCTTCCAACAATGGACTTCCACTAACGATCACGGCGACTACATAAACTTCCTCGTTTCTGCCGGCATTGCGCCCGATAAGCCGAATGGACGATTCTCAAAATTGGCCATCAGCAACCTGCCGCTCGAACTTTCGCGTCCAAAGTTTCTCGAAAAGCAGGCCTGCGAATTCATCGAAAAACATCATCGCGATCCTTTCATTCTCGTTGTTGGTTTTGTAGAACCACACTC
Organism: Verrucomicrobiota bacterium; assembly: GCA_003218535.1. GTDB lineage: Bacteria > Verrucomicrobiota > Verrucomicrobiia > Chthoniobacterales > UBA10450 > Udaeobacter. The sequence goes on from QHNV01000176.1 coordinate 379, forward strand.
ACCCTACAACGGTCCATTCAACGATGAACATCCGCTCGATCAAGTGGACCTTGATCTGACCGCCACTCTTCCCGAGAATGAAAACATTCCGCTGCGCTATCGCTTGATGCGCGAATGGCAGCAGGCGGAAGCGATCCTTGATCGAGAACGCCTGCCGGTTCAGTTGTTCTTTGGGATCACGCCCGAGGAATATCGAAGTATCAAGCAGCGCTATCTCGGCCTAGTCACGCTGGTTGATCAAAGCGTTGGTGCCATCCTTGGATGCCTGCAGCGGTTCGGCTTAAGCGGCAACACGATCGTGGTGCACACCAGCGACCACGGCGACAGCCTTGGCGCACATCATCTCTTTGGAAAAGAAAC
>QHNV01000045.1 GCA_003218535.1 Verrucomicrobiota bacterium
TTCGTAAATCGTCTAGAGCGCTTCAGTTTGCTTGCGCACCTTTTCCTTTACCTCGGAATAAGAGGGGTCTGAAATTTTATCGAGGAAAGATAACGCTTCAGCTTTCTTGTGCTGCTTCAGGCTGACCCGCGCGAGCTGCAAGTAGGCGAAGTTCCGGTCCGTGGAGAGCTCGAGGTAATGCTGCCAGGCGACTTGCGCCTCTTTCCAATCGGGATTCGGCATCCCATAAAACGTTTCCGCGTAAGCGCGCACGTATTCGAGATCCATCGGTGCAAGCCGGCTCGCTTCGTGAAATTCGAACAGGGCGCGTTGCAACAATTCCGCGGAATCGATCTTCCAGGCCGCAGTCAGATTACTGCGAAGGACGAATTCGACGTTCCCGAGGTCGAAATGATAATCCGGATTGTTACGTTCGGAGCGAACCGCCAAAAGAAACTCCTCCGCCGCTTCGGGGACGAGGCCCATCTTAAGATACGCACCGCCTAACGAGTTCGCAGTTTCGGCATTGGCCGGCTCCAGCCCTTGCGCGATGCGCCAATGTTCGACGGCTGGTTCCGCCTTCCCGTTTTTCCAGAGAAATGCGGCAAGTGCGTTTTGCGCCGGGACAGACTGCGGATTATCCCGGGCGAGTTGGTAGTAGATTTGCTCCACGCGCAGCCGCTCTTTTGCCGTTACGTTGGGATTCGCGAGCGCCTTAGCTGCCTCATCGGCCGCTTTGATTTCTATCCAGGTTTTTGCCGAGGCACCGATGGATTGCGCACGCGCGAGCACAGGCGTAAGAAGCAGGATGAAGAGCGTGACCGCAGCCCTCTTGCATTTACCCCAGTTGCTCAAGGCGCCACGACCTTCTGGCATAAGTTCTCCAAAAATACGCGCTCTTGATTTACATCCCATTTCTTGGCGTCGGATCGACTGTCCATGGTGCTTGGGCTCTAACGAAACTATCTGCGGAATTTTCTCAATATTACCGTGAGCAGACACCCGGCGCGAGAAGAAAGGCGAACTGACCACTCTTTGAAATCGCCCGCGCGCTTATGCGTCTCGATCACATTGCTTCATCTTAAACGCGGATCACAGCATTCGTGTGAGCGGCTGAACAGCTTCGCATAGCTTGGCTTGTGCGCTCTACGATCGCCTCTGTCGGCGTATCGCAGACCACTATATTTGCTTGAGACATACGTTCACGGTAGCGGGCCGCGCATCGAAGTGATTTGGGGTCGGACTAAACGCTCTAGCAGAATGGACTTGCCTGTGGAGAGCTTTGGTGTTGACAAGCTCGTGCTTCACTTGGAAAGTCAAAACTCATTTTTACCATGCTCGCTCCGCAACTTACTCCATTTCCGCTCGCAGGTAGCGCGCCGACCATTCTTCAATTTCCCACTGAAGCATCCCTCCCCGTTCGTTCCTTGCGCCATATGACGACTCAACTTCTCCAGGAAGCAGCCCAGATGATCCCGAATCCGCAACTTCTGATCAACGTTGTCTCCAAGCGTGTGCGTCAGCTCAGTTTGGGACATCGGCCGATGGTGGAGACCACTCCGCGGATGTCACTGACCGACATTGCGCTAAGGGAAATTATCGCGGGGAAATTGACCTACGAGTCGCTCGAAGATTCATCCGACGGCGCGTAGTTCGTCGAGCAGGGGTTCCAGCCAGTCTGCAATATGGCGGCCGAGTCGATCGTTAACCGCAAGGCCCTCCGCGATTATCACGTTCTCGAGCGCTATGAAGCCGGCATTGAGCTCAAAGGCAGCGAGGTCAAATCCGTTCGCGCTGGCAAGGCGAACATCAGCGATGCATTTGCGCGCATCGAAAACGGGGAAGCTTTTCTTTACAATGCCGACATTCAGCCGTACGAAAAGGCCAGTCTCGAAGTTCCACCTCCAAAACGCGTTCGTAAATTGTTGTTGCATCGACAAGAGATCGACAAGCTTTACGGCGAGTCGCAGGTTAAAGGCCGCGCCCTTGTTGCCCTTAAGCTTTATTGGAAGAACGGAAAACTAAAGGCTGAGCTTGGCGTCGGCCAGGGCAAATTGGCGCGCGATAAACGTTCGGACTTGAAGAAGCGCGCCATCGATCGTGAGACAGCGCGCGAAGTCGCGCGTTTCAACCGCAAACACGCAGGGACTTAGGCACCCTGCGAGTCTCGGCCGACACGCTTGCCGCGATATCCTCGATGCTGGACTGTAAATTCCCGAAATGAACCCTCGCGTTTTGTTGCTCGCAGGCATTCTCCTGTTCGTCACTTGGCTGATCGTTCGTGCTAGCCGTACCGCACGCTACTCCTTGCAAGATAAAGTCGCCCTCATTACTGGTGGTTCGCGCGGACTCGGCCTGGTGCTTGCCCGGCAAATGTGCGAAGCGGGCGGCAAGGTAGCGCTGATTGCTCGCGATCCTGGCGAACTCGCCCGCGCGAAAGCTGATCTCGCCCCCCGCGGCGGCGTGGTGTTTACGATTCAATGCGACCTGCTCGACGCCGCGCAGATTCAATCAGCAGTCCGGCAAATCATCGACCGTCTCGGCAAGATAGACATCTTGATCAATAACGCCGGCATCATCGAAGTCGGTCCACTAGAGCACATGAGCCACGAAGATTTCGAGCGCGCTATGCAATTGCATTTTTGGGCTCCCTTCAAATTGATCGCGCAGATTGTGCCTGAAATGCGCACCTGGGGTGGGGGACGAATCGTTAATATCTCTTCCATCGGCGGGAAGGTTGCAGTGCCGCATCTGGCGCCCTACAGCGCAAGCAAGTTTGCTCTCACCGGTTTCTCAGATGCGCTTCGTGCCGAACTCGCACGCGACAATATTTATGTGACCACTGTCGCGCCGGGAATGATGCGCACCGGCTCACATGTGAATGCAAAATTCAAGGGAGAACATGACGCTGAATTCGCTTGGTTCGCTGCTTCTGCAGGTGCACCCCTGATTTCCATGAATGCGGACCGCGCGGCGCGTAAAATTCTAGCCGCTTGCCGTCGCGGCCAGCCATCGCTTACCCTCACGTTGGTGGCACGCGCGGCAATTCTAGGAAACGCGCTCTTTCCAAATCTCACTGGTTACGCAATGAAACTCGTAAATCGTCTCCTTCCCGAAGCAGGCGAGAGAGAGGACAATCAATCGCGAGCTGGCTACGAAGTTCGCCGCTTGATTCCCGATTGGCTAACGCGCCTGGCTGACAAAGCGACGGCGCGCAATAACGAAAGTAAAACGTCGTAACTGCGATCGCTGATTACGGCGGGATCCAATTGAGCATTGGACGTTCGCCGCCGCCGCGCCGTAGTTTGCGAAGGCGGGTTGAGCGTGCTTGCTCGCGATGTGTCGGAGTTGGACGTTTGTTTCCTAATGCCCAAACGCCTTTTCGTCGCGATCGATTTGCCAGAGTCAACGCGCCAACTCATTGCAGATCTTGATCCAAAGGTTCGCGGTGTACGCTGGATCGCAGCCGCTCAAATGCATCTGACGCTTGGCTTCTTCGGTGACATTTTGGAGGATGTCGATCTTGCGCTGCGCGAAAAACTCCGCGCGATTGAGTTTGGCGCGTTTTTTCTGCCCATCACCGGCATCGGCACGTTTCCGTCAAAAGGTCCACCAAAGATCATTTGGATCGGTGTCGGCAAAGCGCATCCGCATCTTTTCCAAATCCACAAGCGTATCCAAGAGGCCGCGCTTGCCGTCGGCATCGAGCCGGAGTTGCGTCCCTGGCATCCTCACATCACAATCGCGCGTTGTCGGGATGTCTCCGCGCAATCGCTGCGGAAGTTTTTACAATCAAATGTCGATCTCGATGCAGGAATGGTGCGCGTTGACACGTTTCACTTGTATTCGAGTAAACTGACGCCTAGCGGGCCAATTCATACGCGCGAGCTTAGTGTCCATTGCCGCGGGTAATTTCGCTGTAGCCGCTTCGCTGCGTGAAGCGTGGCGCTAATGCGTTTGCACCGGAGGCATTCGCGCGCCTCGCAGAGACGTGGCTACAGGTTTTACAATCCTTTGCTTGAGAGCGGCGCGGCGATGTGTTCGAGCGGCCGCCGCTCGGCTGGCACGCCAATCCACGCTTCAACCAGTGCGCCAAAAATCATCAAGGCCGCCGCGACGAGATATCCGATAAACAATGCTGTGATCGAGCCCGTGCCGATGATCCATCCGAATAGCGCCGGCGCTCCAACGCCGCCTAACAGCGTTCCGATCGCATAGAAAATTGCGATCGCCATTGCGCGAATTTCCAGCGGGAAAATTTCACTCACCGTCAAATACGCTGAGCTCGCGGCGGCGGAGGCAATGAAAAAGATAATCGTCCACGCTAACGTTTGCGTTTGAGCGGTGAACAGTCCCGCGTGAAAAAGCCAACCGCTCACCGCGAGCAAAATCCCCGCGAGCCCATACGTGACGGCGATCATTTGTTTACGTCCGATCGTGTCGAAGAGATGTCCGAGCAGCAATGGTCCGAGAGCGTTCCCGAGCGCGAATGGGAGAAGATAACCACCCACCTCACTGCCGGGCACGGAATAAAAGCGCATCAACACCAGTGCGTAGGTGAAAAAGATCGCATTGTAGAAAAAAGCCTGGGTGGACATCAGCACCAACCCGAGAAACGAGCGCCACCGATGTTCGTGCGCGATTGCGTCCCAAATTTCCCGCCACGGTGTATGCGTCCGCATTCGAACGCGCATCGCTGCGTCGCTGTAGCGGCGGTCTATGACCGCCGGAGCGTCCGCGCCCCAAATCTTTCGTTCCACCTCACCAACAATTTCTTCCGCCTCATCATTTCGTCCGTGAATCATTAGCCAGCGTGGGCTTTCTGGAATCCAGCGGCGAAAGATGATGATAATTAGACCGAGCGTGGCGCCGATTCCGAACGCGAATCGCCAGCCCACCCAAATCGGCAGGTAGCGCGGGTCGAGCAACACCAGCGTTGCCCCGGCGCCGAGCGCTGCGCCGACCCAGTAGGACCCATTGATAATCAAATCCACCCGGCCGCGCACGCGCGCGGGAATCAGTTCGTCGATCGCCGAATTGATTGCTGCATATTCACCGCCGATACCCGCGCCGGTTATCGCGCGAAAAAAGGCGTAGCTCCAGAAGTTCCAGGAGAAAGCAGATAGCGCGGTTCCGATGAGGTAAACGGAAAGCGTAATGAAAAATAATTTCTTGCGGCCGAACCGGTCCGTCGCGTAACCGAAAAGCAGCGCACCGGCCACTGCGCCTGCGAGATAATACGTGGCGCTCGCGCCAACCCGGGCAGGTGTTAACCCTAGCGTTTCAGGTCTCGTTAAAATTCCACCGAGCGCGCCAGCCAACGTAACTTCAAGTCCATCGAGAATCCAGGTGGCACCGAGTGCGACCACGATCAGCCAATGCCAGGGGCTCCACGGTAGTCGATCCAGCCGCGCCGGCACGTACGATTCAATGGTTTCGCCATTTGGCATCTGTGCGAGTCTTTCGTGCAAAGAAGCGCGCGACGCAAAAATGCGGTTTTGGCCTAACGAATTGAAGGCTCAGCGAATCTTATGCTGCGTGTGGCGGTCGTGGCCTAGATGCTAATCCAACAATTCGACCGGATCGCCTTTGTGAAGCATGCCCTCCACCATGACCGCGCCGTAAACACCGGCCATGCCCTCGTGAGCTTGCGCTACTTTCTTCAGTATCGCTGGGTTTTTCTCTGTCGTATCGGGATCGAGTGTGATCATCACGCAGCGCGCATCGCGTTCCAGAACCGTGACCACGACTTTCGGTCCGATCCGCAGTGATCGGTCGACAAACTCGTTTTCGGCGAAGCCTTCATCAGAGGTTAAGTTCACATACACGTTTGCTCGGAAGCGGCGCTTGTCCATATCCATGCCGGTCTCTTCGGCCAATTGCCGCGCCGATTGCAAACTGAAAATTGATACGGGACGGCAATCGGTAAGAGCGCGCTCGGATCGCATCAGCGTGAGCTGATGTTTTTGATCGAGATTGGCTCGCAGCATGTCGATCAGCGCCGGATCATCGATCGCAAGCGTTTTTCCATCCGGGGTTTCAACATCGACCATTAACTCTGTAGGATCCGCTGAAACGGGATTCGCGCCCATTTTCTCAGCTTCGGTCAAGTTGACGGGGAGCGCCGCTTTGTCAGAATAACGAAAGCGCGGACGATATTGCAGAAGTCTTCGCTGCTCGCGCGCTGTTAAATACGGGAAACCCGTGGGACTCGCCGAGCTTCTGAAGGCAAAGAGACGATCGCCATAAATTCCTGAAAAACCTGCGAAAGCTTCGTCCAGCTCTTCGCCACGCATGCTCTTGACGGGGTAACGCCAAAGGCTATCAACCTTTCCGATGATGCTCATGTCTTAAATTCCGTTTGGAGTGCGTCAAACGGAGTCCCGTTACGATTTGCCAATCACGATGTCACCATAAGTACTGTCGACGATTGCCTTCAACTCTGATTGCTCCGCGGCGGGCACGCTGAACTTGTCGAGTGCTTGTTGCAAGTCATCCATGAACGCCTCCCATTCTTTGGGCGTGATGTTCAAGTGGTCGTGAGACTCACGCATCGGGCGTCCGGTATATTTTTGCGGGCCGCCGCTAGCCCAGCCGACCATTTCCGTAACGAGATATTTGAAGCCGGCTGGCGGCACCTTGTGATGCGCTTCGTTCACGGCGGGGTTGGCGTTCAGGCGCGGATCGTTCATGACGCGATCGATGAGATCATCGACCACCGTCGCGATGCTGTAAATTCCGCCGAGACGTTCGTAGAGAGATGGTTGGGTTGCTTCTGCTGACATAGGTTGATCCCGTAGTCTAGCGGTTCATGGCTGATGAAACAACTACCGGCTTGGATCAGCGCGTCTCATTAGCGTGTTCGCTGGCAAACTCGGGTCAAGAACCTTACGCGCGCTTTCAACACCGGCCACCGGCAGCTTAGCGGCATCGATCAATCCGATCTGAACCAACACGGATGCCTGGTCCCAGTAAATGTGCTCATGCGCCAATTTTCCCTCTCTAAATCGAACGATGGCCACTAGTGGGACTTCCACGCGCTTTCCCGTAGGCGCGACACCCGGCAACATCCAATCCATTCGGATCGTGTGCGTGAACTTGAACACCATTTCGTCCACCAATTGATCCTCCCCGATTGTTCGCGAGACCGGCGTCATTTCCGTGTCTGGCGGCATCTGAGGTATGAACCGTTTCGAATAGAACTCCCGCAATGCGTCCCGGCCGACACCACCGGTCAACACCGGGATATGGTTTACATACGCATCTTCCACCATCGTCGCGAGTGTGTCATCAGTGTTCCGCGCCGAGAACTCATGCTGCACATGTTCTTCCCACAATTGGCGTAGGGTCTCTTGGGCAGGAGTAAGATTTGTCTTTGCGTCCGTCTGCTCGGGTTTGGCCATGAGTTGCTCCGTTTCGTTTCCGATCAAGCGCGGCGACAAGATACGAATGTTTAGAGGACAAACAAAGCGTAACCCAAAAATTGCGAAGCGAAATTGGTTCTGCGAGACAACCCTTTTACTTCTTGTCGAGAAAAGTAACCGCGCCCGTATCGAGGCTGTAATAGCCGCCGATCACCTGCACGTCGCCGGCATCAACTTTGCCTTTTAGGATTGGTGTAGATGAACGGAGCGCGTCCACCACATCTTTCACGTTCGCTTTTATCGTGGCATCCAGATCACCATTAAGCGTCGACTCTACCGCGGGCTTGATGGCTGCGACCAACGATTGAATATGCGCCGGCGCTTCGCCTTTGGCAGCGATAGTTTCCTTTGCTGCTTTGACGGCGCCGCAGCGCTGGTGTCCAAGCACCACGATCAGCCGAACCGCCAAATGATCGACTGCGTACTCGATGCTGCCCAAACTATGATCGTCGATCACATTGCCCGCCACGCGGAGCACGAATAAGTTGCCGAGGCCCTGGTCAAACACGATTTCAGGCGGGACACGCGAATCGGAGCAACTCACAATGATGGCAAATGGATGCTGGCTCTTTGTCAGTTCTGCGCGCCGTTTTGCCGCCTGGGCGGCAGTCGTGCCCAGGAAAATCATGCCAGTATTTTCATAGCTGTTGCTCGCCATGTACGTTCTTTCCTCGCGCGACTCGTGTGGATGCTGCAGATTACCGGCATTGAAACGGCCATTGCCTTCTTCCAGCCGCGAGATTGACTCAGCGGGAGAAACAATCGGCTGATCTGGATGAGCCGGATCAGCAGCCGGCAGACAATGGCTTGTTCCAAGCAGAGCGATGCCGACGAAGAGTGGCGTGAGTTGTTTCTCTCTCATGTACTGAGTTAAATATTTGCGAACCGTTTATCGAGAACGGCATGTCTTGGTTCTGTTCAATCCACCTTGGTCTCCGCTCATAGATCAAAACAGTGAGAGATTCCTCGACTCCGCTCGAATGACATGAGGCAACTACACGTCGTAGTACATAGCGAACTCGTACGGGTGGGGACGCAGTCGGAGAGCGTCATATTCTTTTTGTTTCATGTCGATCCAGTTGGCGATGAAGTCCTCGTTGAAGACGTCGCCGCGTAACATGAAGGCATGATCGGCCTCAAGCGCTTCGATTGCGCCACGGAGTGAATCGGGAACACTGGCAACTTGCGCTAATTCTTCTGGCGGCAGTTCATACAAGTTCTTGTCGAGCGGATCGCCGGGATCGATGCGGTTCTGGATTCCGTCGATGCCGGCCAGGAGCATGGCGGAGAATGCCAGGTATGGATTCGCCGCCGCGTCGGGCGTGCGAAACTCGAGACGTTTTGCCTTCGGACTAGCTGAGTAAGTCGGAATGCGGACCGCGGCGGAACGGTTGCGCGCTGAATACGCCAGATTAACCGGCGCTTCGAACCCGGGTACCAGCCGCTTGAAGCTGTTCGTGGTTGGATTGGTGAAGCAGGTCAGCGCCGATGCGTGTTTCAAAATTCCGCCGATGAAAAAGAGCGCGTTCTCGCTTAACCCCGCGTAACCGTTCCCAGCAAACAGCGGCTTGCCATCTTTCCAAAGCGAGATGTGAGTATGCATGCCGGAGCCGTTGTCGGCGAAGAGCGGCTTCGGCATGAACGTAGCCGTTTTGTTGTGCTTCCTCGCGACATTGCGAATGATGTATTTGTAGTACTGCATCGAGTCGCTCATCACTTTTAGCGGCGCGAAGCGGATATCGATCTCAGCCTGGCCCGCGGTTGCTACTTCGTGGTGCTGTTTATCGACCGGAATGCCGGCCTTCTCCAACTCGAGTGCCATTTCGTTGCGGATGTCTTGCAGCGAATCCATCGGCGGAACGGGAAAATAACCTTCCTTTGGTCGAATCTTGTAACCGACGTTTGGAAATTCTTCGCGGGCGCTGTTCCAATGGCCTTCCACACTATCCACCAGATGGAATGAAGAATTGCCCGAGTAGCTAAAGCGCACATCGTCGAAAATGAAAAATTCGGCCTCCGGCCCGAAGTAAGCCGTGTCGGCGATACCGGTGCTTTTTAAATAAGCTTCTGCTTTTTCAGCGACGCCGCGGGGGTCGCGATCGTAGGGTTCGCGGGTAATCGGATCAACAATGGTGCAGATAAGCGAGAGCGTCGGTTCAGCGTTGAAGATGTCGATCCAAGCGGTATTGGGATCGGGAATGACCAGCATGTCAGAGGCATTGATCACTTTCCAGCCGCGGATGCTCGAGCCATCGAAGCCGAGTCCATCGGTAAAAATGTCTTCGCTATAGTCGCTGAGGGTGGTGGTGAAATGCTGCCAGGTGCCCGGCAGATCGGTGAATTTGAAATCCACGAGCTTTACGCCGTGATCCTTGATCATTTTGCTAACGTCGGATGGAGTTTTTTCTTTGGCCATGTTTAAGAGTTGTTAGTTGATGGTTGAGAGTTGAGGAAAAGCGAAATGACGAAATCCGAATGACGAAGGAATGACTAAATGACGAAGGCCGCATGTACCCGAATTACGTCATTTGAGTTTGTCATTGTTTCGTGATTCGTCATTCGATCTTCGTCATTAAAATCACACCGCTTTTTCGCCAATTTCTTCTGTGCGGATGCGCACTGCGTGTTCCACTGGAAGAACAAACACCTTCCCATCGCCGATCTTGCCAGTCTTCGCGGCGGCGACTACGACATTGACCGCCCTGTCCACCATGTCGTCTGCCATCACTACTTCCACTTTCACCTTGGGCAGAAAATCCACTGTGTATTCGCTTCCGCGATAAATTTCAGTGTGCCCCTTTTGCCGGCCAAATCCTTTCACTTCCGTGACGGTCATCCCTTCGATGCCCAGCTCCGCCAATGCTTCTTTGACCTCTTCGAGCTTGAATGGTTTGATGATCGCTTCCAGCTTTTTCATGTAGATCTAAACTCGGCACCGCGCCTCGCTTTGCAATCGAAAGCTAAGCCTGAACGGTTTCGCGCTCTCATAGCAATGCCGCGACGCGAATGCAATCACGAATTTTTGCCACTAGAACGCGGCAGTACTCGTCGCTTGTCGGTCACGTTGAGGCCGAGAATCGAACATAGTGCGCGTGGTATGCTCGCCTCTGCCTCGCAGGGAGAGGGGCAGGGTGAGGGTTTATTCGAATAAACCGTGCGTGGCGTGGCTCCAACTCCTCACCTTAATCCTCTCCTCTTGTGCAAGGGGAGAGGCGAGAAAGACTGCGGAGCAGACACAAATTTGCCAAGCTCCATCAGTTCGTTCGAGATGACATGCCTCGTAAATTTGCCATTTTTTTTTGCCGCTTAATACTGCAAACAGAAATGCGTCGCGATTCATTCGTTCACCTCCATCTGCACACAGAATATTCCCTGCTCGATGGTGCGATCCGGATGAAAGAGCTGATGAAAAAAGCGACCGAATTCAAAATGCCTGCGGTTGCCATCACCGATCACGGCAATTTATTTGGCGCGATTGAATTTTATCAGGAAGCTATCCGCGCTGGAGTCAAGCCCATCATTGGATGCGAGGCGTACATTGCGCCCGGATCGCATAAAGATCGGCCGGCCTCGCGCCGCGATGCCGCTTATCACTTCACGCTTTTGGCGGAAAATGAGACAGGCTATCGCAATCTCGTAAAGTTGGTTACGACGGCGCACCTCGATGGATTTCATTATGCTCCCAGGATCGATAAAGAGCTTTTGGCCGCGCATGCAGCCGGGCTGATTGGCCTCAGCGGATGCCTTTCGGGCGAGATCAATACCGCGATTCAGGCCAACAACATCGAAAAAGCGAAACAAAGCGCTGCCGAATATCGCGATATTCTTGGCCCGACAAATTTCTTCGTCGAGATGCACGATCACGGCATCGAAGTGCAAGGCCAATGCAATCGCGTTCTGCCGCAGATCGCGCGAGACCTCGGCGTCGGATTGGTTGCGGCAAACGATGTCCATTTTTTGCGTCGGAGCAACCACGCCGCGCATGACGTGATGCTGTGCATCGGCACCGGTAAAATGGTCCACGACGAAACCCGGATGCGGTACGTGCCGGAGTTGTATTTCAAATCGCCTGCCGAAATGCGCGAGATCTTCCGTGATTTCCCGGAGGCGATTATGAACACGCTTCAAATCGGCGAGCGTTGCCATGTCGACCTTGAATTTGGGCATTCGAAATATCCGGAGTATCCGGTGCCGTCTGGAAAAACGCGCGAAGGTTATTTGCGCGAGCTTTGTTACGACGGTCTGCGCGAACGCTACGGCGCGCAAGCGACGACTGATACCGAATTGCTTGGACGGCTGGAATACGAGCTCGGTGTTCTGGAGAAAACGGGTTTCGTAAGTTATCTGCTCATCGTTTGGGATTTCATTCATTTCGCCAAGGAAAAGGGCATCCCCGTCGGCCCGGGCCGCGGTTCAGCCGCAGGCTCGATGGTCGCTTATGTTCTTGGAATTACCGACATCGATCCGTTGCAATACGGATTGATTTTCGAGCGATTTTTAAACCCGGACCGCGTCTCGCCACCCGACATCGATGTCGATTTTTGCGAGGCCCGTCGCGGCGAAGTTCTCGAATATGTGCGGCAGAAGTATGGGCAGCGCCGTGTCGCGCAGATCATCACTTTTGGCAAACTCAAAGCGAAAAGCGTCGTGCGCGATGTGGGCCGCGTAATGGGAATGAGCTATCGCGACGCCGATCGCATCGCGCGCATGATTCCCAACGAGCTGAATATCACGCTCGATTCGGCGATCGAAAAAAATCCCGAATTGAAACAGGCCGTCACGACTGAGCCAGCGACGCGTCAGCTTTTTGATTACGCAAAAACATTGGAAGGTTTGTCGCGCAATGCAGGCGTGCATGCCGCCGGTGTAGTGATCGCCGATCGCGATTTGTCGGATTACATCCCGCTCTGTCGCGATGTGAAGGGCAACGACATTATCAGCCAATATCCGATGGGGCCACTGAACGACCTCGGGCTCCTGAAAATGGATTTCCTCGGATTAAAAACGTTGACTGTGATCGAGGATACGATCGCGCTAATTCGGAAACGAGAGCCGAATTTTTCGCTGAAGAACATTCCACTAGATGACGCCGAAGCGTTCGGCCTGTATAACCGCGGTGAAACCATTGGCCTTTTCCAAATGGAATCGGGCGGAATGACCAGCACCGCCCGGCAGTTTGATGTGCAAAAGATCGACGACATCATCGCGTTGATCGCACTTTATCGGCCGGGGCCGATGGATCTGATCGGCGATTACATCAAACGCAAGAAAGGCCTGACCAAAATCCGTTACGAGCATCCGCTGCTCGAAGAAATCTGCTCAGACACCTACGGCGTGATGATTTATCAGGAGCAGGTGATGGCTGCCGCGAGCAAGCTTGCCGGCTATTCACTCGCTCAAGCCGATCTTCTCCGGCGCGCTATGGGCAAGAAAGACAAGGAAAAAATGGCGAAAGAGAGACAGAATTTCATCGCAGGCTGTGCGCACACAAACAAAATCCCGGAGAAAAAAGCCAACGCGATCTTCGATTTGCTCGAAAAATTTGCCGGTTACGGATTCAACAAGAGCCACAGCGCAGCTTACGGTCTGATCAGTTATCAGACCGCTTATCTGAAAGCGCATTACCCTGTCGAATTCATGGCCGGGCTGCTCAGCAACGAAATCAATAACACCGACAAAATTTCGGTTTTTGTCGGCGAATGCAAACGGATGGGCGTTGCCATCTTGCCTCCAGATATCAACAAGAGCGGCTTAAAGTTTACGCCGGAAACTGTAGCCGGCATCGGTGATGCCGGGAGCCGGACGGGGGAATCACAAACCGGGGTCGGCGACCCCGGCTACAGGGCCATTCGCTACGGACTTGCTGCCATTAAGCACGTTGGGGAAAGCGCAATGACGACCGTGATTCGTGAGCGTGAACAACGAGGCGATTTTACTTCCCTGGAGGACTTTTGCACCCGGCTCGACACGCGCATCGCGAATCGCAAAATGTTGGAAAGCCTGGTCAAAGCTGGCGCTTTTGATTTTCTTGGCCGCGAGCGCGCTGAATTTTTCGCGCGTATCGATGAAGCGCTTATGGCTTCGGCGGCAGCGCAGCGGGATCGCATCGCCGGCCAGGTCTCGCTCTTCGATGAGACGACTGCGCCCAGCGCGTCGAGAAAAAGACCAATCGCTCGGTGGAGTGACCACGAAAAGCTTTCGTACGAAAAGGAGCTGCTTGGCTTTTATGTGAGCGGGCATCCGCTCGATGCGTATGTCGATCTTTTCGCGGCGAGAAATTATCGACCGATTGCTTCACTAGGTGAGCTTGACGATCGCACTCCATTCAAAATTGCGGGAGCGATTGCGCAGGTCGAAAAAAAGTTTACGAGGAGAGAAGGCAAACCATTCGCGGTCATCTGGGTGGAAGACTTGACGGACATGCTTGAGGTAGTCGTTTGGAACGAGGTTTATTTGAAAGTGTCAGATGCACTCGCTGCTGGACGTGTGGTTGAGATCAGAGGCGCGCTGGATAAACGCGATGACGCTGTTCGTGCCACAGCGCAGGAGATTAAGATGCTGACGCCCAATGACAGAAATGGCCGCAAGGAAGGAGCGGCTAGTCTGCTGCAAGAGGAAGCGGTGCTTTTGCGGTTTTCTCGCGAGGCAACGCGCGACGAATTGCGCGAAGTGCGCGAGATTCTCGCCAGCTCGCCGGGTCGCCGTCCGGTTCAATTGCTATTTGATCGCGTAAACGGGAATCCATTGCGCTTGGATGCAGGTGCGGAGTTTCGCGTCGAGCTCACACGTGATCTGGAACAAAAACTTTCCCGCTGGCTGGTCACGGAGAAGCCAGGACACTGAAATGTCACGTAGCCTAACGAGTCTTTGCCTTCCGGCGTGCACGGACAGGAGAGGGCTGCGGTCGCGAGTACGCACCGAGCGTTAAGGTTTTCCCGTCGGATAGGGCACCGAGGCATAATGGGAAGCTTCGCATTGCGATGTCAATTGCCTCGATTGCCGGCAAGCGACCGACGGGCTGAAGAGTCAGCGTCCAGCGCGGCCCGAAAAGTCCTCCGCGAACCTCCATCTTATCAATTAGCGGTGCGAGGATCATCCCACCAGTCGGGACCAGATCGATTCTGCTAGCGCAGTCGATTTGGCGAGGTGTTAAGTCAAACACCGGTGATGTGCCAGTCACCGTGATCCTCACATCGGACAAATCCGGACCAGCGATGTCACCGGTGAACGAAAGATCGACATCCTTCGTACTTGCACGAAGGAAATCAATCATACCGGCGACTACACCGTGGTCTGCGCCAAAGTACACATGGCCGCTAAGTTCGGTCAGACCAAGCGACGCATTTTCCAATTGCCCATTTACCAATTGGACATCCACCAAAAAGTCAGGGCGCAGCAATGTCCCGGAAATGTGCATTCCTCCACTCAGGATTCCGTCGCGAAAAATCCCAAGATTAAGGTAACGTTGAGCATCGGCAAGAGAGACCAACGGAAAGCTCAGCGACAGGACCGAAGACGTTCCGAATGCGTTCCAGCCATCGCCGATTCGGAGTGGAAAGTGGACACTTAGAGCGATTGGTGCTGAGTTTGGGATTTGTGTCAAAACACTGCCATCCCACACTCCGGAATCGATCGTAATATGCGCGTTGACTGAAGCGGGTTTTGTCTGGATAGGGTTAATTTCGACTGCAGCCAAATAAGGAGTTAGATCATCGATTGCAGCGTTGACTGTTCCCCCATAATTGTGTTCGCCGGACATGTCGATCTTGCCCTGTGCGTTGAGGTAATCGTTCTTGTGCTTAAGATCGAATTGTTCGATTGCTAATTGCGTTCCTTCTAACTTGAGTTTTGCGCTTAAACTATCGATTGCTGTTTTAAAAAGCGTTAGAGACGCACCTTCAATTGTCAGGTTTCCGGCGAGCCGCCGTGCGCGCGTAGTTAATGTTCCTTTGACCATGAGTTTTCCGGAGAAATTGCCGGAATTCGCGCCGAAGAGACTGGTAAAGTCACCGAGGTTGTTAATTGTCGCGGAGATGTCGCCGCCAAAATCGGGACTGAGCCATTCAGATGATTTGGAAGAGAACGAGGCTTGGCCGCTTAAGGTGAGCTGATTTGTTTTCTGCTTGATGTAAACTTGCTGGAGTTGGATTTGCTGGTTGTAGAGTGAAGCGCCGAGCATGATCGCTTCGGCCGTGCGACCGCGCCAGGTGAGGCCGGTCATTTCAGTCCAAAGTGATGCAGTTACTTCGGCTGGAGCGTTCAGATTTCCACGAAAAGTGAAATTGCAGGCGCGAAGTAAACCGCCAAAGTGATCAGTTAGTCCGATTGCTTCTGATGTTTGAACGAGGGAAATGTCGGTAGCTCCGCCGGCGACCTTCCAGTTTTGGCGTGGAGAATGCCATTCATGCGAGATGTTGCCGCGAATTCTTCCACCAAACGCGTCCGCATCGAACTCCAATCCGACTCGTTGACTGCCGAGACGCGACAAATCGACTGAGATGGATTCAAGATCGAGGCCGTGCGCTAAAGTGAGTCCGGCTAGTATTAGCCGATCCGTCTCCCAGCGGGTTGCACCGCGCAACTGCGAAAACGTTTGGCGCACCCACGGCGACGCGATCATGACCTCTCCCGCGCTGAAGCGCCCCGCTTCAATGTCGCTGGCGGAGAGATCGCAGTTGCGCAGCAAGATCAGCGTAGGGCCGTCCTGCACGCGTATCTGTGAACTGTGCAGGCTGAATTTCCGTGGCAGCAATTTGTGCAGCGCTTGCCAAGCGGGTCGGGTTAATCCTTGGACGGCCGGGTTGTCTCGACGGATTTCACCATGCAAACCTTCAATCGATAGGGTGCGAATGGCGTAGCCTCGCCGGTACAGCAGAATGCGGATCAAATTTAAATCGAGAGTCGCGCTTGTCGCAGTGCAATCGATGTGAAATGCATCCGCTCGCGTATTCGTCATATGGAGACCGCGAATTACTGCCGGACGAAGAAAAGGCGCGTAGATCTTATCAATACTGACCGTCAGCCCTTCTTGTCGACCTTTCCACCAGATCCACAGCCGAAGGCCATTTGAAACTGCGACCGGTGAAAACCAAACGACCATGATTACCACAAGCAGCGCCAACAGCCCGACGAGAAGTAATCGAGTCCTAAGCGGCATCCGATGAGAGAAAGGTGAAAGTGATCGGCGATTAGTGATTAGTCATCACTATTCGCGTTTTATCTCGTTCTTGAAGATCAAATGCAACGGCTGCGGCGCGCGAATGCGCTGGTCGAGCTGCTGCTGAAATATCCGTTCTGCCTCTTCCGGTAAACCACTCTCTCCCGCCTTTTCTCGGGCGAGCTGAGGCAAGATCGATAATTCGCTTTGGAGATCGGCCCCTGAAATGCGATTCCACAAGCCATTTTCAAACGCCAGAACATCCACTTGGTTTTGCTCGATGCCGAGAATCTGAGCGTGCGGAAGCTGGATGAGGATCTCGGTTGGGCGAATATCGATTGTGACCTGTTCCCGTAAATCGAACCCAGCTTTCGCAGTAAACGTGCCATGCAGTTTTACGCGTTTCGAACTGCCTACCCAGGTGTGGAGAAATTCATGTTCCACTTCGATTCTTCGCGAGACAACTGCCAATTCAGTTACTGGAGCGGTTTGCTCCATGTAAACCCGGTTATTGATGCTGATACGCGGCTGCAAGTGCGCAATGTCGATGAAAGCGGCGCGCAAATTCTTGCCCAGGCGCTCAAGCCCAGCGGTGCCTTGCTGCGCAGTGCGCGCCGGCCAGGTTTCCAGGCGGAGAAAGATAACTAGGGCAACTATCGCGCTGATTAGCGAAATGAGTGTGAACGCAACCGGCCAGGAGAATCGTCCCGATCTTAAAACGGAATGGCGACGCACGAGTGACGAATGCCGAATTAATGAAGAATGACAAATGAGGAATATCGCAAAAATACCGCCCCCCACGCCCGATGGACGTGAAGGGCGGCTGTTCCCCCCAGAACAATCGTGGAAAACTTCGACGCTTCTAAACGAGGTTACAGTCGACCGCAACAAAATTTTACATGAAGGATGCGCACTTGCGCGGGCTCGTGTCGAGGGTTCTAGTTTTTTATGCGTAATTTTGGTGAGGACCCGCCCATACAAAGCCTGGCTGGCTCGCTGCTAGTAGCTCACCCTAACTTACTCGATCCGAATTTCCGGCGCACCGTCCTCTTCATTTCCGCGCATGATCCAGCGGAGGGCGCGCTTGGTTTGATCATTAATCGTCCGCTCGACAGGCACGTAGCCGATCTGGTAACCGAAACGCCACCAGCGGGCCTTGCCGATGTGCCGGTGTTTCTTGGCGGACCAGTTGGCAAAACCCAACTGATGTTTGCCGCGTTTGAATGGCAAAAGGGCGAAGGCCTTAAGCTGAATCACGAGATTGCATTCGGAGGAACGAGCGCGGGGCTAGGTCAAAAGGCTTCAGTCGCAACGTGCGCTTTCGTCGGCTATGCAGGCTGGGGCGCCGGTCAGCTTGAGGCCGAAATGAAACAAAAAGCCTGGCTTGTGCAAAAGCCCAGTCCGTCGTTGGTAAGATTGGATCGTTTGCCGAAACTTTGGTTCGATATTATGAACAGCCTGGGTCCGTGGTATAAAATGCTCGCGGCCGCGCCGGATGATCCGTCGCTCAACTGAGTGACGAGAGACGAGCCGCAGACGTTTTTGTCTTGTCACTTGTCGCTGGTCATTCTTCACTTCCTTGAATGACCATCGGTGTTCCGAAAGAAATTAAAGAACAGGAGCAGCGGGTTGCCTTACTCCCCTCGGCTGCGAATCAACTGATCAGGCAGGGCCATGCCGTAGTCGTGGAAGAAAAAGCCGGCCTGGGTTCCGGTTATCCGGACGAAGATTACCTCAATGCGGGTGCCGAAATCGTCGATCAGGCGGAAGAGGTCTTCGCGCGAGCCGACTTAATTGTGAAAGTGAAGGAACCGTTGAAATCGGAATTTCGCCTCTTACGAAGAGGACAGACTCTTTTCACCTACCTGCATCTGGCTGCAAGTAAATCGCTCACGGAAGCGTTGCTAAAATCAGGCGTGACCGCGATTGCATATGAGACGATCCAGATCAATGATCGCCTGCCGCTGCTGGAGCCAATGAGCGAGATTGCAGGCCGCATGTCAGTTGTAATGGGCGCAAATTTTCTCGCCAAATACAACGGCGGCAGCGGGGTATTGCTTGGCGGAGTGCCCGGAGTTTTGCCGGGACACGTAGTAGTGGTTGGCGGCGGTACGTCGGGCCAAAACGCAGCCCGCATGGCGACTGGCCTTGGTGCAGATGTCACTATTCTCGATATCGATCTCGATCGATTGCGCTATCTCGATCTTGCGATGGGAAACACAAACACGCTTTATTCAAGTGAAGCAAACCTGCAGGAGTTGATGCCTGATTGTGATTTGTTGATCGGCGCAGTGCTGTTGCCCGGAGCCAAGGCTCCCAAGCTGGTCACGCGTGCGATGTTAAGAAAGTTGAAGCCGGGCAGTGTGCTCGTGGATATCTCGATTGATCAAGGCGGCTGCGCCGAAACATCGCGGCCTACAACCCATCTGGATCCGGTGTATGTCGAGGAAGGGGTCATCCATTATTGTGTAGCGAACATGCCAGCCGCTTATGCGCGTACGGCAACCCAGGCGCTTACTAACGTCACTTTCCGTTACATAGAATTACTCGCGAATTTGGGTTTGGAGGGGGCATGCAAAAAGCAGCCCGCGTTGATTGGCGGAATCAATACACGTGATGGACGGCTGACTTGTCGGGCGGTCGCCGAGGCGCATGGCCTCAATTACGAATCACCGCTTTAATAGACGGTTATGAGCCATTTGCTCTTGGAAAAAAATTACAGCGCAGGGCCAAAAACTGCCCTTGCCCCGATTGATCAATTAAAGCAATATGCCCTTCCAACTATGAAAAAATATATCTGCATTCTGGCCAGTGCCGCGCTCCTCGCGGCGTGTGAGCAAAAGACCGAAACGACCGAGCCGGCAGCTAGCCCTACCGCAACAACTCCAGCGGCAACAGCGCCCGCTACGAGTCCAGCAGAAACGACCACCACCACGAGTCCGGCCGGCACTACCGAGTCGCCTGTTGAATCGCCCACGCCTTAAGGCTGAATCGGTTTCCAGAACCGATTTCGTTGTATGAAGAAATACATTTGCCTGCTAACTGGGCTGGCAGTGTTGGCTGCGTGCGAACAGAAGGAAACCACGGTCACAAATCCGCCAGCCGAGAAGAAGGAAAGCAATACAACGATCGTAAAGGAAAGACCATCTCCCGAGACCAAGACGGAGACTAAAACGCAGTCGAACACCAATATCAACGTAACTACGTCGCCTACGCCGTAACCTTGGTCCATCGTTTGCTTGCAAGGGTCTTCCCGCGAGCGATTTCGTGGGAAGACTTTTGCTGTACACAAAAGTGCGAATATGGCCACGCAGTGTTAGATCGATGCTGATATGCCAGACGCATATTCGCTTTCCTTCCCAAAGACGCGTCGCTTGACGCGTGATTCGGATTTCGAGCGCGTGAAACGAGAAGGCCAGGCCGAGCGAGGCAAATTAATGGTGCTCGGCACTGTTGCAGTGAAAAATTCTGGCGGACCGCGCACCGGTTTTATAGTCAGCCGGCGTCTCGGCAGCACAGTTGTTCGCAATCGTGTTCGGCGCCGGTTCCGGGAAATTGTGCGTACGCACCAGCACAATCTGAGAGATGACATGTGGATCGTGCTCGTCGCAAGGCGGGCTGCGGCCAATGCCGGTTATAGGGTCCTGGAAGATGAATGGTTGCGTCTGGCAAAGCGCGCTTCTATTCTGCTTTAATGCTCGCTTTCGTTCGTTTTTTTGTTCGCATTTATCAATACACGCTGTCGCCGGCTCTCTCCTTGATTTGCGGCTCCGGTTTCGGCTGCCGATTTACGCCGACTTGTTCAGTGTATTTTTTGGAAGCGGTGGAGACGCATGGTCTTCGTCGCGGTGGCTGGCTGGGATTGAAGCGCCTGGCCCGTTGCCAACCTTGGGGCGGGACAGGCCACGATCCAGTTCCGAAAACATCGCGCGGCTGCGATGCGATGTGTGAATAGCCTTTTAGGCGAAAATTATGGATCGAACTGCGTGGATTGTCGTCAGCCTTTGTGTGATCGGGCTCATTGCCTGGTACATTTACATTGGCAAACAAATGCCGCATCCGCGTCCATCGACAATCTCAGCGTCGCCGAGTGCGCCGCCGCCTGTTGCGACACCTAGCCCTTCGCCCTCGTTATATTTTCCTCCAAGTCCCATTCCAACGCCAACACCAGTCCAATCGGCCCCTACTTTTCCCGAAAAAATAGAGACGCTGCGCAATGCAGATGTGGAGCTTCGCCTCACCAATCGCGGCGGCGGAATCAAGGAAGCGGTTTTGCTTAATCAGATCGCCGAGCAAGGGGAGCGCGTCGTCTTGAATTCGGCTGGTAGCGCCCCGATCGGCGCGATCATCGAGCAGCCAGCCTCGCCCGTGCTTCCGGAGTTCACAATATCCGGCAGCTCAAGTTCCGCAGTGCAATTTGAACGCACCACACCCGAGCAGATCGTGATTCGAAAGAAATTTTTCTTCCAACCATCTTTGGGAAAAAAAGACAATTTTGTTTCCCAAATGGAGGTGGATTTTGAGAATCGCGGTTCGCAACCTTTCCAAAGTCCAGGCTACTTTGTGGCGCTCGGGTCTGCTGCGCCGATTCATCCGAGAGATTATTCTTATTATACGCGATTGGTTTGGTGCATCGATGGGCGAGCAAAAGGAGTGGACGTCGGCTGGTTTGGTGCTAGTGGGGGGTTTCTCGGGTTGGGGCAGCGTACGGCACGATCGTTTTATCAGGAAGATATCGCTGGTGCGGAATGGGTCGCAGTGAGCGATCAATTCTTCACCACGTTGGTCGCGCCGCTGACTGCAAAGGCCAATGCGGTCTGGGGCCGCCGTTTCGATATCGAGCGCGCACCAGATCAAAAATTACCTGCCATTGAGGGTGCGCTTGGCCTGCCTTCATTCCGACTCCAGCCAGGTCAGACATATAGCGCGGGTTTCGAAATTTACGCCGGTCCGAAACTGTACCATCGTCTCGCGCAACTTCCGCACAATGAAGCCGAGGTCGTGGACTTCGGGATATTCAAGATCGTCTGCCAGTTTCTGCTCAACTTCATGAACCTCCTGCATAGCTGGTTGCATGACTACGGTCTCGCTATTTTGGCTCTCACGACGATCATCAAGCTCACACTTTGGCCAATTCAAAATAGGGCGAACCGCTCGATGCGTCGGATGGCTGCACTATCGCCGAAAATGCAGGAGCTGCGCGAAAAATACAAAGACGACCCTACCCGGATGAACCAGGAGGTGATGAAGCTCTACA
Organism: Verrucomicrobiota bacterium; assembly: GCA_003218535.1. GTDB lineage: Bacteria > Verrucomicrobiota > Verrucomicrobiia > Chthoniobacterales > UBA10450 > Udaeobacter. The sequence goes on from QHNV01000045.1 coordinate 21,818, forward strand.
AGCAATACGGGATTAACCCGGTGGGCGGATGCCTGCCGATGATGATTCAGATCCCGATCTTTTTCGGTCTCTTCAAAATGCTCGGTCAGGCCGTAGAATTGCGGAATGCAAAGTTTCTTTGGGTTAAGGATCTTTCGCAGCCAGACACGGTGGCGCATTTGCCGGTGCTCGGCTGGCCGATCAATATCATCCCGCTCTGCATGGCCGCGACGCAAATTTGGCTCATGGCGATGACACCGAAGACCGGTGATCCGACACAGCGGCGAGTGATGATGTTTACGCCGCTGATCTTTTTATTTATCTGCTACAATTTTGCCGCAGCTCTGGCATTATATTACACCGCTCAGAATCTTTTCAGCATCCTGCAATTTTATCAGAACAAACGACAACCCATGCCGAAGCTCGAAAAAGTTGCGCCGCCAGGGAAACGGAAACGATGATGACACCGAAGGAATTACTCGACACGATGTTGGGTTACCTCGGTTTCGTCGTGCAAATTGAAGAAACGACGAACCAGGGTGGCAACTTGGTGCTCCAAATTTATACGGAGGAAAGTCGGCGGCTGATCGGACGTAATGGCGAGACGCTCGAAGCCATTCAGTTTTTACTCAATCGATTGCTGCAAACTAAGGACAAGGATGCTGCGAAAGTGATCGTCGATTGCGAGCACTACCGCTCCATGCGCGAGGACCGCATCGTACAGCGGGTGCGTGAATTAGCCGATCGCGTGCGCATCACCGGCCGCTCGCTTCAACTCGAGCCGATGAATTCCTATGAGCGTCGTCTTATCCACAACGCATTCAAGGACGATCCTGATGTGGCCACGTGGAGCCCCTCGGATTCGGCGCGCATCAAGCAGATTACCTTGTTAAAACGTCAGCCAAAGAAGCAAGCGGCCCAAGGCTAGCGTACAGCTAGCGTCTGCTTGTCGTGGGTCCGCCGCGTACCCGAATCCGCTACAGGTTTCCCCGAGATCGCGCGACGTCTGTTCCGCTTCCTGCGCGTACATTTGGCCGCCAGCGGAACTTTTGCAGAATCTGATTTGGTTTTTCCTCTACAGCGTCGGCGATGATTCCGCCAAGCACCGGCGCGAATTTAAATCCATGCCCACAATCGCCCGCAGCGATGACTAAGCCTTCGCGCTCCGGGTCGCGTGCGATCCAGAAATGTCCATCATGGGTATCGCAATACATACAGATGCGTGAGTACACGATTGGCGCGTCTGCCAGAGCTGGAAAAGTCGACGACAAGAATTCGCGCAAGTTCCTTTCATCTTCGGGAGTGACGACGCGTTTGGGAGATTCGGGCGACATCTCGCGCCCGGGACCGTGATTTGCAATCTTCACCACGCCATCGCGATTGACTGGAAACCCGTAGTAGCCGGTCGTTGTAATGTCCGCGCCAAAAACCGGAAAGTTTTCGGGTGCGAATAGCTCAGGTTGTCGCGGCCTTAAGTGAAAAACTGGCTGTCCAGTGGCGCGAAAAAATTTCTTGGTAAAAGGCAGCAGATACGGCGTCCAGGCGCCGACTGCCATGACAACGATATTGCCCGTGATTCGGTGTCCATCATCGATCACGATTCCTTTCACGCGATGGTCATCTTCGTCCAATCGTGAAAATCTGCCGCCTTCGCGCAGTTCAATGCCCAGCGATTCGGCATGGCGGATTAGTGTTGAAACCGCGCGACTGCTTTCCACGTAACCAGCCTCCAGTTCCAGAACCCCATCGCGATAGAGCTCAAGGTTCCACGCCGGAAATCGTTTCCAAAGCTGCGTCGAGTTCACGCGCTCGATTTTGTGATCGCGCCGCTTCAATATTTTGAAACTTTCGTATTCGAAATCGCCGGGCTGCATTTGCTGCTGTCGTACGAACATGGCGCCGACCTCGTGGTACAGTTGAGCTCCGAATTCTTTGTTCCATTTACGCCAGAGTCTAGTCGCCTGTTCAGCCAGCGCGGTGTAATCTTCATCCGCACCGTACGCTGCGCGAACCACTTTGCTGATATCGGTGGAAGCTGCCAGGGGATGCGGCAATGGCCCCGGATCGACCAGCAGTACCTTGTGACCACGTTTCTTTAATTCGATCGCGGCAGTTACTCCGTTGATTCCCGCGCCGACAACGATGACTTTCGACATGTTAGCACAGCGCACGTTGTAGCGGCGCTTGTGTCAAGCGCCGATGTTATTGCAGCGCGCGTTGCCGCTCGAGCAGGGTCGGATGTGAGTAATAGAAGGCGCTGTAGAGCGGGTGCGGTGTGAGATTGCTCAGATTTTTCTCGCTTAATTTGTGCAGCGCTTGACTGAGTGAGTGCGCCTCTCCCATTGTCGCGCGCGCGAATGCATCCGCCTGGTATTCGAAACGGCGCGACCAGATGTGAATGAACGGCGAAACCCAGAAACTTATCGTGCCGGCCAGCAGCGCAAAGAGCAGCATGGCCGGGACCAAATTCGCGGCGGTAAAGCCCCCCTGATTCTCGAAGCCAAACGCGCGATAAAACCATTGTTGACGCGCCAGCCACGCGATTGCGGCAAACGTCACAAACAGGCCAACGATCGAAAATCCGAGCAACTTCAGCACGTGGCGTTTTTTGTAATGGCCAATTTCATGCGCCAGCACGGATTCCAGTTCCGGCTCGGTGAGCTGCGCAATGAGTGTATCGAACAGGACGATTTTTCGAAAACGTCCGAACCCGGTAAAGAAGGCGTTGGAGTGGCGCGAACGCTTGCTGCCGTCCATCAGCTCGATGCTGCGCGTTGGAAAATCGGTCCGCTGCGCGAGTGCAAAAAGCCGCTCGCGCAACGTTCCTTCGGGCAGCGGTGTAAACTTGTTGAAGAGCGGCATGATGATCGCCGGGGCGAGGAGCATCAGGAGCAGTTGAAACGCGATCACAACTCCAGCTGCCCAAAGCCACCAGTTTGTGCCGGTCCACTCGATCAGTTTCAATACGAGCGCCAGCAACGGATAGCCCAGCAACACTGCGAGCAGAAATCCTTTCAAACGATCAAGGATCCAGGTCTTTTTGGCTGTGGTGTTAAAACCGAATCGTTCTTCGAGTTTGAATTGCGCGTACCAGGCGAACGGCAATGCAAGCAGGCTTAAGGCGATGCCAGTAACGAACAAGAAACCAGCCATCGCCCAAACAGAGGTGCCGAAGCTAGCGGTGAATCCTCCAAACGCCCATGGCAACACGCCGCTGAAAAGCATTGCGATGAGCAACACGGCATCGAACACGCCGGTGATGTCTGCAAAGCGACTCTTGGTCAGAGTGTAGTCAATCGAACGGTGATACGTCGCCGCGTCAATGATTCCGCGAAATGCAGGCGGAACTTCATTCGCGTGCGCGCGCACATAACTTTGATTCAGCCGGCTCAGCCATAGTTCAGTGCTTGCGCGCGCGAAAAGGAGAAGCAAAGCGATGATGGCGAACGGCTGCATGTGAGGATCTGCTTCTACTTCTCTGGTCGTCAGCTCGCAAAGAGCTTCCGATAGTACAGATACCACTCACTCTGAAAGCGTTCAGCGGGATCGTATTTTCTTTTCAGGTCGAGAAATTGTTTGAACTGCGGGTAACACGCCAGGACCTGCTCCGGTTTCGCGAATTTATGGTAGGTTAGGTAATAACTTCCGCCGCGGGCTATCGCTAAGTCAATCAAACCGCGAAACGATTGAGCGGACGCTTCGATTCCAGCCGGGGTGTGGAGTGTGAGCAGGTTAAAGATGATGCACGCGTAAGGTTCCTTGGCCCAGGCCAGGAAGCTCTCATCATCCTTTTCGATCAGTCGGACTGTCCCGTAGATGACGATTGTCCTGTTCGAGCGCAACAGTTCCCCTGCATGTGCGAGGAAGTCGGAAAGGTCTGCGCGTGGCACATAAATTTCGGTGATGATGAGGCTCGACTCCTCGCCTCCGATTTGCTCGCGGATCTTCTGCGCATAATTTGGCAGATAGGCGCTAAGCTGATTTGTGTCGGACCAATAAGTCTGCCCGCTTGTTGACAGGTAGTAATCGCTGTAGTGCTTGAAAGCCTTTTCGCGGTCCGTGTAAGCCAGCCGCAGAAGATCCAGCCAGTCATCAGCCCGTAGCTCTTTTTCGGCGACAACCGGTTCGTGGTCGTCGATCGGCTGATAACAGGAAAATACACCAAGCTGGAGAAAGTCTGGCGATTTTTCATCGACTAAAAACTGAAAATCACCGTAAAGAAACTTTTGCGCGATCCGTTCTTCAAATCGCTTGGTCAGATTGTCTGCGCGAATTATCTCCACTTCACGTCGTAATTTTTGCCGGGCAACAAGCCGAAGCGACACGCTGCTGATCAATCCGAAGAGCCCGTAGCCACCGATTGCAAGCCCGAATAATTCGTTGTTTTCGTGCCGCGAACAGCGAATCAATTTTCCATCGCCGTTAATGAGGTTGAACGATTCGATGTTGGAAATCAGCGGCTTCATTGCCAGACCGCGCCCGTGCACATTCGAGGAAAGACTTCCACCGAGCGTAAATGTATCGGCGCCGGTTTGTTTTTGCGCGATGCCCCATTGCTTTGTTCTGTCCGCTTGAGCGTCGAGATATGCGCGAATCAGTTTAGGCCATTGGATGCCTGCTTCGGCTTCGATCAAACCGCGGTCTCGGTCGAAGGAAATCACCCGATCGAGTGCGCGCGTGTCGATGCAAATGCTGTCCGTGGCAAATTGCTGGCCACCCATAGAATGCCGGCAGCCCGAAACGGAGATAGGCAATTCCTTTCGCGACGCAGAACGCGCGATCTCCCCAAGTTCGTCTGTAGAACGTGCCACCAGAAGTTCGCGAACGCGGGTGCGATTGAGTTGTGAATGGACGTCATTAACCCAAATCTCTCTCTCGCGTCCCGTTAAGATGTGCGGCGCAAGTGCGAAAAGCGCTGTTGTGCGTATAAATTCGCGTCGCGTCAGCATGCGAAAGCTTAGTCGAGCCAGTTAGATCTCAGCCAGGCAAATGAGCTCGCCTTTGGCGATTCGTTCATCGCCTAATCCGGATTCAATTTGTCGCAAATCATTGTGATCGAAAACGCGAATGACGTGCCACGGCCGCACTAGTTGAACGAGTTCATCTCGCGTCGTTCCCCAGAGGAATGGTTCACCGCGTTCACGCAACCACCAATCAACGAGTTTGCTTTGCGAATCGAATCGAATCCGACCGTTGCTCTGCTTTTCCATGAACGTGAATGCAAACTGGCTACGGGACGAGCTCAGACTACTCAATGTCCTCATCAACGAGGTGACGATATCCACCGGGAGATACATTAGGAGACCTTCAGCGATCCAGCATGTGGGTTGAGCCGGATCAAAGCCGCTTTTGATTACCGCATCTTTATCGAGAGCGGTAGCATTCAAATCAACGCCGACAAAATGCAGTCGTTCAACGCCGACTTCAGGTAAGGCGCGCAGTTTGTGACGCTGTGTCGCTGGATGATCGATCTCCCAAAATTGCACGCCTGGAAAATCTCGATGCAATTCAAAACCCAGGGGATCAAAACCTGCGCCAATTATGACGACTTGTGTGACTCCATTAATAAGTGCTGAGCGCACCAGCTGCCTGATACATTTCTTTCGCAAGGCGTAATGGAGCAAGAGTCCCGGAATCGTGATGTGCTCGCTCAACTTTGCGATCGGTCGAAACCAGCGTTGTCGAATGATTTTCAAAAGCAGACGCGTCTGCGAAGAATGCATCTCCAGCATCTGAGCGTAGAGATCTGCTGAAATCTTCGAGACAAGGCCCGAGTGTTTTGGATTGGAATGCAGAAGAACCAGGCTCGCGGCAATGAGCAGTGCCGTGCTACTAGCTTGTTCGTTTTGCACCCAAAATGAACCGCGTTAATCCCGGAATTCGAAAATGATCTTTCCGCTGCGTTTGCCTTGCGCTGCGCGAGCGACCGCGGCTCTTGCTTCGGCTAGTGGATAGGCTTTTTCGACTTTCGCTTTTAACAAACCGCGCTTTGCCATATCGAATAGCGATCGAAACGTTTCCATGCGCTGCTCTTTGGTCGCGTTGTCGTACCATTTGTTGATCCAGATACCGCGGAAGCGGAGGTCTTTGAAAATAAGCAAACCATTCGGGATTTTTAGCGGCTGCAAACTCATCGCGCCGAAGGTGACCATGGTCGATGCGGGCGCAAGGCAATTCGCCAAACGCAGGGCGCTATCGCCGCCTACGGAATTTAATGCCAGACGGATCGACGCTCCGCCCGTTGCATTTTTTGCTTGATTACGAAGATTTTCTCCATCGACCAGCACAACGTCGCCGCCTTCGCTACGGAGTTCATCGATCAATTCTTCGCGGCGCACGACGTTCACGGTTTTGTAACTCAGCTCGCGCGCGATTTGAATCACCGCGCGTCCGGCCGCGGAATTCGCCGCGTTTTGGATGAGCCAATCTCCTTTTTTTAGATCGACGTAATCGTGGAGCAATCGCCACGCTGTCATCGGATTGATTTTCAACATCGCCGCATCCACAGGCTCAATTCCGGCGGGGATGATAACCAGTTCATCTGCTTTCACTGCAATGGCGTCCCGCCAGGTTCCAATGTTGTGCGGCACAATCACCAACGCGCCATTCGTTACGCTTTTGACGTCCGCGCCAATTTCCACCACGACTCCCGCACCTTCGAAACCCGGTATCGCGGGAAGTTCTGGTCGCACCGGATACTTTCCCTCGATCTGGTTTAAGTCCGCTGGATTGATCGGCGCCGCGCGCATTTTCACAACGACCTCGTCCGGGGCTGGCGCTGGCCAAGGCTGCGATTCGACGCGCAAGACGTCCGGTGGATTTCCGTGCCTTTCGTAAACAGCTGCGTTTATATTTTTACTCATCAATGCCACGGCAAGCTCACGCGTCTAAGAAGGATCTGCAAACGGGCGCGAATGTCGCGCTGTTGGGGTTCGTAGTGAACATCGCGCTTGCGTCCGCAAAAATTGTGGCTGGTCTTATCGGTCACGCTTACGTGCTTATCGCGGACGGAATCGAATCCGCACTGGATGTCGGCAGCTCCATCGTCATCTGGGGCGGATTGACCGTAGCGGCCCGACCACCGGACAAGTCGCACCCGTACGGTCATGGGAAAGCAGAGCCGATCGCTGCGATCGTAGTCGCCCTCGTCGTGGTGGCTGCCGCGCTGGCGATTGCCATTCAAAGCGTGCGCGAAATTTTTCGGCCGCATCATGCGCCTGCTCCATGGACGCTGGTGGTCCTCATCGTGGCAGTGGTCGTTAAGGAAAGTTTATTTCGTTATGTCATCCGCTTCGGGCGAAAAGTGGAAAGCACCGCGGTAAAGACCGACGCTTGGCACCATCGCATCGATGCCATGACCTCCAGTGCAGCTTTTATTGGCATTTTCTTGGCACTTATTGGCGGCAAGGCGTGGCGAAGCGCAGATGACTGGGCCGCCCTCGTGGCCTGTGCGCTCATCGGCGCAAACGGCTATCGCTTGTTGCGCCCGGCGTTCTTTGAAATCATGGACACTGCGCCACGGGGTAAGTTTATTAGAGCCGTTAGGCGCACCGCCAGATCAGTTCCAGGCGTCATCGCGGTTGAGAAATGTCGCGCCCGCAAAATGGGACTGGATTTTTATGTCGATCTCCATGTCGGCGTGGACGGCAGTATTTCCGTGCAGGAGGGCCACGAGATTGCGCATCAAGTAAAAAGCGCAATCCAGCAAAGCGACACACGAATCGCTGACGTACTAGTTCACATCGAACCGGCACACTGAACTGAGTAATGCGTGCGCCTCACCACCACCCGACTTAGAACCTCCGCACCCTCCCGGGAATTATTTGATCGCGCGGATCATTCTCACGAGAGCATTCCCCAAAGTTCCGCGTGCGTGTGCGATTCTCCTGGCGAACTGAATTAGAGGCGGAACTCGGCTCGGATGCTGTAAGAAAAATACCGACAGCTTTGCGAGATTAGTTCGTTGCTTTGCGATATTGAATAAAATGTGCCCTGGAGCCGGAAAAGGCTCACTCGGCGTATCGCTAATTACACGAAGCGAAAGTAGAGGAACAGCATGCTCGGCGCAGGCGCGCGCAATGAATTCCGTCTCCATATCCAGCGCGTTTGCCCCGGTGGTCTGTCCGATTCTCTCTCTTTCGGTTCCAGAATCGATCATGGATGACACTGTTAAAAGGCTACCGGTATGAATTGGCAACGTCGAAAGGGCGGAACGCACTTCGCTTTGTTTAATAGTCCAAAAATTTTCCGCGAGCAGCAGGTCGCCAACATGTAATCCATCGTTGAGCGCGCCTGCGAAACCGGCACTGATCAAATAGTTAAATTGTCGTTCTTGAAGAAAGGTCGCCATCCGCTGTCGGCAAATCGTTTCTCCAACGCCCGTATGAAGCACCTTAATTTTGCAATCGTCGAGCTGCCCCTGGATTATTCTCACGTCATTCTTATTGGTGTGCGATTTGTTGTGGAGGCGACGCAGGAAACCGGCGCTTTCCGCAGGCAAAGCAAACGTGACCGCAATCATTAGTTCATCTGCTCCGACCGTATGTTGTCATCAATCCTGTTTCGACGCTGGCTCGACGATTTGGACAACAAAGCTCTTTTTCCCAACTGTAGCCGCGATTGTGGATCCCGGTTCTGGCGTTATAGGCGGAGCAGTTTGTGTAGCCGTGGAGGCCGATGACGCCCGTTTTTCTCCAGCGATCGACACAATCGCCGTACGAAATTCCGATTCACGATTTGGCGGAATATCGACAACGACGCTGAGTCGATGTTGGTCGCCTAATCCTTTTGTTGCGGAACCGCCGACGCGAGTTGCGATTGTGGCTACTTGATCGGCAATATCCGCGAGCTTGCCAGTCGCCACAGGGACTGTGATTTCGCTGACGCCCAGTGGCGCAGGCGTCAAAGCAGTTGCAGCGTGCTCAAGCGCTTTCGAAATTTGCTGCCGCATTTGCGCCTCGAGCAATGTACGGTTCGGATTTTTGGTTTCATGTCTGGCGATCAGCCAGAGACCGAAGCCGATGTTTGCGGCCATGAGAATGATAAACACTGTGCCGACGCGGAGCGCTATTTTGCGGCTGCGCCGCGTAAAATCCGTTTCTGCTGGCAGGAAAACCTGACGCGAATCATTGCCCATTCGTGCGTGAACCTCGCGCACGACCGCCAGCTCGCGTTGCAATTGCGGATCAGAGATCAATTGCCTCTCCAGGGCCGCACGTTCCGCCGCCGGTAGTCTGCCATCGAGATAATCAAAAAGTTTATCCGGATTCACTAGAACTTACCAAAATAGTTCGATTATTTTTTCTACGATTGGAGAAATCGGTGTGTCACGACGATTTGCCAGCACGATTACGCTCAATTTCTTTCCCGGAAAACGTTCGATCCTTGTCGAAAATCCACAGGTGCTGCCGTAATGCCATACATGTTCCGCATCGCGCAATTTCCCAACATACCAGCCATAGCCATAACCGCTGCCTTTAAAGTCTGACTGGCTGGAATGCGCGGCAAATGCGTCGGAAAGCATCTTCCGGCTGACCAGTTTTTCGGTGTAAAGCGCCTGATCCCATTTGAAGAGATCGGCAACCGAAGAATAGATCCCGCCGTCGCCT
>QHNV01000246.1 GCA_003218535.1 Verrucomicrobiota bacterium
GAGCCGTAATAGGTCATTGCCAGAATGCTGCCGCCGTTTGTCATCATCGCTGCGGCTTCGCGCGCGAGCGCGACCAGTGAGTAGGCGCTGATGTCGTGGGTGGTGCGGAACGCTTCGCGCGTGGTGCTGATAAAATCGCCTTCCAACGCTTCCTTGGGGGCGAAGGCCAGAGAGTGCAGCATCAAATCAAGCCGATCAGTCTCGCCGCGCACTTTTTCAAAAAATGCACCGATTTCTTCGTCGCTCGAAACGTCGCAAGGAAACAGCGACGTTTTCTCTCCGAATTCACCGACCAATTCCTGGACGTTTTCCTTCAGTCGCTCGCCTTGATAATTAAAAATGAGGCGCGCGCCGGCGCCGGCCCACGCTTTAGCAATCGCCCACGCGATGCTGCGCTTGTTTGCCACGCCGAAAACGACACCGATCTTTCCTTCCAAAACTTGCTGAGTCATAGGTGAGGAAGATATGCAGGTTGGCGACCACCAAAATCAAATTTTTACAAGCGCGTGCGTAGCCGGCGGCGTTTATCGATGCGGATGTGAATCGGGCAGGCGACGGAGCCGGGGGCGTCTTTTGTCCGTTTCAGATCTGAAAATCATAGAGATTAACCACCCGGAGAGGAATAACTACTATGGTAAACTACTTTAGGGAAATGGCCGGCCGCTGCTGCGGCTGGTAATTCTGTTTACAACTGTTGCGGCAATCTGGTTTGCATTTTTGCCGCTTACACGCAGTGAACGCAATGTTGCTGAACGAGTTCCTGAAAGAACATCGTAAAGTCGAGAAATTGGAAGAGACTGCCACGCAACAGGCGAAGCAAATCAAAGCGTTGACGACGGCGCTTAAAGAGCAGGATGCCAAAATCCAAAAGGTGAGCGCCCACTTGGAGACGACCAAACCGGCTGCACAAGTAGTCGTTAGCAATCAGCCGCCACGTTTTTCGCCGCGTGGCGGCTGTTGTTTTGAATTTTGCGGCTGGCACGGTCCACTCTAGAAGCGTTTTGGATGACGAAATCCGGATACGCCAACGCGCTTTTTTTACGTGTTTATCTTGACACAGCTCGTCATTTTTTGGGAGAAGGGCTGGACGAGGGGCATCCAGGGCGAAAGGGGATGATGGGAATTAGATCTGAAAGAGATAGGGGAGGCGGTATTCGCCGGCAGCTTCTCTCTGCCTCTTTTAGAGCAATTACAACCAAGACCTACCCGGCGAAAAAGGAAGGAAATACAGTATGTCTCACAAACTAAAATTAATTGGGTTTTGGCTGAGGGAACTAACGCACTCTTCAGCCTCACAACGGGCACCGCCAATACGGCGATTGGCGTTAACACGCTGTTTCATAACAGCGACGGCTTTTCTAATACGGCCGTCGGTGACGCAGCGCTCGTAGGTAACACGCACGGGGCCTACAATGTGGGCGTCGGTGTTCAAGCGCTCTATAGCAACACGACCGGCCAATTCAACGTGGCCGTTGGCCAACGAGCGCTCCTTAACCTCCATGACGCCACAGTCGCCGGTGGCAACGTTGCCGTCGGCTCCAATGCGCTCGCCAACATGACCAAGGGCGACGTTACTATTGCAGTGGGGTCTACCGCTGGCGCCAATGTCACTTCGGCCGGCAACGACATCTATATCGGCAACCCTGGCGTTGCTGCTAGCGAACTGGATACCATCCGCATCGGCGAAACCCAGGGCGCCACCTATATCGCTGGCATCGCTAACACGACTCTTACGACGAACACCGCTCCCGTTGTTGTTGACACCACTACGGGCCAATTGGGACATGCGATGGCCACTTCTTCGCAGCGCTTCAAGGACGACATTAAACCAATGGCAAAGGCAAGTGAAGCAATCCTTTCGCTAAAGCCAGTCACGTTTCACTACAAGCAGGAGTTTGACCCGACTCGGAGTCCGCAATTTGGCCTTGTGGCCGAGGAGGTGGAAAAGATCAACCCCGACTTGGTTACGCGAGGTCACGACGGAAAGGCTTATGGCGTGCGGTACGAGGCAGTAAACGCGATGTTGCTCAACGAGTTCCTCAAGGAACACCAAACAGTTCAGGAGCTAAAGTCTGTGGCTGCCAAGCAGGAAGCGACCATCGCCCAGCAGCAGAAGCAGATTGAAGTTCTCACCACCGGCCTGCAGAAAGTAAATGACCAGCTTGAATTGAGTAAGCCGGCGCCGCAAACGGTGAGCAATCAGTAAAGCCGCGACGTTGCAGGATGCGAGGAGGTAGGGGCGGTTCACCAGAACCGCCCGATGGCGATTGAGGTCAATCGCCGCTCCCCGAACTATGAGCCGCCACGCTTCGCGGCGTGGCGGCTGTTTGGAATTTTGCGGCTGACACAGCCGCTTCTACTGCGTTTTAATTCGTTACCTAAATGCCTGCCATCGGGATCACTGGCGGAATTTCCACAGGTAAGACCAGCTTTTGCCAAGCGCTGCGCGCGATCGTTCCGACTGCGAAATTCTTCGATGCCGATGAGGCCACCCATCAGCTTGGCGATCTTGACCAGGAAGTGAAAAATGAAATTCGCGCAGAATTTGGAACGGAAGTTTTTTCAGCCGATGGGCACTTGAATCGAGAGAAACTTCGAGCCATAATATTTGGTAGCGCCGCAAAGAAACGCGCGCTCGAACAGATTCTCCATCCGCGGATTCGCCGCCAATGGAGGGCGGAAGCTGAAAAGCATCGCAATTCTCCCGATTTTTTCTTCGCTGACATTCCACTTCTTTATGAAACTGGCGCTGAAGCCTTATGTGATCGGGTGGTGGTGGTGGCTTGCTCTTCCCGGAGCCAGTTACGCTGGCTGATGGAGCGCGCATCGGTTGAGCGCGCCGCAGCCGAACAAATGATCAATTCACAAATGCCTCTGGACGAAAAAATCAAACGCGCAGACCACGTGGTTTGGAACAATGGCGACCCTACGATGCTTGGGGCGCAGGCGCGCCTTTTGGTCGGCCTCTGGCAGAAGCAATCATGGACGAAAAGCTAGAAGCCTCCGCTTCATCGGAAACGCAAACTGCAGAGGCAGGCTCGCCACGGGACGAGTCCGTCCGAATGGCGGACGTGTCGCCTGCAAACGCCGGAACAGCGGCTGAGACAGTCGCCACTACAGCTACAGTGCGCTCAATTGACCTCAATGAGCTGCAAGAGTTTTCGGACAAAAAGCTGAAAGCATTGGCGCGCGAACTGAGTTTGCATTTGCACCCAGCGCGCTCGCGGCATCAGCAGATTCTGGATCTGATTCGCGCCGCCTTGACCGCTGGCGCTACCGTGAGCGGGCAAGGTTTTCTCGATCAGATCAGCGATTCTTTTGCCATGCTTCGCTGGCCGAACTTGAATTTCCTTCCGGTCCCTGAGGATGTATGCGTGCCGCGGGCGCTGATCGAGCAATACGGGTTGCGCCCTGGGCAAAAACTTGCGGGAACGTTACGACTGCCGGTTCAACGCGAGAAATTTCTTACGCTGGAGCGCGTGACAACCATCGAGGACCAGCCAGCTGAGCAATGGCAGGCACCGTTCGATTTCGACAAGCTTACTCCGCAGTTTCCGCAAGGCCGGATCATGCTGG
>QHNV01000177.1 GCA_003218535.1 Verrucomicrobiota bacterium
TCGTGAGCCAATACGATGTCGCGTGCTTCCAACAAGCCATGAGGGAGTTGCAACAAACGGCCAGGACGACGGAACGAGCCACGAAGATGTCGATCGGCCGCGGGCACGGACGGTAATTAGCATTCGCCTTTCCAACTCGCTGCCGAAAAACTCCTACTCCTGCCCTGATTCAAGCTCGCCGCATCTAGTATTGAAGCAAGAGCGAGAGTAGGAGTTGCGGCAACAAACAAGGACGAGATAGCACATGCTCTCTCGCGCAATTATAACCTGCGTAACACCCAAGCTCGCGCTAGCGTTGCTGCCGTTCTACAAATGCACAAGCACAATTCCATCGTCATGCGCGCCCCAAAGATGTCGATCTTTGAGACAGCAGCGAACCTGGAGCTTTGGCCGACCATTTTGCCTCATTATCGTTACATCCGTTTCCTCGAGCGCAGCCCCGATCGCAACGTCGTGGTCATGGCGGCACGCCGCTCGGGTATTCCGATTTCTTGGACCTCGGAGCAAATCATTGATCGTAGCAAACTCGAAATTCATTTCCGTCACCTAAAAAGCTGGACAAAAGGGATGCGCGTCGTCTGGACATTTTCCAATACTCCAGATGGCGTGCTGGTAGAGATCTCGCATGATTTGCGCTTTCGCATTCATGCGCTGGCGCCGATCGCCGATCTGGTCATCGGCGTTTTTTTCATTCATAACATTGCCAATAAAACTTTGCACTGTATGAAGGCATACGTGGAAACAAAGGCAAGCAGGATGGCCGCATGAGCCGACGACGCGCGGTCATCACCGGCATCGGTCCAATCACATGCATTGGCTATGGCGTCGATGGTTTTTGGAACGGCATTCTTGCGGAGCAAAGTGGGATCACTCGTATTTCCACTTTTGATCCAAAGCCGTTTCAGGTTTCGTGCGCAGGAGAAATTCGCAACTGGAACGCGGAGGATTTTTTTTCACCGCAACGCCTCAAGCGGCTCGATCGTTATGCACAATTCGCGGTAGCCTCAGCACAATTGGCTCTCGATGAGGCCGGGATCAAGTATTCGCGCGAACGTCCACAACATCGCATCGGTGTGAGCTTCGGCACCGCTCTGGGCGGTGTCTGCAAAGCCGAAGATCAACATATTCGTTACCTGAAGAAAGGTGTGCGCGGAGTGAACCCGATGCTGGCTATTCAGGTTTTCGGCGGCTCAGCACACTCCAACATTGCAATCGAGTTCGGGTTCCGGGGTGTCGGCACGACAAACTCTAACAGTTGCGCGAGCGGTACGGTTTCGGTGGGCGAAGCACTTCGCTACATTCGCGATGATTTTGCAGATGTGATTGTGGCGGGCGGAGCGGAAGCCCCATTGGCCACGTTAACCATTGGCGCTTTTGACATCATCAAGACGATGAGCCGGTGGGACGGCGATCCCGTCTTTGCCTGCCGTCCATTCGATCGTTTGCGAGACGGATTTGTCATGGGCGAAGGCGCAGCCTCACTCATTGTGGAAGAGCTCGAGCATGCGCGGGCCCGCGGCGCGCATATCTACGCCGAGGTGCTTGGCTACAGTTTAAACAACGATGCCTTTCACATGACAGCACCGTTACCCAGCGGCGAATCTTGCATCCGCGCAATGCGCGATGCCTTAACTGATGCGCAACTTGCGCCCGAACAAATCAATTACATTAACGCCCACGCCAGCTCGACGCAGCTGAACGACAGTACGGAAACAGCAGCAATCAAAGACGTTTTCGGAGAACATGCGCGTCATATTGCGGTGAGCGGCACGAAAGGTTATCACGCCCATCCGCTGGGGGCGACAGGAGCAATTGAAGCGGCGATCTGCGCGCTGGCGCTAGATCGGCAATGGCTACCTCCGACGATCAATTATCAAAATCCAGATCCGGCGTGCGATCTCGATGTAGTGCCGAACCACGGGCGCTCGGGTGAACTTAATTTCGTCATGAGTAATTCGTTTGGCTTCGGCGGAATCAACGCCTGCGTGGTCCTGGGAAGTGTTCACGATTAGTCTGGGCATCGCTGACTATTGTGAGGTCCCATGCTCCGCTCAGGATCACATGACGTTGTGCGGAAGTTATTGGAGCAAATCGGGGCGATTTTCGCGTGTGCGCTTGAGCGCTTGCTCTTTTCGCCACCTTGCGATTTCGGCATGATTTCCCGAGAGTAAAACGTCCGGCACTCTCCAGCCGCGAAATTCAGCAGGCCGCGTGTACTGCGGCGCTTCGAGGAGACCGCTGCTGAAGCTGTCGTCGGCAGCGGATTGCTCGTGACCGAGCGCGCCCGGTAGCAAACGCACGATCGCATCGACCAGCACAACTGCAGCGATGGCACCGTTTGTCAGCACGTAATCGCCGATTGAAATGTTCAGATCCACCAAATGTTCGATCACGCGATGATCGACCCCTTCGTAATGGCCGCAAACGACAATGAGATGCGATTCCTGCGAAAGCTCGTACGCCATTTGTTGATCAAACCGCCGCCCGGCGGGCGACATCAGAATGACTTTCGACTTTCGATGTTCGACGTTTGCTGGTTGGTGTTTAAGATCTTCCACGGCGGCAAAAATCGGTTCCGGCTTCATCACCATCCCCTGCCCGCCGCCAAAGGGCGCGTCATCAACCACGTGATGTTTGTCGGTTGTCCAATCGCGCAGGTTGTGAATGTGAATATCCGCGACTCCTTTTTCCTGCGCGCGTTTCATGATGCTCTCGCTCAATGGCGCACGACAGATCTCAGGAAACAGCGTGACGATATCGATCTTCATTGGGAAAACGTCGAACGTTCGCCGCTGAACGTCCAACACCGAATTGTAGGGCGTTTGACTCGTTCGCTCCCGCTCTCTCGCCCAGATGGGCTGCCCGTCTATGTCGCTCGCGTCCCTGCGGCTCCATTCTGTGAAACGCTACGGATCGGAGCCTGACACAGACGCCCTGCGATCGGGCGGATTTTATTCTATGATTTCGAGGGTGGCGCGCTGGCCGTGGCGCGCTGCCGAACTGGCAAGCAACGCGCGAATTGCCTGAATGGTCTGGCCATTTCGGCCAATGACGCGCCCGACATCCCCTTGCCGGAGTTGCAGTTTAAAGACAGTCGTTTTTCCGCTCGGAATTTCTGTGAGTACCATGTCGTCAGGAAACTCGACTAGCTGTCGAATGATGAATTCGAGAAATTCTCTCATGATGGGCCAAGCTAATCACGAATCGACACGAATCGATACGAATTTTCATCTGTAGCCGCTTCACTGTGCAAAGCGCGCGCTGCCGTCTTAAGATGCGCGCATGGATCGCCGCCACAGGCGTGGCGGTTACAGATGTCGATCTTAGCGTTAGCCCGCTTCCGCTGGTGCGGCGGCAGCTGACGTAATTGTCTCCGTGGGCGCCGGCGTTTTCGTAGCCAGTTTTTTGGTTCTCTTAATCAAGCTGCGAACGGTATCGGAGGGCTGGGCGCCCTTACTGATCCAGTATTCGGCGCGGTCAAGATGAATCGTGCTGTTGTGACCTGGTTTCTTCGGATCGTAGGTGCCGATGATTTCGATGAATTTTCCGTCGCGCGGGCTGCGGCTATCGGCCACCACCACCTTGTAATAGGGGTGATTCTTCGCGCCTTCTCTGCGTAACCTGATTGAAACTGCCATAGTTTAAGTTCTCATTCGCGCCATTTGCGCCATCATCTTTTTCATTTTGCCGGCGCTTTTCATCATCTTACGCATTTGATCGAAACGCCTCAGCAAATCGTTTACTTCCGTGACGCTGCAGCCGCTGCCGCGCGCGATGCGTTGACGCCGCCGCGCATTCAGAATGCCGGGACGCGTCCGCTCCTCGCTCGTCATTGAAAGCACAATCGCTTCCGTGCGCTTAAGCTGTTTCTCGTCAATGGAGAAGCCCTGCACGTTACTCACACCGGGCAACATGCCAAGAATATTCTCAAGCGGTCCCATTTTTCGCATCATTTTGAACTGCGCGAGGAAATCATCGAAATCGAACGAGGCCGTCCGCAGTTTGCGCTCCATGCGGGCAGCTTCTTCCTGGTCAACCGCTTCCGCCGCTTTTTCGACGAGAGTAACTACATCCCCCATTCCGAGAATCCGGCCGGCGAGCCGCTCCGGAATGAAAAGCTCGAATTGATCGAGCTTTTCGCCGGTTCCCGCGAACTTCATAGGGCAGCGCGTTACCTCCCGCATCGACAACGCCGCGCCGCCGCGCGCGTCGCCATCGAGCTTCGTCAAAATGATTCCCGTGATTTCTAAAGCATCATTGAAGCGTGTTGCGACACTAACCGCTTGCTGACCAGTTGCGGCATCCACGACGAGCAGAGTTTCCTGTGGCTGCAAAAATTCCTTCAACTCCTTCAGCTCATCCATCAGCGTATCATCAATTTCCTGTCGCCCCGCAGTATCAAAGATGGCTTGCCGCGCCCTAGCGTCTCGACTCGCCGTAGGTTCACGCGAAGGCTGATTGGCGAAGGCGGGTCCATCAATCCATCCAAGCGCAGCCTGTGCGGCGCGTTGTGCATTCTTTTCGCCCGGCGCCGGTGTGTAAACAGGAACGCCGATTTGGTTTCCCAGCATTGCGAGTTGTTCGATCGCTGCCGGCCGCTGCAAATCGCATGCCACCAGCGCTGGCGTATAACCCTGCTTTTTCAAAAAAAGTGCCAGCTTTGCGGCTGAAGTTGTTTTGCCCGAACCGTTGAGGCCCACAATCAAAATCCGTGTGCCGTTTTCCAGACGAAGCGGCTCCGCATCTCCCCCAAGCAGCGCGGTCAATTCGTCTTGGAAAATTTTTATGATCTGCTGCCCAGGCGTGATGCTGCGAAGCACCGCCTCGCCCAGCGCTTTGTCTTTTACGCGGGCAATAAATTTTTTCGCGACGTGAAAATCGACATCCGCTTCAAGTAAAGCTAGACGAACCTGCCGAAGTGCCGCGTCGATGTTCGATTCACTGATCGTGCCGTGCCCACGCAGCTCTTTTAAAATTTCCTGCAATCTATCGCTCAGTTGCGGAAACATCACTAGTTACCACCTGTCTTTAACCACGAATCAACACTAATCCCGCCGCAGCGGGACGAATCGGTTGGATTGGGAGCACACGCGCCTCGCGTGTTGGTTGCGGCGCCCTCGCCGCAACACTCTTCACTCGTCCTTCCAAAAAAATCCGTGGCGAGGACGTGCTTCGCTCGCTCGCCACGGGACGAGTCCGTCCGATCGGCGGACACGCGAGACACGCGCGCTACCCAAATTATCATCGCCCGATCACTTCTTGGGCGTTGGTTTTGGCTTTGCCGCTGCGGCTGCCGCAGGAGACGCGGCCTCCTCGATTCCAAAGGTCCAGTGTGCTTCGACCTTTTTCCCCTGGGATTTCGCGCCGACAATTACGGTGCATGTTTTCTCGCGCAATTTCTGTGTGACTTGATAGGAAACGATTCCAGTTTTGGGATCGTAAGTTGCCGGGACGACACCCAGACCGCTCACGCGCATTTGCACGCTACCGGGTTCGATCGCACCGATTCCGCTGAGGTTGGCTTTGATAAGAGGCAGTGCTGTGCGCACGGTTTGGCCATCGGCCGGTTGAGTCGAGAGATCGGCAGCGCCCACTTCGGCTACCGGTGCGCCGCCGCTTGTAGGTGCGCCGATCATTTTGACTGCATCGACAAAAACCTTTGGCTTGTTTGCTTCGATCGCGTAGCGACCGAGTGAATCCAGCGGAGAGTTAAACGTGATGGGCTGACCGTAAACGGTGAACATCGCTTCGTAGCCGGCATTTCGCGCAACTTCCTTGACGTGCTCATTGTAAGTTCCAAACGGCACGGCAAAACAGTTCACCTTGATCGCGAGCCGCTGCTCCAGCAGTTGTTTGCAGCCGACCACCTCGTTTTGGAGCCATTGCTCGTATTGCGGCCCGACTAATTTCGTTCTGGTCTTCTTTCCACCCGCTCCAGCCAGCATAATGTTGTGACCTTCGCGCAAATCTTGGTGCGTCGCCGAGTGAGCCTCGATATCGATTCCATTGTCACGCATATCGGCAAGCTGTTCCCACGTGATTGCCTGTCCACCTCCCAAGCTGCCGCCAGCGACGCCTTCGCAGTAGATAAACATTGTGAATGGGTAACCGAATTTTTTCATGATCGGCCACGCGACTTCGTATTGTGATTTCCAGCCGTCATCGAAAGTAATTACCGCGCATCGCGGCGGTATGTTCTTTTCACCTCGCTTCCACGCAAGCAAATCCTGCATCGAGATGACCGTGATGCCGCTGTCTTTAAGCTGTTTCATCTGTGCCTCGAAATCAGCCGGCGTGATCTCAGTGCCTGGGTAGCGGACCTTGTCCACCAAACGATGATAGCAAAAGATAAGGGTCTGCGCGGTCTGATCGACTACAGGCTTGACGATTTTTTTCGGCGACGCAGCCGCGTTGGGACTGGCTGCCGCCTGCGGCGTCGTCGCCTGGGCCGCGCCCTCCACAGCGCTTGGATTTTTCTTGCACATCGAAAAATTGAACGCCAGGAGCAAAGACAAAATAGCGAATCGGAAGATCATAAAAGAGATAAAGGCTTTAAGTGCGGACACGCAAAAAACAAGTGCTTTTTCTATTCTGGGGAGCGCATCCGCAGGCGTGGCCCGCTCGGTGCGGCTGCCTGTTGCCGGCATCGTCGATGCCGGTACCGATCTACCTGACCGAGATCACCGATCCCGCCTACGACCGTTCTATTGGTGCCATCCGCGTGATCGGTTAGATCAAACCGACTCAAAAATTTTGCCAAAGAGCGGAATCCCAGCTATCTGTTTCCGAATGTTGCGTCTAATCGGCTCAGCCCTGACTATCGGTTCGCTGATTTTCATCGTCGCTTGCGCAACCACGCCCAATGCCGCGGTCAAAAATACCACCAAAACGTTTACTACTGTCGTAGTAGACGCGGGCCACGGCGGCAAAGATAACGGCGCGTATCGCCGCTACGGTCCACCGGAGAAGATGGCTACGTTGGATGTAGCCCAGCGTCTCGAGCGCAAGCTGCGCGAATCACAAATAAACACGATTATGACGCGATCCTCGGACGTCTTTATTCCATTGAATGATCGAGTCGCTATCGAGAATGCGCAAAAAAGTGCCATCTTCGTCAGCATCCATTTTAATGATTCCCGCCGACGCGGGATTCGCGGGTTCGAGACTTACTATCATTCGAGCGCTTCTTTCGATTTAGCGAACCAGATTCAATCTAAACTGATGACCATCCCGCATTCGGCTAATCGCGGTATTCACACCGCGAATTTTCGTGTGCTGCGACTGGCAACGTGTCCGGCCGCCCTGGTGGAATGCGGGTTTCTGAGTAATCGCACTGAAGGTAATGAGGCGCGCGATTGGGAATATCGTGAATTACTTGCGGACCGAATTGCCGAAGCGATTGTCGAGCAGCGTTACGGACCGGGAGTTTATCGTGGTTCGGCCCAAGTAGCCGCGCAGTCGCAAACGCAACCTACCAGCGCCGGTACTGGCGCGGCCGCGCCGCCGGCGACTTCGCGTTGATAAATCTAGGGAGCGCATCCGTCCCCGGGTGCTGGCGAAGGCGTCCCGCCTGAGCAAACTTTTTCTCGGAGGAATGAATTCTGACAAGTCCGTCGTCGCGAGACGCAACGACCAACACGCGAGACGCGTATGCTCCCCGATCCAAAACGCGCAGTCTTTCTTCGACGGCGCCATCCGAAGATTTCACAGCTTGATTTTAGTATTCTTCCAGAAATCTGTGTAAATCTGTGCAATCTGTGGACGCAATAACGCCTCCTTAAAATTCTTTGCCGCGTTCTTCGCGTCCGATCGCGGTGATAATGATGAGCGCGATAAAAATTACGAACGCAAATAACGCGAGGCCCTTGGCGTAATCAGGCCGGCCAGCGGCGTCCCGAAAATGTTCCGCCAAACGCGCCTCTACCACGGCCGTGTTAGCTGCCAAAAGATTCCCAAGTTGATATGCGAACCCAGGGAACGTGCCGCGCACTTCACCCGGCGATAGCTCGTTCAAATGCACGGGCACGATGCCCCATGCGCCTTGCACCATGAATTGCATCAAGAATCCACCAGCCACAAGCATCGATAACGCAGGGGAGAACACCCACGCCGGAATCAGAATGATGCCGCATATTGCGGTGATGATGATCAATCGACGCCGGCCGAATTTTTGCGAAAGATGGCCGACCAGAATTCCTCCGCAGATGGCGCCGACGGCATAGATAATTCCAATAACCGATTTCGCTTGTACGCTCAGGCCGCGTTGTTCGCCCAGGAAAGTCTGATACATATCCTGAGTGCCATGCGACATGGCGTTAAACGCTGTCATCAGCAAAATGACGTAGATGAACAGCAGCCAGTGCCGCTTGAGGATGTTGCCAAGGCTCGTCCAAAAATTCCTGACCGTCGTAGCCGATCTTATTCTGCTTGAGGAGATGATGGTTGATGTTTGGCGCAGCCAGACTGGCGACTCGGGAACCTTGACGCGAATGTAAATAACCAATAGCGCTGGCAGCGTGCCGACCACAAACAATGCGCGCCAGCCGAAGAGCGGAAATACAATTCCGTAAACTAGCGCGCCGAACAAATATCCGAACATATATCCCTGCTGCAAAATTCCGGAGAACAACCCGCGCGCGTCCGCTGGAAGCGATTCCATTGCCAGTGATGCGCCGAGTCCCCATTCGCCACCCATGCCGATCCCGTAAAGCGCGCGAAAAATCAGCAGCCAGGTGTAGCTTGGCGAAAATGCTGTGAGTAATTCCATGAGCGAATAAAAAACAATGTCGATCATGAGTGGAATACGCCGTCCGAACCGGTCGCCGAGCAAACCGAAGATGAACGCGCCCACAGGTCGCATCGCAAGAGTGATCGTGATCGCATAACCGAGATCGGCGACGCTTGTGCCGAAATCGTGCGCCATCGGCACGATTACAAAGGTCAGCAGAAAAAAATCGAACGCATCCAGCGTCCACCCTAGAAAACAAGCCAGGAACGTGTTGCGCTGATCGTGATCGAGGGATTTGAAAAGCCGGACCGCTTCCATGCGCAGTCATCTAATTGTCATGTCGAGCGAAGTCGAGATATCTCTCTGGAGAACCGCGGATTACGCAGATGACACCATGAGATAGCGCGGATCCCGTTCCGGGGAGCGCACCCGTCTCGGGTGCTGGTTTCGGCGGCGCGCCGAAACAGTCTTTCTTCGACAATGAAAAGGTACCGGAAGCGAATCTTTAGACAGAATTGACAAAATCGAGCGGGATACTGATTCTGATCCCGCGGGTGCGGGACTGTTCATTCTGTCTAAAAGTTGGTCGTCGCGAGCCGCAACGACCAACACGCGGGACGCGTGTGCTCCCCAAACCTATCCGTGTCATCCGCGGTTAATCATCAACCGCCCCTAC
>QHNV01000248.1 GCA_003218535.1 Verrucomicrobiota bacterium
AGGAAGCCCAGAAGTACCAGGACAAAGAGCTTGCCCTGCCACCAAGGAAGCAGGTGTTCAAGCATTGAGATGGACCCTTCACCGTGGGGACTTTCTCGAGCAACGCGTTGATAAATTGGCAGTGCCCCAAAAAGCGTTAACAAAACGAGAATGAGCGTTGCGCAAGGTGACAACGCACCTGCGGCCAAAGCGGCAATGCCAGGCTGATAACCGAGAGTCGAGAAATAGTCCACTCCCGTTAGGCACATCACTTTGTACCAAGACTGTTCTGCGGATGCGTGGCCTTTCTTCTGATAAAGTCCCGGCATCTCGTGTTGCCCCCGATCGGCAAGCAACCAGCTCTTAAACGATTCCGCGTCCGCTCGCATTTTTTTGGTCCTTGTGTTGTCCAAAATGGGAGTCCGGTATGAGTCTAAGATTTAGTCCATTTTTGCCGTTCGGTGAAGTTCGAAACAGTCGGCGCGAATGCGCCATGTTGGAAACTAGCGACGCCAAGTTCGCAATTTCCAATGTGGAATTGAGCGAACTAACCGGGTTCACAGGGATGCGTTGCCCAAAGGCGCGATTCTCCCGATCAGCTCTGGGCCGCGAGTTCGGAGCTCGCCTTCTGTGAGCAGTTAACGACCAAACGATGCGTGATTCGGGCAACGTTTGCGGCGCGAGGAATACGCAGTTCGACCAAGAATTTCTCGGTCTCTTCCTCGGTGAGACGGTGTCTGCGTACAACTGGAGAGATCGCGTAGGCGATTTCTGCGTCGCGGACTATCTGGCCGAACACTATACGGTGCACGTGATGAGATATTCTACACGATTCAGTCTCCACTTGCGCCGCACGAACTCCTGCCTCCCAACCAGTGACTAACCACGGCGAGAGAATGCTCTCCGCCTCCGCGATAGCGAGCGTCGCAACACCGTTAGGCAGTGATTATTCGCGAAATTTGCTCGCAGCACGTCGTATCGGGGCCTTATGAGCATGTTGTTTGCGCTGCTTCGCAGAAGCGTCTTCCAGACGCGATGTATTACGCTTCGGCTTTCCGACCGAAGGCCTGCCACCGAAGTCATGTTTGCGTGTTTGCTTGGCCATGGGTGAACGTCGGTGAGTTGCCGCGATTTTACAATCAGCTGCAACATTTAGCTGCATTGCCCCTTCATTTAGTTGATCTTGCCAGCAAATATCAACTGATGAAGAGATACTGAATGCGCCGTCGTGCACAGGTGTTGTGGAACCGATAATCGCCGACTGCCGGAGATGAGGCCGGGACCGAGGTTCGAGAAGAACCATTTGACCGGATTCTTTGAACGCGGCGCTAAATCCTCCGGCATCGCGCAGACGTAACGGAATAGCCGCGGCCAAGCAACCGCTAGTCAAATGCAAGGTAACAGCGCGAGTGCTGAAGTAAAAAAATGCGCAGTAGAAAAGTTAAGCGGTCATTATCTCGCGGCCTTTTCTTTAAATCCCCGATTTCGGCTACTAGTGTAAGGTTAGTGCGAGAAATGCCGAGGGATCAGCTTAACTTGCTAGCAACAAGCTTTTCTAGTTTTACAATATCACCCGCGAACTTGCGAATACCTTCTGCGGTTTTCTCCGTCGCCATTGCATCTTCGTTCACGAGGTAGCGGAATTTCTTCTCATCCAACTCGAGCCATTTCACATCTGCGCTTTTTGCTTTTTCGGGGGTAAGTTTTCGCTCGACCGGCTCGTGCGATTCGGAAAGCTGTTTCATCAATTCGGGACTGATGGTGAGGAGATTGCAGCCGGCGAGCTCGAGAATCTGGCCTCCGGCGTTTTTTTCCCGCCGCTTTGATTTAGCCATTCGACCGGAAACCAGAGTCTTCTTGCGCGACTGCTACGATCACACCGTGCAGCTCATGGCTTTGGTGGAGAGCTATCGCGACGTGCTTTCTGGGCTGATGGAGATTTATCTCTCGAGCGTGAGCTTTCGCACGAACGAGATCATGCGTGTGCTGACGGTCATCTCGTCGGTTTTCATTCCGCTCACTTTTATCACCGGTGTTTACGGGATGAATTTCGTGCCGGCATTTAATGGCCGCCGGCTGCCGTTAAACATGCCGGAGCTGTATCATCCATTGGGATATATTGGTTGCCTTCTTTTCATGCTCGGGGTCGCGATTTTTCAAATCGTCTACTTTAAGAAGCGCGGCTGGTTGTAGATGGGCACAGGCAGACGATGTGCGGGCTTGCCAGTGTTAGGTATTTCCGGCATCACCGAGTGTCTTCATCACTATGAAATATCTACCGCGTGCCGGTCCTCGCGCGGACGGGCTCTCGCACAGACAGTAAATCCTCCTCGACCACGGCAGCGCGCTTTCCGATGATAGGCAGATGGACACGATCGAAGAGTACAAAATTATTGAAAGCCAAGACCTCGGTTCGCTCGCTGAAAAAGTGAATGCCGCGCTGAAGGAAGGTTGGCAACCACATGGCGGACCTTTTATTCATGTCAGCGGCGCCGCCGTGGTATGTTGCCAAGCTATGGGGAACTTTCATCAACCAACGAGCGCTGAGACAATCGCCAAGCTTCGCCGCGCGGCTGTAAGAGCTTTCCGCCGATAAAGCTCGAAGAAGGGCTTATTTGGGGACATTTCTGCGGCAATCCCTTGCGCGGTCGGACTTCGTAAACGTATTGTGAGCTTGTCATTGGAATCGCGCGTCACTCGCCTTGGTTCCAGGCATCATTTGTGGAATGCAAGGCGCAACATGCACACGAACAACACATTCAAACTACCAAAATACCGTGAGAGAATCAGGATCGCGTCATTCGCGTCAAAATAATTCCGGTCACGATGCCACCGACGCAACCGAGGCTCAGCCACAACGGCAGGTGATGCAATGCGACACCCAGTGCTGCTCCGACGCCTGCGCCGATCGCGACCGATAGGCCAAGTTTGTTCTTCCGATGAGCCATGGTTTTTGTGTCCACGCGTCGGCAATATCCAGTCCCGCGATTTAACAGTCAGCTCTGCCAGCTATTCACCACTGCCCGCAAGGCGCAATTGCGCGAGTGAGGCGTATGAGCCGCCACTCAGGTTCGGGATGATGGTAAGTTCCAAGGCAGCCACGTCTTTCAACTCGACTCGATAGTCCTCGATCTCCTCAGTCGCTCCCGATGGGCTGAAGTGATACTGCTGGCGCACGATATCGCGCCATGAGCCGTCTCCCGTTGGCGACCAGCGCAGGACGAACTCCTGCGTGCGCGCCTCCTTCTCTTCTCGAAACAGCAGGCGGATGCGCCTGAGCCTCTGCGGCGCTTCGAAGAGGAGGCGGACCGTCTGTTCTCCTGAGCTTTCCGCGCGCCATCCTGTTGCGCCAACAGGCAAGAGCGCTGATTCGATCGGGTGCGCCGCGTCTTCCGATGTGACTTCGACTCGGGCCAGGGCTTCCAAGTCGAGCCAGCCGGTATTCGCTGACGGGCTTTCTCGCTGCGGCCGAGAACTGATTCGTTTTCGCATTGGTTTTTATCCTTTAAATCGTCACAGCCGACTCCAACGTGGTCTATAGCTGCTTCCTGGGCAAGTCTGTTCATGTGCTGGGGTTAAAGCGGTTGTATGGTCGCTGATTCCCGACGCAGAATTGAGCGAAGACAGCAACGTGAGGATTGCGGGGCAGGCAATGTCGTCGGGTCTGGTGGTTTACTATTTGCAGCGTGTTACCCGGGATCGCATAGCCTTGCTCGAAGAAATCCTCAGACCGTAGAAAACGACCGTAAAAAATGCGTGAGGCTCTAGCATACTTCGCAATCTGGTGAAGTCACCGGGCGTTTTGCTTTCCACCGGGCCTGTTCTTCAACCTGCACAAGATTCGGGTCGACTCTGACAATAAGCGGTGAGCGCAATATGCCAAAATAGCTTTAACTCAATCCAGAAGGTAAATATATATGAATAAATTAATAACATGGAATCCACTTAGAGAGATCGACGAAGCGCAAAATCCCTTCAATCGATTCTTCTCGGTCGGGTTTCCGAACAGAATGGGCAGTGGCGAGATCCACAGCCTGGCGGTCGCAGATTGGTCACCGGAGGTTGATATCAGTGAGGATGATCAAGAGTATCTCCTCAAGGCTGACCTGCCTGAAATGAAGAAGGATGACGTTAGGGTAACAGTCGAAGACGGCATGCTTAGCGTTTCCGGAGAACGCAAAAGCGAGAAGGAAGATCACAAAAAGAAATTCCA
>QHNV01000249.1 GCA_003218535.1 Verrucomicrobiota bacterium
ATCACTTAGCGCAACGTTTTCAATCCGAGGCCGTTTGAGGCGAGGGTTCAACTCCAGATTCTTAAGCAGAAGCTTGAGAGCATAAGGGTCGGGTTCGAATGCGATAACGTTGCCTTTGTCGCCGACCATCGCGGTCATCAGGATACAGTATTGGCCGCTATGGGCTCCAATGTCGATAGCTGTATCGCCTGGCATGAGACTCTTACTCAATAGCTCGACTTGAAGTGCATCATACCTTACATTTGCATTAGAAGAGTTCTTGTATCGCAGGCGGACAGGTCGCGAACCGGGCGCATAGCGTAGAGTTTGGCCGCGTATGCGATAGGGCTCTCCGTGCCGCGCATAAATCCGACGCTTAATCCAAGGTATTAGCCGGCTCTTTGCGATTGTCAGCATAATCTTAGAGAGCATTTCCGATAGCAGCGCGGCGATCGCTCAATAGTTTCATAGCTTTAGTGCGACCGCGATGAACTGCTCGCCTAATTTCGCGATGGGGACCGCGGAGCCGCAACAACCTGAGTTGATCCGCCAATAGACCAAGAGGACCGCGGTCTGGCACCTGAATGCCGCATTCAATATCGAGCAGGGTAGAAGTGAATTCGATGCCTTCCGTCAGACGGGTCAAATATGAAAGCGTCAGCCGTTCGGGAGGGATCAAATGCGTCAGTTTCAGCGCGGAGACGAGGCCGACTCCCATGCCCAGCTCACAAGCACATGCCGCGAGGTCATTGTCGCCGCCAGAGATAAGGGAGTCACCAGTTCGATCGAATTGGAACCGTTTCCGACGACCATTCTCGTGAAGTGCGAGATAACGTAGAGCGACAACTCTCCGAATGCAAAGGCCGGCGCCGCACGGCATCGTCTCCGGAAGCCGGGGCATGTTCGACCACACATCCGAATCAAATTCGCGAATCACCAGATTGCCCCAGTAACGACGGGTCCATTCAGGCGGAGCTTCTTCAAAGCGCGCGCGGCATTGACCGCTCCAGGAGCCGAGGAAAGGCTTTTGGCTGGTTACCCTCAACGCCTCCTCCAGGAAGTTTGGATCGAGTACGTTGTCGTCATCAACGAAAATGAGAAGATCTCCTTGCGCTTCCCGTATTCCCCGAAGACGTGCCGGAGTTAGCCCAAGGTTCTCTTCTCGGATCATTCGCGCCCGCGGGTGCCAGGAAAGATCGACTCTGGGTGTTCTTTCCGGCGAGCTGGCATTGTCAATCAATAGATATTCCCAGCGATCGAGCGGCAAGCTCTGCCGGGCCAAGGCTTCAATGGTCTCTGCCAGGTAATCTGGCCGCGGATTATGTGTGCAGGTAATGACGCTTACGTCAGACATCTAGGAGTCAATGGGACAGCACAGCCAGCATATCTTCAGTACCTGATGAGGCAAAACGATAGCCATGGTTCGATAGGCGATCGAGGCAATCCTCTCTTTCCTTCTTCGAGAGATGTTTGATCTCCCAGTGAAAGATCGCTGGCCGGGACGAATTGAATCGGAAAAGCCGCAGGATTTTGGCGTCGGCGCCTTCGGCATCAATTTGGAAGACATCAAGCTGCTCCTGCATTCCCACCCAATCAAATAAATCGATGAATGGTATGACATCCACTTCGTGTGCAACAAGATGGCACGCCGCTGTGGTTCGACCATGATTCCGCGCCAATTATGGCTGTGAATGTAAGGATACAGGGGATCACCGGTTCTTCCGTCAAACGCTCCGATCTGCGTGAAATTGAGTGGACGTCCAACCTCTACCATCCGGCGACACACAGCATGGTGGAAATCCAGCCCGATCATATTTGCCGGGTTCAACATCTGGCGTGGAACGAATCGGATGCAATCGATTCGGTAACCCCAGTTAAGAAATAGTTGTCTTAGTTTTTCTCGCATGCTCTCGATCAATTAAAGCGGTGCAGCTGTAACGAGGTCGCCCTTTAACTTCTCATCACCCGCTGAAGTCGTTGCTTTAGTTTAATCGCGAAACGGCGCGTGCGATATTCGCGGGCGTAACGCCTCGCCCTCGCCAGGCGGAGACGTTCTCCTCCGCCGCCGTGGTCCTCATAGTAGAGGCGCTCGAAGTGAATCAACAAGTCTGAGCGCGGCAAGGATTCAAACCGTGGTGCCTTGAAGCCGGCCCAATGCATGACCTGGCGATAAGGTGATTCGTGTCCCCGCGTCACTTCCGGCAGTTTGATATCGGTCACGTCGAATCCCGGCCACCGCATCAGAGGTACGCGTGTGACCGTGATCGATCCTTTTTGGTATTGCTCATTAACGACAAAATTCAAAATGCCCTGTTCACCGTTTTTGAAAAGGTCGGGTCGTGTGAGCCGCGGGGGAAGGGACCAGCGGATCCAAGGATCGAAATCGGCCCGACGGAGTACGCGGGAACAGGCAAACCACTGTCCGGTATTGAAAAGAAAGTCCGGTTGTGCCATGCCAAACCCGCTTTGCTCGCCAATCTCCCAGTTAAAGTATATTTCTTTAGCTCGTGAATCTGTTTGCTGTTCAAAATCGACGATGAAATCAGTCTGATGATTGTTGGCAGTCTCCAACACCGGCCCCAATAGGACGGTATCCGAGTCAAGGATCAGAAAGCGCTCCGGGCGGTCTTGAAAGAGCGGCTCGAGCTTGATGAAACCCCAACCGTAGTTGCCTGGCGAAACTGCAGCCGTCTCGACATTGTACATGCATTTTAGTTCGTCTAGAAATCTTGGCCGCATCGCTCCTCCCAGCAAAAGCCGAATAGGGATGTTCGGATAAAAGAAACGTATGCTTGCCACGCAGATGCGAGTGAATCGCGAGTCGTGAAGGCCCGTAGCCACATAAACGCAGTCGATCATTTCCTTTCGCAACGAATTCGCTCTCGTTCAATCCGACGGCGAATATGCGTTTTTGAGCTTCGTGAGTTTTGAAATTACTAGAGCGGGCAAAAGATGGCGTGCGAGCGCTCTCCAAACGACACTGTTTTGGGGTTGAAGCGCACATTGCCGGATCAAGAGGGAGTAAGCTTGGCGGCGTTGGCCGTGGCCCATCAACGCGTCTGCCCAGCTTAAACTCTCCAGCATCCGTACAAATCGGCGTTGCGGTTTGGGGATTCCGTTTAACGGCACATCTTCGATAGGTGCAGGCCGTACTCGTAGACTACGAGCGGCGGGGATGTTGATTTTAAGACTCTTGCCTGTGCGCTCCGTGAAATTAGTAAGAGCTCTTGTATACACATCTGCGATCTTCGGATACACGACGCCGAGATCCATCGTCCGGAGAAC
>QHNV01000178.1 GCA_003218535.1 Verrucomicrobiota bacterium
AAGATCCGATTCGGCGTGACGAGCAGCCGTTTTCCGGGTGAAACCCGCTACTTCGACCGGTTCTCGGATGCCCTCAAGGAGATCATCGACGCCCGCATCTGGGCCGGCCTGCATTTCCGCACTGCTGACATACAAGCGAAGACCCTGGGCAGGAAAGTCGCCGATTACATGGCGAAGCACTACTTCCAGCCCGTTCAACGACGCTGAGTGATGCGGGGCCGCATGTAGCGGCTGCGCATCGACCCTAAATCTCATCGAGTGATAGCCGCGTTGCGGCGTGGATGCCTTGGCGAAGGCGGACATCGCCGCGAGGAAAGCTGATCCCAGGAGGCAAAATAAAATTTGGACGCGCCCACACCACGCAGTGGAGGTTCGCCCTACAATATCTCCCGCCTTTGAATGGTAATCGGTGAGCCGTCGGCAATGAAGGCGGAACGTGGCGGCTGATTTAACGTGTCAGCGAATTGTTCGCCGTAAAGAGTTGCAACGTCTGCGTTCAATTCGAAGCCGGCTGCTTTCCAAATTTTCCAGCGGGGATGCTCGACTCGATATTCGCCGCAGCCGCTGCGAAGAGAAGTGTAACCCCAGTAATGTTCAGTGATGAATTCGGCGTGGGATCCAGCTGGAATCGGCTGCGGCTCGCCGGCGGCAGTCATCTTGAGCGATTCCCATCTGCGGCCGCGTCGCCACGAGTATTCCACTTTCAAATTTCCAGCGAGATGCTCGATCTCGTGTTTCATCGGAACGGCAAAATAATTTTCGCCGTAAAATGCGCGTGCGACGAGCGCGACCGCATAACGCGGAACCATCTCGCGAATAAAGACCACGCCGCGCCGCCACGTGTCCGCCGATTTTCTCCTCACGTAAAAACGTAAATTCACTTCTTCGAAATCGCGGTGTCGCGGGATCGGCAAACCGAGCAAACGCGTGTCACGAAACAACAAGCCGACGATGCTCAGAAACGTTTCGCCATTTTCGAAATCAATCTCCGTGCCGGGTGGAACGAGCGGCGCGATCAGGTGAGGATCGATGAAATAATTCAACATCGCTATGTAACGCCAGTTAGCAGTGAGAAATGGTTGCACGTTCTACTTTGACGATCAGAGATCGCGGCTTCAAGACTACGGGACCGTAGGCTGCACGCGGTAGCGGACAGCAAAGCGTTTGGCTTCGGGAACCGGACTGAGGTCGGCGCGTTGCGTGGCGAAAATCCATTCGGACCAAGTTTCGTCCTGCTTGCTTGGTGCAGGTGGAATTTTCAATTCAATGAACTGCGACCCCGCCGGTTCGTTGCCGATTGAGACCAGAAGCGATCTGTTCTTGCTCTGCGTCAACAACGGGACGTTTCCCGGAATGGTGATGTATTCGACCCCTCTTGTAATCGCGTTCCAATCGATGAAAGCAAACCGGCTTTGCCGATTATCAGTGTAAAGGCTGACTTGGATGCTGTAACCATCGGGCTGTTCTGGAATTTGAAATGTTGACGGCGCGCGAAGCTCGAACTGCAATTCGAGTCGCTTGCCATCAATTCGCGGTGGCTTCTCCGATAGTAGATACGGAACGCCGACCAGCAAACCCGCGACGCCGCAGACAATCAGAAGGGACCAACCCTGTGCAATGAAAAAACCATCAAGCCCCTGCCGGCGGACCAGGACGGCCGAAACGATTCCAATCACCAAACCTGCCAAAATCCCCAGAGGCACGCACAGGAAAACGACTGTCATGCCCCGTTGGCCTTCCATTTCTGGCACATGTGCGAGTCTGGTTAAATAATCGCCGACGAAGAAGGCAAGAAGACACCCAACGAACGCAGTAAACAGCGCAATGAGGAAACCGCGAAGAAAACGCACGTTAGGCCGAAAGACTAAGTTCCTTTTATTGACGCAAGATTGATTTCGATCTTGCGTTCACTGCAATAATTTTTCGAGAGACGGGTCGGGCTGAGTTCCCAGCGCAGTCGCCCTGGAATAGTGCTTTTTGGCCAGTTCCTTTGAAGCGGGTCGCGCCGTGGCGAGAATCACTGCCAGATTAAAATGCGCATCTGCGTAATCCGGGTTGTTGGCGATGGCCTGAAGAATTTCCTTTTCTGCTTGTTGCTGCCGGCCTTTTTGGCTCGCCGTAATGCCGAGGTAATTGTGCGCGGTGGCGCTGCTTGGGTTGATCTCAACGGCCTGGCTCAGCTCGGCTAGCGCGTCATCGAATTTGGACTGCCGATAATAGACAATTCCCAGCGTCATGTGCGCAAACTCGTCGTTGGGTGAAACGGTGAGCGCCTTTTTCAGGGTTCCTTCCGCAGCACGAAGCTTGCTCATGTGAAAATAAACCACGCCAAGGTTACAGAGCGCATACAGGTTGTTCGGACTTTTGGTCAGAATTTCCTGATACTGCTTTTCAGCGGCGTGATATTTCCCCTGCTCGAAACTCTCGTTCGCCGTGCGCGCGACGTTCTGGAGATCATCTGGCACGTCCGCTTTGAACTCAACGGAACCGTCTCCGGTCGTGCCCGTTTCATTGGCGGATCTTTCCTTGGCCTCCGG
Source organism: Verrucomicrobiota bacterium (assembly GCA_003218535.1). Taxonomy (GTDB): domain Bacteria; phylum Verrucomicrobiota; class Verrucomicrobiia; order Chthoniobacterales; family UBA10450; genus Udaeobacter. The sequence continues at coordinate 2,538 of QHNV01000178.1, forward strand.
TTCCGCGATCTTCACGGAGTCGGCTGACAATTTTTTAGCAAAGAGAAAACTCGCTTTGACCACACCCGAATTCTGCGATGTTGAAATCATGGGCTGCCGCAGCAATGCAAGTTCTTCGCTGCTCAGCTTTGTGACTGGCTGGGCAAGGAATTCGAGCTGCTTATTCAACGTGTCCGACTGAATTTTCAATTTGTCCAACTCAGCCAGCACCAGTTTTTTCGCCTGGTACCGGCGCGCTTCTTCCTGCCGTTCCCGCACAACGATGTTTCGAAGGAGTTCATTTTCCTTAGTGAGTCGCTCAGTCTCCTCCCTGTTCGCGCCGGTAAACTTCGCAACCTCTAGCTGCGAGGACGCTTCATCGAGCTGGCCTCCCAGCTCAGCAATTCTGGCCTCGAAATATTGATTCTGTTTCTGCGTCTCGGCAATTTGCTGCTGGAGTTGTGCCAGCTGCCGTTTCGATTCAGTAAGTTCCTGCGCGCTTGGCAGTTTTTGCTCCGCCAGTTCTCGCACATTCTTTTCCGCGTTTGCCAATTTTCGTTTCAAATCGCTGTTCTCGGCCAGCAAGGTTTGCATCTGTCGTTCGGCGTCTTTTGCTCCTTTGACTTGGGCCAGCATTTCATCCCGTTCCTGTGTAAGCGCAGTGATTTGCTTGTTTGCGTTGGCGAATTTGGTGTTGGCCTCGTCTCGTTGCTTTTCCGCCGTCACACGCGCTTCTTCCGCAGCGGTTGCTGCATCTTTGAGACGTGCGACTTCTCTGCGTAATTGTTCCTGCTCCTTCGCACCGCTGTCGCGCGATGCCTGGAGCTTTTTCAGCGAATCTTGGGCGTGCACGAGCTGATCGCGGAGATCGCGGTCTGACTTCTTCGATTTCTCGATTTCGCTTTGCGCTTTCTCCAGCTTGGAACTGGTTTCCTTCAGCCTGCCGTCCACAAGCTCCTTTTCTTTCCGCGCGGTCTCAAGATCGCTGCGCGATTTGTCGAGGGCCGATTGCAGTTGATCAACTTTGCTGCGCAATTTCTTGGTTGCCTCTTTGATCGCGGCATCACTGGTCACCACCTCGTTCCCTCCTTCGAGTGGGTTGGCATTTTGTGGTGATGTAGCCAGCTCGTTTTGCGTCGCCGCCTTGTCTTGAATGCGCAAAATACCCTCGCTGATTTTGCGGCCGCGATATTCTACAATAGCAGGTTGCCAGTCCGGGCGCGATTTACGCAGTTCTTCGATCAAACTTCCGGCAAATCGATACTTCGCCAATGCCGTCTTGAAATGGTTTTCACGCTCCAGTTTTTCCGCCTGCTGGGCGGTCAGGTAGGCTTTGAGAAAAGTTTCGCTTGGATCGTCTTGCTGTGCCCGGACTTGACCGGCCGCCAAAAGAATTAAGACGCTGACAACCGAAAGCAAACCGATCCGCTTCATGCGATAACGACGCGCAATGATAATCCAGCAGTGGGCCGTTGCAATCCAACCGTGCACAGAATGGTCAGAATGAAGGAAACAAATAGAAAACGCCAGCCCTTTATTTTTGCAAAACGAGCGACAAACCTTAAACTTGGAGTTCGATTTTTCCGATGGTGGTCGTAGCTCAATGGTAGAGCCCCAGATTGTGGTTCTGGTTGTTGCGGGTTCGAGTCCCGTCGGCCACCCCTTTAGAATTTTCGATTTTAGATTTGCGATTGCCGATTTTCTGTGCGCATTCCCGTCTCAAAATCGAAACTCGCGCTGTGTCTGTAGCTCAACCGGATAGAGCATCTGACTTCGGATCAGAAGGTTGGGGGTTCGAATCCCTCCAGACACGCTGTTCTTTTCAATAGAAGCTTGCAACAAAAAGGGATTTATGATGTTTAATCGGCGGAACAAACTAATGAGGCGAATCATACTCTTGGCGTTCGGTCTGGCCGGACTCTTCATCATGGGCGTTCATCCTGTTGCCGGACAGATAAACGGATCGATCGTGCAAGGTGGTTCTCATCCGGCTGTGGGCCACGGCGCACAGGCAAGTGTTGCGCATTCAGTTGCACGGGCTTCTTCGCAAAATTTTGGCCGGGGCCCGATTGCTGTGGGGCCGCGCGTGATCGACTCGCATCCAGTCGGGATGCTGGCGTACTCCGGCATGACTTCGCGGCCAAATTATTCACCGTATATGCGATCGCTGAATCCCACGCTGGCGGCAATCAACGCCCGGCGTGTTGCGCGAATTTACCATGTGCAATCGACCGCCAATCTGATGGAGAGGAATGAACTCGCACGCAACAGGCTGGCGTTCGCAAACAGGCGCAACGGTCAGGATGCCGCCGATTATAGCGGGCGAACCACGGCGGCTACGTTGGCGAGCCGGCAAGTCCCACGGGGCAGCCTGATAACGAACTCGAAGGATTTCGAGGTTGATAGGCCGACCACGACACCGCAACTGACTAGCGGTGATTTAGCACCGCACAAAACGCTGCATGCCACAGCAACACCCGATGGGAAAGGAAGAGACAATCGGCTGAACTTCTCTGATGCGCGCCGTTGTCATTGGCACGAATGGCACAACCGGGATTGGTGGTGCCAGCATTTCAATACGATCGTTTTGGTTGGCGGCGGATATTATTTTTGGGATGCAGGCTATTGGTACCCAGCCTGGGGATACGATCCGCTCAACAACTACTACGATTACGATGGGCCGATCTCTACCTATGGTAATCTATTGCCTGACGAGGTGATCACTAACGTGCAGGCCGCGCTCCAGGAAGCCGGCTACTACTTTGGTCCAGTCACCGGGTCGCTGGATGATGAGACCCGCGCGGCTCTTGCGAATTTCCAGCGCGACTACGGCTTGCCGATTACCGGCGCAATCGATCAGCCTACAATCGAGTCGTTGGGGTTGTATTAACAGCTTCCTGCAGGCATTTAATCACGGAACTGTTCAATTAATCCGTGTTGGTTGAAAGACTCACCGTACGCTATCGTGTGAGGGAGGAAGACGCAGATGAATACGTGGAGGAGCTTTTGTCTCGCGTTCGGAGTTTTGCTCGAAGGTTCGCTAGTGACGGCGCAGGAACAGGGTGTCGTAAAGCCGCAATTACTCCTGAGCGAGATTGTTCAAGGGATGCCCAAGGGCGAGAAGCAGGAAGTGCGCGTTCTGACGGCGAATTTCCAGCCGCACGATAAGACTTTGTTCCATACACACCGTTTCCCAGTGACTGTCTATGTATTGGAAGGCGCATTCACTTTGGAAATGGAGGGACGCGAGCCAGTCACGGTGAAGGCTGGTCAGGCGATAACGATGCCGGCGCACGTGAAAATGACGGGTTATAACCGGAGCAACACCGAGCAACTGCGGCTGGTGACCTTTAATGTGAGTGATCCAGGCACACCATACCTTGAGCCGGTACACTAGCCGGTAAGTAGATCAACTTTATTAACTCGAGTGAAACTTCGGGTGTAATCTGATGCAACAGGAGGAAAAACGACTTCGCGACGGCAGGATTGTGCGCGGCGAAACTCCGCTCAATCTGGAGATGCCGTTTGAAACTCTCGACAGCTTTATCACGCCCACCGAATCATTTTACGTTCGCACCCACTTTCCGATTCCATCGATCGATAGAGGTGCGTGGTGGCTGCGCGTCGAGGGAGCAGTGGAGAATCCATTCTCCATCAATTACGAAGAGCTGCTCGAATTAGAATCCGTGACCATTCCGGCGACTTTGGAATGTGCGGGAAACAATCGAAATTTCCTCGAGCCAAAAGTTAAGGGTGTGCAATGGAAACTCGGTGCGGTCGGCACGGCCGAGTGGACCGGCGTGCCATTATCGACCCTGCTCGATCGAGCGGATGCGAAGGCAAACGCATGTGAAGTGATTTTGGAAGGGGCGGATGGCGGCATGCTCGACGAGCCGAAAAGTCCCCCGGGCGAATTAAGATTTGTGCGCAGCATTCCATTGGACAAGGCGCGTCGTGACGTCTTGCTCGCGTACAAAATGAACGACAGCGAGCTTCCGGCAGAGCACGGCTTTCCGGTGCGCGCGATTGTGCCCGGCTGGTACGCCATGGCTTCCATCAAATGGCTCCAGCGCATCATCGTTACCGACAGGACATTCTTCGGTTATTTTCAAACGATCGATTACGCCTACTGGAAGAGGCGAGGCGATATTGCCGAGCGCACGCCGCTGACCGAACTGCAAGTCAAGGCGCAAATCGCGAAGCCGGCCGAGGGCGAGACCGTTCCAGCCAATGCTACGATACGCGTTCACGGCGCCGCGTGGACGTGCGATGGCGAAATCACAAAAGTGGAACTCAGCACCGATGGCGGCGCCAGTTGGAAGGAGACGAAACTCATCGACAAACCGATTCCAGACGCATGGTGTCGCTGGGAATATCAATGGCAGACGCCGTCGCAACCTGGAAAACAAATTCTCATCGCGCGCGCAACCGATTCACAGGGTCGCACCCAGCCAGTCGAGCGCGATCCCGATCGCGGCACTTACATGATCAACCACCTTTTGCCGATCGAGGTCGAGGTGCAGTTGTAGCCACGGCGCTGTGTCGCCGTGCTCCTGGAAGAAAACACGTCGATGGCGCCTCGACTCAGCGAGGCGGCTACATCATCGGAACGCCGATGTTGTTGAACTGCGCTGCCGCTTTGGTGTAAACTCCGGTAGTGTCACTCGTTTTTAAAACCATTCAGACCGAAGGCATCGCTGAACTTTCATACTTGGTGGGAGATGACGACGAAGGCATTGGAGCTGTCTTCGATCCGAGAGCCGATGTAGATGTCTATGTGGACATGGCGCGCGAAACGAGTGTCGCCATCACGCACATTTTTGAGACGCATATTCACGCCGACTTAGTGAGTGGCTCACGCGAGCTTTGCGCCCGGGTTGAATCTGCGAAAATCTACGCGAGCCATGAGGGCGGCGCGGAATATGGCTTTGAACACAAAGCGGTGAAGGACGGCGATCGGTTCACATTCGGCGAAGTAGTAGTGACCGCGCGACATACTCCCGGTCATACGCCGGAGCATATGTCGTATATACTCGCCGAAGCCGACCATCCCGATACGCCGTGGGGTGTGATTACAGGCGATTCGCTCTTTGTCGCGTCCGCGGGCCGGCCCGATCTGCTGGGCGAAGGGCGCTCGAAAGAACTCTCCGAAAAACAATTTCACACGCTGCGCGATTTTTATCTGAAGCTGCCCGATCACGTGATGATCTATCCTAATCATGGCGCAGGCTCGCCGTGCGGCGCAGATATCGGCGCGCGAGTGAGCAGCACAATCGGATACGAGCGGAAGTTGAACAAATTTCTCCAGTTCGACGACGCCGCCAAGTTCACGGAATTTGCGCTGGGCACGATCCCGCCAGTGCCCAAGTACTATCCATTGATGAAAAAAATTAACGCGAAGGGGCCAGAAGTGATTGGAAATCTCCCGCGCGTGCCTGCCCTTCCGGCAAAAACGTTCAAGGAAGCGATCGAAAACAAAGCCGGCGTGCTGGTTGACACACGGACAATGCTTGCATTTGGCGGCGGACATATTCCCGGCGCGCTCAACATTGGCGGCTCACCGATTCTCTCTATCTGGGCGGGCTGGCTGCTCGATCCCGAAGAGCCGATTCTTCTCGTGCTCGAAAGCGATGATGATCTCGAGAGAATCGCGCGCCTGTTTGTCCGCACCGGTTACACAAAGTTCGCCGGCTGTTTAACCGGCGGCATGAAGGCGTGGGACGCGGCGGGATTTCCGCTCGAGAGAATCGGGCAAATGAATGTGCACGAGTTGAATGAACGAAAGTCTTCGTTGCAAGTTGTCGATGTTCGGTCGCCGGGCGAGTGGAAACGAGGGCACGTTCCCGGGGCGCGGCATATCTTCGTTCCGGAATTGCGCAAACGACTAGATGAACTCGATCGCAGTAAACCCACGGCGGTATACTGCGGCAGCGGTTATCGTGCAAGCATCGCGACGAGTATTTTGAAACCGCAAGGATTTAAAGAGCTTTGGAATGTGCCCGGCAGTTGGGAAGCGTGGAAAAAGGCGAAACTGCCTATAGAGGGAGCTGATGGTCAATGAATGGGGCGACAGCGCTGCCGCGTCGTTCGTTTGGCGAAACAATGCGCGCCGATGTTTGGTGGGTGCAGCCGCTGCTGGTCTTTGTCGGGTTATCGATCTTTATCGTCTATTCCACATGGGCCGCCTTTCAGGGAAAAAATTATTTTTTTGGCAACTACATCTCGCCGTTTTATTCCCCGGAAATTTTCGGAGATTCGCCACACAGTTGGTTGGGGCCGAAACCGAACTGGTGGCCGCATTGGCTCATCTTTTCTCCCGCACTGGTTGTTCTTTGGGCGCCCGCCGGATTTCGCCTGACCTGCTACTACTACCGCGGCGCGTACTACAAAGCCTTCTGGGCTGATCCGCCCGCATGCACAGTAGGCGAGCCGCGCAACAGCTACTGGGGCGAGCGGTCGTTCCCGCTCATCATGCAAAATGTGCATCGTTACTTTCTCTATCTTGCGCTCTTCTTTCTCGTGGTCCTTGCCCATGACGTTTGGAACGCGCTTTGGTTTCCCGATGGCTTCGGAATCGGAGTTGGCGCGATTGTTCTGGCGATCAATGTTGTTTTGCTGGCTGGTTACACATTTGGCTGTCATTCGCTCCGGCACTTGGCTGGCGGATTTCTCGATCAATTTTCAAAATCGAGATCCTGCTATCGAGCGTACGCTTGCGTGACCTGTTTCAATCGCCGCCACATGCTCTGGGCGTGGCTGAG
>QHNV01000250.1 GCA_003218535.1 Verrucomicrobiota bacterium
AGAACTTCCCCTGCCGCCGCCGTTCCGATTGATGAGAAAATGCCCGCGCCAATCACCGCGCCGATCGCGAGCATGATCAAATCGAACGGACCCAACTCGCGGCGCAGTCCTTTCGGATCTTCTGTTTCAGCGACCAGATCCGCGATCGGCTTGCGAGAAAACAGCGACCTGAACACGCGCGATGGTATGACGATTGAAGCCGCGCGGGTCAACGACAAAGCGTTGCCGCGACCCCGCCTCTTTCATAGACTCGGCCTATCGTAGTGGAGGAACCGAGAAAATTTTCCAGTCACGGGAAAAAGCGAAAATCATCGCCCTTGACACACTGTGAAAACTGCGGCGCGCAGTTGCGCGGGCATTGGTGCGCACAGTGCGGTCAATCGGCCATCGATTATCGCCGTTCGCTCCAGCACGTGCTTGTCGATCTTCTCGATGAGTTCCTCAGCTGGGACTCAAAGTTCTTCAAAACGATCACCTGGCTTGTTGTTCAGCCATGGAAACTGACCAACGAATTTCTTGCCGGGCATCGTATGCGCTATGTACGTCCGCTGCGGCTTTATCTGCTTGCCAGCATTCTGTTTTTCTTTGCGGTGAATTATTGGGCCAAAGCTATCCATATCGCCCCAAATCGATTCTCGCCTAAGGAGCGTGCAGCAGTTGAAGCCGAGCTCAAAAAGCAGGACATGCCACCCGAAGTCCGCGCCAAGATAGAAAACGCGCTCAATCGGGCGTCGTTGCCAGCAAGCGAACAAGGCCAACCGTCGCCAGCCGCGCCGACACCGAAAGAAATCTCTACGCCCCTTGTGGACTTCAGTTCGGCCACGAATCCATCAACGCCGTTCGAGAGCTGGATAGAAAGACGCGCTAAACAGAAGATTGGCGAACACGGGACTAACTTCGAGTTGTTTATCAAAACGCTCGTCAGCAATCTGCCCTACATGATGCTTTGCTGTATCCCGCTGTTTGCTTGTGCTGAAGATTCTCTATGTCCGCCGCGGGATCTTTTATATCGATCACCTCATTTACGCCCTGCACATCCATAGCTTTGCCTACATCGCGACCATCCTGATTATTCTGGCAAGAATCGGTCTGAATCGTGCCGTCTCCGGGGCGTTCGCTGGGTGGATCATCGCGATTCTCTGGCTGATGTTCGCGGCACAAATTTTTCTATCGATCCGCCGCGTCTATCGGCAAGGATGGTTCATCAGCATTTTCAAATTTCTTTTTGGCGGGTTCGTGTATGTAATGGTGCTCGCGGTCGCGCTTGCCGCGACGTTCTTCGTGACACTGGCAATGCCGTGAAAACAATAATTTTCCTTCCTTTCGCTATGGCCAGCTTTGCTGCTATGGCGTTTCCTGCTGATCGGCACATCGCTTTCGAACGCAATAACGCGGTTTACATCGCCAACCTTGGCGGAACGAACGAGAAAAAGATTGCTGATGGAATTTTCCCGGCGATCTCGCCTGATGGAACCCGCGTCGCGTTTAACACCGTCGAAAAAACCAGCGACGCGAGTTACGTGCGTCACATCGCCGTGACGGACGTTGCCACTGGCAAGACCACGGTTTTCAAAGATGTGCCGAGCGATAATTCCTATTACCCGAGTTGGACGGCTGATGGGAAACAAATCCTTTTTACCACGCGCCCACACGAAGTCTGGGATCTGGTGGCTATCAATTCAGATGGCACGAATTTTCACGTGCTGAAGCCCGGCGTCCAAAATGAAATAACGCGCTACTCGCCGATTTGGGCGCGCGACGGCCAATCACTTTTTTGCCAGGACATGACGAACATTTATCAACTCGGACTCGACGGTGCTGTACTGTCGCAATGGAAGATCGGAAAGATCGTGCCAAAAGGCGACATGAGCGGCGACGGCCGCATCGATGTGTCGCCGGATGGCAAGCGATTGCTCTTGAGCATCGACATGGGCGAAGAATCCGGCCGCAAAGATTGGGACGGGCCGTTGCCGGCGCTATGGTCGTTCGATCTCGAATCGCAAAAGACGACGCGGCTTAGGCCGAAGAAACTATTCGGATGGGATGGCGCTTGGATCGACAACAACAACATTCTCTTTCTCAGCCGCGCCGCCGGCGAAAAGGACGATTCAATTTATCGAATGTCTGTTGACGGGAAAAATTTGAAACGCCTGATCAAGAACGCGCGTTTTCCCAGTGTAAGCGCACCCTAGAGTCTCGGTCTCTGTTAGCTCAGAAGCTCGCGCGCTTTCGCTAGCGCCATCTCGATCTTGCTCGCGTCTTTGCCCGCGCCTTGCGCGCTTTCGGGGCGGCCGCCGCCTTTTCCGCGGACGATCGGCGCGATCTGCTGGATGAGTTTGTTGGCTTGGAATTTCTCGGTCAGCTCCTTTGGGACATATGCGACCAATGCGACCGATGTATCTTGCGCACCGGCAAGAAAAATTGGACCGTTGATTTTCGATTTCAGCGCTTCCACGACTGCTTGCAGCAATGTTTTTCCCACTCGCGAACTTCCGGCTCGATCCTTTCCAGATGCGCCGCGCGTGCATCGATTTGCCCCAGCATTTCGGTTGTAGTTGCTTCGCTTTGAAAAACAGGTAGCGCGGCAATGTCGGGTTTCTTGCGCGCCAGGGCTTCAAACTTCTCCTGTTGACGCGCAGCTTCTTCCTTCGCCCAGCTGCGGGCCGCGTCACCGGCCACGGCTTCGATGCGCCGTGTTCCCGCCGCGATCGCTTCTTCCCTGATGATCCGGAATGGCCCGATTTCGCTCGTCGCTCTGACGTGTGTGCCGCCACACAGCTCCATCGAATAGCCATTGAGAGCGCGCGGCACTCCGCCGATTTGCAACACGCGGACGGTGTCGCCGTATTTCTCGCCGAAAAACTGAATGATGTCTTTTCGTTGTTTCGCTTCTTGAAACGGAATTTCCGTCCATGAAACCGGTGCATTTTCCGCGATCTTGTCGTTCACCAATTCTTCGACATCGCGCTTTTGTTCCGACGTGAGCGGCGCGCTCGAAAAATCGAACGTTAATTTGTCCGGACCAACGTAGCTCCCTTTTTGCGAAGCGTCAGGCGAAACGATTTCGTGAAGCGCCCAGTGCAACAAATGCGTCACGGTGTGATGCCCCTCAACAAGTTTGCGTCGATCAGCATCCACTGAGACGCGCACTGCCTCGCCCGGTTCCGGCGCGCGGCCTTTCACAAGCGCTGCGCGATGAACAAAAACGTCACCGCGTTTTTGCGTGTCGACCACGCGCAATTGACCGACCTCTGTCCAGTCATGCCCCGGCACGTGCAACAATCCGCGATCGCCGACCTGTCCGCCCA
>QHNV01000251.1 GCA_003218535.1 Verrucomicrobiota bacterium
GTGAAAGCATAGGTGCCCCAGAGATTCACATTCCATTCGAAGTCGCCGTACCGTTGCGGACACGAGGACGGCGCGACCTGTTTCATTTCTTTTCCCGAATAGTTATCCGCGAGGCCAGCGCCGGTGTAGTAGCGGAACCGCGTGGATACGGGCGCTTCAGCTTCGCCGCGTTCGCCACCGAAGAGCCAGGAAAAGGCAACCCAGACATCAGCTACTGGCGAGTTATCGGTGCAGCCGAACAAAGGCGAAATATCCACGCGAGTTTGCGCCGTCGGTTTCCATGCGACGGTCGGACCTATGACGAAAATATTCTCGGGATTGCCGCGCGTGTCTTTAACGGTGAAATTTCTATATTCCATTTCTACGCCGACTTTCAGGCGCTCGTTGGGTAAGAGAATGGGAGTCAGGACGCTCTGGGAAAAACCCCATTCGCGACCGCGGTCGCCGGTATTCTCTTTTTCGAAGAACCAGTTCATGGCCCCCTCAAGGCGTTCGCCGAAATCCTGGGCCAGGAGCAGACGAAATTCGTACGCATCGGGAACTTTGGACGGGCCGATCTCTTCCTCTACCCCTCCGGGAGGCGCGGGCGGTCCTTCCTCGTGTCGAATCGTGCCGACCCCGAATTTGTATTCGGCGAAAAGTGTTGGATTGAGCGGAATTTTGTTCCAATCAGCAAGAGCCCATCGTGCTTCCAAACTAACTGTCTTCGCACCGCCGCCACCGTTAAATCGCTCGAACTTCGCTTCCGCGGCCACCCCAAAGCGGTAGGGCAAACCCATTTCGATCTCTTGAGTGAAAAGATGATCGGGCGACCCATGGCGGAACCCCTGGCCCTCATAAATCTCGCCGAAGAAAAACGCCCCTGGCGGCAATACATAGGCTTGCGTTATGTTGGAAAAGCGACTGCGCGAAAGTCCGGGAGGCGCGCCGTACGCACTGGGCACTTCCTCGGCCGTAACAACGATTGCCTGCTCAGAGGCAACCTGGGCGCGGAGTGGATCGTTAAGGCAAAAAAGCGAACACGTGGATGCGATAAGTGGAATGAGCTGCCGTGCGATTCGACAGCGAAAATCGGTCGTAATCATAGGTTGTCTCTCGATTCCCGCGAATCATTACAAAATTGTAATCTCTGCCAAGGCAAATCTTTGGAGAGGACGTGCGTCGCCTCATCCGAAAGCACGGACGCGTCCACGCGCTCCAAAATCAGGCTGAAGATTTGTTCGGGAACACGAGAATCACCGTTGTGCCGCGATGAACCTCACTCTCGATCTTGATCGAGCCGCCGTGAAGATCAATAATGGATTTCACCAGAGCTAAGCCTAAGCCCGCGCCGTCCGAGCTGCGGGAAGAATCGGCACGATAAAAACGATCGAACACACGCGGTAAATGTTCGGGGGCGATTCCGCAGCCGTTATCGCTGACTGCGACCTGGAAATCGGCGGCGCCTTCGGCAAGCGCAATTTGGATTGAACCTTTCTCGGGCGTGAAACGCAGCGCGTTATCGACCAGGTTGCCTACCGCGCGCTCGAACAATACGGGGTCGGCATAAATCTGGCCTTCGCCCTTGCATCTGATCGCCACATAATGATCGTCTGCGATCGTTTGATAAAACGCTGCAATTTTCTCCACTGTCGCGCGCGCATCGAACCATTTCCGCACGATCGGTTCGCGCGCTGCGTCCACCCGCGCAACAAAAAGCAAATTATCCACGATCGCGGCGAGCCGCTCGCATTCCCCGATTGTGGATTCGATGATCTCACGGTACTCCGCAGACGTGCGATCGTGCATTAAAGCCACCTGTGCTTCTCCCAGCATATTTGCAATGGGTGTGCGCAATTCGTGGGCGAGGTCGGCAGAAAATTGAGACAGCCGCGTAAAGGACTGGTCGAGCCGCTCGAGCATTTCATCGAAAGCGATGGCCAGCGGCTGAAGCTCACGCGGCCACCCTGCCGGAGCGACGCGTTCCTTTAAATTGGCCGGTTCGATTCGTCTGAACGATTGCACCATTTCTCTGAGCGGATGCAATCCTCGTTTAGTGACGGTGATCGCGATCAACGTCGAGGCAAGGACGCTGCCTAAGAGGACCCCGATTAGCAGGTAACCGAAAGTTTTTTCAACTTGCTCATCGCTCGACCGATCCTGTGCCAACTGAATGGTGTATGTCTGGCCGCTAGACTCTTCATTGATTGTGACCAGCGAAAATAATTTCCCGCCAGCGCGATAATCTTTCGGGCTGAAGAATAGTGTGGATTTTTGCGCAGATGGAAAAACGCCAGGCGGAAGCAAATGATCCATCCCTGGCGTCTCCGCGTTGGCGTAGCCTTGCGAATCCAGCATCCTGATCCAATACGGCGCATGCTCGCCAGCGCGACTGGCCTTCAATTCTTCGGCGAAAAGTTTGGGTCCGCTCTCGGTGAAGTCCGCGCTTAATGCGGAGATTTTATCGGCCAAAAGAGCGTTGTCTTCAGCGAACGCGTGCCAGACCACGAGCCAGTAAAACACGCCAAGTCCGCAGGCGAGCAAGAGAGCCGCTGCCAGTGTGAAAAGCAGGATAAGCTGCGACGCTATGGAACGAGGCTTAGTGCGCCTTGAGGACATATCCCACGCCGCGAATCGTGTGAACAAGTTTTGTTTTGAACGGGTCGTCTACCTTGGCGCGCAATCGGCGCACTACGACATCTACGACATTCGTGTCAGTCTTAAACCCGATGTCCCATACGTGCTCGGCGATTTCGGCGCGTGACACAACTTCGCCGGCGGAACAGACCAGATGAGTTAGAAGGAGAAATTCCTTCGGCGTCAGATTAAGGGGCACACCGGAGCGCACTGCCTTGCACCGACGCACGTCGATTTCCAAATCATCGATCCGCAAATGTTTTAATTCTTC
>QHNV01000046.1 GCA_003218535.1 Verrucomicrobiota bacterium
CCATCGCCGGTCTCCGCATCCAAGTCGGCGGCAAAATCTGGAGGCAGCCGCAGCGCGACGTTGCCATCCCCCGTGCGCAGATTCCAACCGGACGTGCTCTTCGATCCAGCTTCCGCTTCGGCGTCAATGTTGCCGTCGCCAGTATGTAGAGTCAACGTGTCAAATCGCCCACTCGTGCTTTATCCGAGCTATAACCCGCATCCCCGCGAATGGAGCGCAGCCGGGCGCGGCTTCCCCATTCCGATTCCGGCCGATGAATCTGGCCGACTGTGATTTTCACCAGCCATGGCGCAGCAGCCAGCGCACCGATCGCGACCAGAGCGATCGCTGCTGCCTGGCGAACCGGAGGCTTGATTTTGTCGGCCATCAATATTCCCAAGCCGACGCCAATGGCGGCGCGCGTCAGAAAAAGCAACGGATCAACTGGAAGTTGTTCAGCACTTTTTGAAATGGATATCGGAAGAGACATCGCCTACCTTATACTTCTCGTTTCAAAAAAAGCGAAACGGATTTTTTGGTCCACAGATGAACGTAGATTCTCAGAGAGTCCTGAATCCAAAATCCGTTTCTGATTCTATTCCATCTGTGCGAACCCGTGGCTTAACTCCTTAGGATCGTGACGCCCAATCCGATCTACGCGCTGATTCTCGCTGGCGGGAGCGGTGAGCGTTTCTGGCCGCTGAGCCGGCGGGCCCGGCCTAAACAACTGCTTCGACTGGTTTCTGACAAAACTCTTTTGGAGGAAACGGTCGCGCGTCTTGAGGGCCTTGTGGCGCGCGAACGTATTCTCATCCTGACAAACGCGGAACAAGAAGCCGCCGTGCGCGAATTGCTCACGGATCTGCCGAAGGAAAATATTGTGGCTGAACCGGCGAAACGCGATACCGCAGCTGCGGTTGCACTCGGCACCGGTTGGGTGGCAGGTCGTGATCATGCGGCCACGATGATCGTGCTTCCGGCAGATCACGTCATCACAAACCACGCGGCCTTTCAGGAAACGCTGATGTTAGCTGCTGGAGCAGCCGAGGAGACCGGCGAACTTGTAACGATTGGCATTAAACCGACATGGGCGTGCCCTGGTTTTGGCTACATCGAACATGGTGAGCCGATTCATCTGCGGAAGCACAACGAGTACAATGCAATCCATCGAGTGCTGCGTTTTCGCGAGAAACCTAATCCCGATCTTGCCGAATCGTTTTTACGAAAGGGAAATTTCCGCTGGAACGCGGGTATGTTTGTGTGGTGTGTGCCCACAGTACTCGGGGAATTCAATCGCCATGCGCCAGCGCTGGCCGATTTCGTTTCCCAACTTTGCGCGCCGGGAAATTTCGAGAAGGCTTTGAACGAGCGTTTCAGTAAACTGCCGCAGATTTCATTCGATTACGCGATCATGGAAAAAGCCGACCGGGTCCTTGTAGTCGAGGCCACTTTCGACTGGGACGACATCGGGAGTTGGGGAGCAGTGGCGAGGTATTTTCAGAGCGATGCAGAAGGAAACGCTGCAAACTGTGCCATCACCGCACTCGATTCCTCCAATAACATCATTTTCGATAAGGGCGGTTCCTCGATCGCGCTGCTTGGAGTTCACAACCTCATTGTAGTGCGAACTGGCGACGCAGTTTTGGTTTGTCATCGTCGCCAGGCGGAAAAGATCAAAGACTTGATCGGGAAACTTCCGCCGGAACTGCAATGAATAAGGCAAAACATCCGATTCTCGCCCTGGATTTTGGGCGGGTCCGCATCGGAGCAGCCATCTCTGATGACTTGCAACTGCTCGCGCACCCGCTTGAGACCATCCCGGCGGACAAGCAAACGACATCGCGCGTCGCGGAAATTGTGCGCGAAAAGGAGGTCGATCACGTGGTGGTTGGAATTCCCAGGCAGATGAGCGGCGGCATCGGCGTTGCTGCAAACGACGTCCTGCGGTTTGTAGAAAAGTTACGTGCGCTTCTCCCCTGCCCGGTCGTCACGTGGGACGAACGTTTGAGTACTGCCGCGGCAGAACGGGCTTTGCGTGATGCCGGTAAGAAAACGCGCCAGACACGTGGTTATGTCGATCAAGTCGCGGCGCAGATCATTTTGCAGGGATATCTAGATCGGCTTCAAAACGCGGCGCATAGCGAAGAGAAAGCATGCCGAACCTAATATCGGACGTTTAGGCGCTAACAATTTGCGATTTGATCCACGAGATGCGGCAAAGCGATCGCGGCGGGCTCGCGGAGTAGTTGCGTCGCAAATGTTGAGAGTGGCGTTTCTTCAGGATTGACTTCAATGAGCTGGCCGCCACCAGTGCTGGCGCGTAGTGCCCAATCGACGATGTATCCAAACGTCGCCGTTGTGCCGATGACGATCGTGTAATCGCACCGATCATGGGCAAAGAACTTTTCGACGATATCGATCTTATGCGCATCGAGTTGTTCGCCAAACCAAACGACGCCGGGTCGCATGAGCGCATCGCATTCAGGACATCGTGGAACGTCAACATCATTGTCTGAGGTAGGGGCGATTGACCTCAATCGCGCGCTTTGGAGAGCTGCGCGACTGCCGGGTGGTTCAGGTGAACCACCCCTATCTTCATCTGAGAAATCGCACCGCGAGCAGCGCGTTGTAAAAATATCTCCGTGAATTTGCACCATCTTTCGCGATACCACTCCCACACTAGTTTCGGATCGCGTGCGAATGCTTCCGGTGTTGCTAGCTTTGCCGGATCGCGATTCCGCCAGTAACCGTCCTTGCCGCGAAAGGTTGGGATCCCGCTTTCAGCTGATACGCCCGCGCCGGTGATTACAAGAATACGCCTATCATGCATCTCTGTAGATCTGCACCGCTTCTGAAGAATATCGAAAATTAGTAGAGGCCAGAAAAAGATCGCTTCGTTACCGGCGCCAGTCTATCAATCAATTCCTATGCAAAAAGGAATCTTCGTTCTAGTCGTCCTGACTCTATGCACCTCATCTACTTTTGTTCTTGCGGCCGCTGACACTCCAGAAACGCGGCGCCA
Source organism: Verrucomicrobiota bacterium (assembly GCA_003218535.1). Lineage (GTDB taxonomy): Bacteria > Verrucomicrobiota > Verrucomicrobiia > Chthoniobacterales > UBA10450 > Udaeobacter. The sequence goes on from QHNV01000046.1 coordinate 3,002, forward strand.
TGAAGCCGAACGTTATCTCCAAGCTACTCCCCCGAAAGCATTGTTCGAGGACATAGCTGATAAGATGGCTGCGAACCTTCCGCCGGATCAACGCGAGCAATTCAAGCGAATGATGACTTCTGAACTCGACATTGCTGCACTGACCAAAGCGATGACCGATGCGATGATCAAACACTTCACCACTGAGGAATTGAAAGCGTTGGCTGATTTTTATGGCTCGGCTGTGGGGAAATCGGCGATGCAAAAGTTCGGCGCGTATATGGCCGATATCATGCCGACGATGCAGGCGGAGATTATGAAAGCGCAGGCAAAGCTGAACCAATCACTCCCGAACCAATCGCCGCGTTAAGATAGAGAAACTGTGTATTGAAGGTGGAATGCCGTTCTCTAAACGCGTCGTTAGGATGAATTCAGTCGTCGGCGAGGTGGATCGACCGCTCCACGGGCGATGGCAAACAAAATGCAGCTTCGCCGCGTAATTAACCATCGAGCAAGGGACTGCTCGATCCACCATTGTCGCGCGCTGATTCGCGAAACTTAGTCCCAGCCGATCTGCCGGCCTTTGTTTTGTTCCTCCAGCCAGGTCATGAGCGGCTTGAAATAATCCATCATTGCGCGGGTCGAGATATCTTCGCCGGTCGCTTCTTTCAGGACTTTGCGCCAATCTTCGGTGCCGCCTTTTTTAAGAATGTTGTTCAACCACACGCCAACTTCCTTGTTGTCGGCATAATTACATGACTGCGGCGGCTGATGGAGGATTTTGCGTGCGATGTAATCGTGTAATTGAAACTTAAAAACAGTTGCGAACGCATAATTATAATAGTAGGCGGGATTATCGTTAATGTGCGTCTTGGTGGCGGCATCGCAGAACTGTTCGCCGTGCGGTGACGGCGGCTCGACTCCCTGAAAATCAGAGACATATTTCCACCAGCGCGCATTCCACTCATCGGGCGTCAAATTCCGCGCGTAGATGTCTGCTTCCCAATGCGGCATGGTGCCGCAAGAAAAATAAATAAACGGAATCGAGCGCGAGAGTGCGTCATCCAGGAGGAAGGCGGTCTTGTCGGCTTTAAAATCAGCCGGCAAAACGCCGCGCGACTGCAGATACGGCACCTGACTCGAGGCGAGCGAAATAAGTTCCCCCACCCCTTCATGAAATCCAGGCGCAGCCCCGAGCCGCAGCACATAAGGAACTTCGGGACGTGTGTAGGCCATGAAATAATGGCCATGACCGAGCTCGTGGTGCGCGGTGAAAAACCAGCGCGCATTCGGCTCGATGCTTTGCAATGAACGAATGTCGTGCTCCAGATCGATGTGCCAGCAGGAGGCGTGCGTGTTCTTCTTGCGCTTTTCATTAGGCGGCACTGGATACAAATCCGATTTTTGCCAGAAACTTCCTGGTAACGGCGGGAATCCCAGCCCGGTGTAAAACTGCTCGGCCGTTTTGACGGTCCACTCCGGTTTTCGTCCCTCGAAGTATTTGTCGATATTCGCCGCTTCAACCAGCCCCGGCCATTCCTGCGCCCACCGATTGCTGATCCAGTGCGCCGGAATCTTTTTCGGCACCGGCTGATGAAATTTTTCTGCGAGCTTGTATTTCGCCCAGGTGTGCAGTTGCAAATAAAGCGGACGCAACGTTGTCATCCAATCCTCGAGCATCTTTAGCATCTCATCCGTGGTCATGCCGTAAGCTGCGACCTCCAGCGAAAAGTAGTCGGGATACTTCATCTCTTTTGCGACGCCGTTTCGCAGATCGCGCAGTGTGACGAGATTCTCTTTGAGCGCGGGTCCAATTTCCTTCGATGCTTCCCAGACCGCTTTGCGTTCAGAAAGATCCGGGCTCTTCTCCAGTTTGTCGTCGATTTGGTTGGCGGTGATTTTCTGGCCGTTGAGTTTGAATTCGAACCCGTTCATGATCGACGCTTGTTTTGTTTCTGCGGTAACCCGTTTCGCCACAAGATCGGGATTGGTCATTGGCCCTTCCGCAGCGTTTAAGAGAAGCTGTTTCAACTGTCGAACGGTCAGCTCACTTAATTCTTTTTCGCGCGTGAGCAGCTCTCGCGCCTCGTTGATGATTGCCGGATTCCCATTAAACGCGGCGTAGGCTTTACCGGTAGCTTCTGCAGCCGCGTCGTGCTCGGGCGTCACATCGGTAACTGCAGCCCACTGCGCTTCGCTGTTCACCCGGTACAGCGCTTGATAACCGGCGTTCGCGAGCGCCAGAAAATGATCCGCACGTTCCTGAACAGGCGACGCGGTAATCAAAGCTAACGGGAACCAAAGAAAGAGTACGGCAAAAGATTGGAGTCGAAACATTGCCGCAGCCTATCTACGAAAAACCTCAGAAAGCAAGCGCGCTGCTATTCAACGAGCATGGAACTCACCGCCGCGCTCCAGCGCTACTTCGGCTTTGAGATTCTCAACGTCGCGACCGATGCTGGCAACCGCGGTAGTCTTGTCGCCAGCGCGGAAAATCACCGAGGCGTCTTTCGCTTTCAAATGGCCCGACACGCTTGCGCGATCTTCGCGGCCGCCGTGACCGACGTAGTGAATGTGCAGGTCGAAATGGTTGCTCCAAAAAAATGGCGGCGTGGTGAAGGCCTCGTGCGCGCCGAGAATGTTGCGCGCGGCCGTTTGACCCTGGCGCTGGGCCACGACCCAATGCTCGACGCGAATGCGACCCACGCGCGGGTCGGGCCAGCACGCGATGTCACCGGCAGCAAAAATTGCGGACACACTTGTTTCTAGAAATTCATTAACTAGAACGCCATTGTCGGTTGCGATCCCCGCCTCCTCAGCCAGCGTAGTGTTTGGCCGAACGCCGATTCCGACGACAACCAAATCGCAGTCTAAAATCGTTCCGTCATCGAGTTGCACGTGTTGGTTGTCGATGGCTGTCGGCATTCGACCGAGATGAAATTTCACGCCGTTTGCCTCGTGCGTTTCGCGAACCAGATTTCCCAGCTCGCCGCCTAGCACTTTTTCAAGCGGCAACGACCCTTTTCCTACGACCGCGACTTCTAGCTTGCGCTCCCGCAACGACCACGCCACTTCCAGCCCGATGAAGCTCGCCCCGATCACCACGGCGCGCGTCGCGTTTTTCGCTTTATCGATGATGCGACGGCTGTCCACCAGCGTGCGCAAATAACAAACGTGCGGCAAATTGTCTCCCGGAATTGAAAGGCGTACCGGCTCAGCACCGGTCGCCAACAACAGCGCGCCATAGCCTAACGGACGTCCGTCCGAGAGTGTCACCTGTTTCGCTTTCGGATCAATCGCTTCGACTACCGTACTTGTAAACGTGTCGATCTTTTGCTCGCGATAAAAATCCGGCGGCCGCAGCGGAATCCATTCCTCCGGTGCATTGCCCGCGAGATAGTCTTTGGAAAGATTCGGACGATCGTACGGCAAAAATTCATCCGCTCCGATCAACGTGACCGGACCAGCATAACCTTCACGGCGTAACATTTCCGCCGCAGCGCTTCCTGCCGCGCCCGCGCCAACGATCACCACGCTCGCGGGAGATGATTTTGGTTTTCGCGCCGGTTTCTCGTCGATCTTGCTCGTAACAAAAAGGCGGTCGCCACGTTTTTCGACCTTATAGCACGCAACGTCATTCAATGCAGGCGCGCCGATCGCTTCCCCCGTGCGCAAATCAAAACGGGCATGGTGCCACGGACAACGCACGGTGCAATCGAGCATTAAACCTTTTGCCAACGGCCCACCGTAATGGGTGCAAGTTGCGCCGATGGCAAAAAGTTCGTCGCCGCGTCGAGCTACTAGAACAGGTTCGCCAAACGCGTGGCCTAACAACATCTCCTCATCAGCCAACTTGTCGATCTCGCAGCCGCTTTGAAAATTCGGGCCCTCAAGCTCGCTCGACGCCTCAGCCATAAAATTTCCTCCGTTGCGTCACATGAGAATCGCATCGGAATCACGCAGCGCGTGCGTTCCCATCTACTTTATTCAGATACACATGCAACCGAGGTACATATCGCACGCGATTAGTCTGTAAGAACATCCAATCGATAGGAGGAACATCATGTTTGTGGTAGCTGCTGTGTTGTTTGCTTTGGCCGCGCTTGGCGGCATTATTTTAGCGGCGCTCCATCTCACGACTAAGAGCGCTCCAGTTCCACTGGCGCTGCTTCACGGCCTGTTGGCTGCGGCGGGGCTCGTGCTACTGATCATCGGCGTGACGCAAATGGCGTCGGCTGGGCTGCCAGGGATAGCACTGGTGATTTTTATAATCGCCGCGCTGGGTGGGTTTGTGCTGTTTGCGATGCACCTGAAGAGGCGACCGCTGCCTGGCGGGCTCATTGTTGTGCACGGACTACTGGCGGTGGCGGCGTTTACCATATTGCTTATCGCGCTGGCGCACAGCTGACGGGGGATATTGAATGAAGAAGGGCCTGCGGCTGTTCGGTCATCCGTTGCATCCGATGTGGATCGTCTTCCCGCTGGGGTTGTTCCCAGTTGCGGCGGTCTTTGATATTATCTACTTGGTCACCCACAGCGGGCACTGGGCTGACATGTCGTACTGGATTATTGCGGCCGGAATCATCGGCTCGCTTATCGCCGCTGTATTTGGCTTCGTAGATTGGCTGGCGCTTCCCTCAGGTACACGTGCAGTGTCAGTCGGCATTTTCCACGGTCTGACGAATTTTATTGTGGTTGTGCTTTTCATCGTAAGCTGGCTTCTGCGACAGCCGAATCCTACCATGCCCGGTTTGCTCCCGATCATTCTTTGTTTCATCGGAGTCGCGCTGGCGTTGTTCGGCGGTTGGCTCGGTGGGGAACTGGTTTACCGAATGAGCGCAGGGGTGGACGAAGGAGCGCATCTCGATTCGCCAAATTCTCTCTCTGGTCGACCAGCTTCTGAAAGAGCAAGCGGTACCGGGTTTGTATAAAGCATCGTATTGAGGAACTGAACCGTTCAGTCGATTCTTCCGCCTGAGGATGGCCGCAGCCAGTTCGTGTGATCGCTGGTGGCGACCAAACCGTCGGGTAAAGCAGTGGTCGGCTAGTTGATAAGCCAAGCGATTTTAACGATTGGCACCTGCTGGAAACATTACCTTGTCGGGCGCGGCATTAAGCGCGACGAGTAGCTTTTTGATGAGGCGAGTCTTTATGCGGCCAGCTTCTCGCGGTGCGACGATGTAGCGGACAATAGCCTCCAGCCATGTATTCTCGCTTACTCGAAAAATAACGCGCGGTCGCTCATGCACTTCCAGTTCGTCAACCGGCGTCCGGGCGAGCAAGTCTCGAAACGTTTCCACGCGTTTAATCATTTCCTTGCCTAGTTCTTCCTCCGTAACCTTTTGCATCGTACCGGCGATGAATTCGAGATCGCTGTTGTAGGCGACATTGAATTTAATTTCGTTCCAAATGTAAGGGAAAAGCGGCCATGAGTAGTTGTAAATAAGCTCGTCCAGCACTTTTTCGTTTGGGAACTTAATCAGTCGACCGCTCGGATGATCACCAGACATGTATTGGCCACCGAATTCCCAAAGGGTCGTATCGAGATAACTGACATCAATTACGTCGCCAGTGGCATCGCCTATCTTGATGCGATCACCCACGCGAAAAGGCTGCCGGACGAGAATGTAAATCCAAGCGATGAAACTTTTCATCGGCGTTTGTACTGCGAGGCCGATGATAATTGATCCGACGCCGAGGGCGGCAACCGCAGCATACCAATTGACAAAGATTATCGATACAACAATCAGCGCGATGAGAAGGGCGACGACCAGATGCACGATGCGCTGGAGAGTGAAACGAGTGGAAGCATCCTCGATACGACCGAGCCCATACACAGAAGCAGCTTGCGCAATCGCGAGTACGATCACGATAAGCGCTGCGCCGCGCAGGATTCGCTCCGAAATATCGACGGTTGCCTGCGGCAAGGGAATCAGTTTCGAGCCAAGCAAAAAATACAGCACGATGCAAGCACCGAGAATAAGCGTGTGTGCAATGAACCAAAGTTTGTCTCTTCCTTGCGCTTTGACCTTTTGACGTCGTTTTTCGCCAGTAGCTCGTTGAAGCTCTTTGCGGACTTCGGGTTGCTGTGAAATTTCCTCCGCGGTCTCAGGCATCATTATTAAAATCGCATTGAGCGAAAAAAATGCGTGCAACAACGCGGTAACTCTCAGCTGCGCGCCAGATTCGGCCCACTTGATTTGCGGGCAGAATCGATTCTCAAGTGTGCTCTCAAACACAGATGTCGCAGAGCTGCTCGCCCGCCAGGCGCAACAGGAGGCAGGAACATTGTCGCGCGCCTTTCGCAGGGCTTCCCGCAGTGCTTTTCTCTGGCCGGAAAATGTTGTCGATGTTGTTGCACAGAATCGGTCGCTAACTGAATTGCGCGGCATTGGCCCATTTTTAGAGAAGCAAATCCGGCGGTGGGTCGACCAGCATCGGCAGTTAACCGATAGACCTCCTGCGATTCGCCAGGATTTCATTTCGCTCGCCGACGCGAGACAACTACTCGCGACGAAACCTGCGTGGTCAAAGAAGCTGCGCGGGGATTTACAAATGCATACGCGCTGGAGCGATGGATCGGGAACGATTGCCGAAATGGCCGATGCAGCAAGGGAGCGGTCATATGAATACATCGCGATTACCGACCACTCTAAGCGCTTGAAAATTGCAGGCGGGATTGACGAACGGGCCCTCCGCGAGCAAGCGTTGGAGATTGCTGGGACGAACCAGTCAATTTCGCGCGAGGGCGGAAACCTAACGATACTTCGTTCCATCGAGATGAATTTGAACCCTCAAGGCGAAGGTGACATGGCTCCAAAATCGCTTTCTGGTCTTGATCTGGTGCTTGGCTCATTCCATTCGTCCCTGCGTCGCATCGACGATCAGACCGAGCGATATCTCGCGGCGCTGCGCAATCCGCACATCCAAATCCTCGCACACCCGCGCGGTCGCATTTACAATTTTCGGCTCGGTTTGAAGGCGGATTGGCCACGAGTGTTTGCGGAAGCGGCGAAGCTCGATAAAGCATTGGAGATCGATTGTTATCCAGACCGACAGGACCTTAATTTGACCTTGCTCAAACTGGCCCGATCAGCAGGAACGCGACTATCGTTAGGGACAGATGCGCATCACCCATGGCAACTTGGGTTCATCCAACTTGGCCTGGCTGCAGCGCTGCGCGCGAAGATTCCCGATGAAAGAATCGTTAATTTCATGTCGATCCAGCAGATAAAATGCTGGATCGCGGGCCTGCACGAAACGAAGCCGCTAACGTCAGGGCTCAATAAAGTGCAACTGAAATAGAGTCAGCAAACCACTTGCGTTACAGCCAGGCCAAGAAGCTGCTGCGATTCTCTACAGAAGATGAACGAAAAAGCTGCGAAGTGTGCAGATCAAATGCCCCGTTCACGCCGCTGCGAGATTAATGACCTATTTCGCGATTTTTCGCGGAATGCTGCAGAGGGAGTTGGATCGGCATTCGCGTTCATTGCCGCAATCACCGTCGTCATTATCTGGGCCGCGGCCGGACCCGTGTTTCATTTTTCCGATGCATGGCAGCTTATTATTAACACGGGCACGACCATCGTGACTTTCCTCATGGTTTTCTTGATTCAGAACACCCAGAACCGCGACGCGAAAGCCGTTCAATTGAAACTAGACGAGTTAATCCGGGCTCTTGAAGGCGCGCGTAATAAACTTGTCGACCTTGAAAATCATTCCGACGGAGATCTAAAAAAGCTCGAAGAAGAATTCGAGCGCTTGCACAAGCGATCTCGGGAAACCGACACCCACGTTGCAAAAGCCGAATCGTAACCCGAAGTCAAAGGCAGCCGGTCTTAGACCGATGAACCAAATCTTAACTGAAATGAAAGGATGAATGCAAAGATGCGCCTAACAAACAGAATCAAAGAAGCAGGGGCAACTGGATATATTTTACTTTGGTTACTAGGAATCCCGATTCCGATTTTGCTTTTGATTTTTCTGCTGCGCGGTTGCACATAATCGCCCACAAACTCAACCGGCAACGGAGTCTGATGTGGACCTCTCGATCGATGGGTACGGGGGCACATTTACTCATTTGCTGCTCGTGATCGCTCGTTCCTGATCATGTTTGGGGTGCAGGTCGGTAGGCGCTATTGCCCAAATCAAGTGCGTCGAAAGTTGATATCACAGTTAATTTTTCATCCGCAAAAAAGTGCCAGTTGAATCGCCGCCAGCGCGCGGCCAGACACAGGCGAATTATATGAGAAATTGCGCCGACCCGGGAATAGATCGCGTTCACGGCTCACACGCACACTTTAAGGCGCCGCTACTGAATTACGGAACTCCTCTGCCTCTCCAGCCGAAGATAAAAAAGATTATGCACATCACCAGGAACAGAAAGAATAGCACCTTAGCAATTCCTGCCGACGCCGCGGCGATGCCTCCAAACCCAAACACTGCTGCTACTATCGCAATTATTAGAAAAGTTATAGCCCAGCCTAACATCATTTCACCTCCTTTAGTCATGAATCGTGTCAGCTGGTTGCCCCGCGTGTGTTCTAATCCCGAATCGCTCTCTAGTCCCTGAGTATAACACCTTGGATCACTCTGTTACGGCCTTTAGCAGGCCTACGACCCTGCCTGAGAGCCTGGTAATGAAAATCCTGATAGGCGCCTAGCCTTGCACCTCGCCCCAGGCGGGACCAGTATTCACCCTTCCAGTTATCGAAAAAGGCCTGGGCTAAGATTGCTATTCCTTCTGCCACTTCGGAAATAAAAGCGGCGGGACTCGCTTCCCGCCGCTCGTTAATCTAAAGAACGAAGCCTTATCGTCCGCCCTGCTGACCGCCTCCGGGTTGGCCACCTTCTTTTCCCTTCTCGCGTTGTTGACGTTCCCGTTCCTGGCGTTCACGTTCTTGTCTCTCACGATCTTGCTCCTGGCCGCCTTGTTGTCCGGGAGCGGAAGGTTTGCCCGGTTCATTCGGATTGTGTTGTGTTTCCATAGTACCTTTCGTTTTGTTACTAACTTCTGACTCGTCTCATCGCGGTTTGCGACGAAACCTACTTTAGCTTACAATCGCCTTGCAAATGGCGTTTGGTCTGGGAAACTTTGTCACAGCCGGCCGGTGCACCTCGAACGTTGCAATCCTCAACAATCATTAGGTCGTTAGCAGTTCGGCCCAGTCACGTGGTAAAGATTGGGCGGCCTTTTCAAACACTTCTCGACCAACCGCATTTCGTGCGAAGTGGGTCAACGACCTAAAGAGCTCGGCAGCCTGTTCGGGCGAAATTTGAAATTGCTGAACCAATGTGCTGGCAGCATCCTCTACCGAAATTTCGGGAGGATTCGCTTGGTGCCCGCGCAGCCGCTCGGTTGTTAGCGGTTGCGGTAATTTGCTTGTGAATTTGCGTGCATCGCCTTCCTCGAATCTGCTCGCCAGGATGCCGCAAACCGCTTTTACCGCCGCATCCGGATCTTGGACAAAGTGCTGCTGGCGCGCGCAGTCGAGAAATTCTTTGTATCCTACCATGCTTAAAGATTTCGCGCCGGAAAGCGTTAATGGCCGTTTGCGAATTCTGATAGCTACTTGCTTTTGCGCAATCTGTGACGACGCGCGCGAAATAGCTGAGAGCGGCAAGGCTGCCGGATAGGGTGTTCTCATTCCAACGAACCGTCGCAGCAGGTAATCGAGCACAAAACGACTTGGCATGCAGTTTATTTTGCCGGATTGAAAATGATATCGCGCGGATCCGTGGCGACCTCTGTCCCAAGATCAAATTTCGCGAATAACCGATTGTGGGTCTTTGTCGTCGCGCAGACCTTCGAAGCTTGCGCGGCGAAGCAATCCATAATCTGTCTATTCGGTGAAACTGATTTGCGCAACGAGTTTCGGTTCAAGCCAGTGTAGCGCTCGCATCTCGTCTGCGGTTATCCATTCACCAAAGTGGCTTTTCCGGCTGCGAGGCAAGTCGTCGAAGGGACATTCTTTGTGAACAATGGGCGCATGGTTTTCAGGAGCCTTAACCGACTAAGAGGATTGAATCCCTGGCGCACCTTTCCCGCGAGCATGAGTTTTCCGCATCGTAATACCCGACAAGAATCGATTGAAAACTTTCGATTCCTGGCTTGTACCCGTCGATGACGAATTCTTGCGCTATGTTGATCTTAAATTTCAGCCAAGTAGTTACCGGGTGCCCGCGCGATAAAGTGAATCGCGCTGCTTTCGATTACCCCTCTAATCTAGTTGGTTTATTACCGCGTGTTCTTCGACCGACGTTTGAACGTCTGACTTTAGTTCTGCCTGCGCAGAAACCCGAGAGATGAGACACGCGCACAAGCCGCGGCATGCGACTAAATTTATATGAAAGAACAAAAAGAAATTATCTCAACGATCAACAACCTGATCGAAACGCTGAAGGATGGGCAGGAAGGCTTTAAACAAGCCGCAGAAGGCGTAAAAGATCCCCAGCTGAAATCGATCTTCAACGAATATTCGCAGCAGCGCTCACGATTCGCAACCGAACTGCAAAGCCAAGCCCGTAGCCTGGGCGAACCACAACCTGAAACCAGCAGCACTGCTGCTGGTGCGTTGCACCGTGCCTGGATTAATTTGAAATCCGCTGTTACTAGGGGCGATGACCATGCAATTCTAGTCGAGTGCGAACGCGGAGAAGACTCGGCAGTGGAAGAATACAGAAAGGCGATAGATAGCAATCTATCAGTGCCCGTGCGCGACGTTGTTTCGCGTCAATACGCAGAAATTAAAAACACGCACGACCGCATCAAACATCTCCGCGATACTACGGAGTAGAATCCGTCGAGGAAAGTTCTGTCGAGATAGTTTAGACTTCGGGCGAGAGTTTGCCAGGGCCTCAATCAGAGTTAGGCAGCCAGGCTATTGGTGGAGCTTAAGAAAAAGACTTAGACTAGCTATCAGATTTCTACGCATTGAGTCTGCCCTAGCTCACCGCCGCGGCGTGACCGTTAACTCATATCCCTGTCACTGATCGTTAGCTCAGCATCCTAGAGTAGTAAGATAAACGCGGAAACTTTTCATTACGTCCAAACACGTAATTAGCGGCGAAACACTCTTGGTATGCCAGAAGAAGAAGCAGAGGAACGGGCGCGCGAAGACGAACGCGAAGGCAAATCTCCTTCCACTCAGGCCGGCGAATTCGTGCGTGAGGAAATGGAACATATTCGCGAAGGCGAACATGGCGCTCGTTCGCCCGAGCAGGCGGTCGCAATCGGTCTGTCAAAGGCGCGCAGGGCTGGAGTGGAGCTGCCTCCGCCGAAAAGGGGCAAAAAGCGAACAAAGCGTCAAGCCAAGCAGGCCCTTGCTAAAGGCCGCACAGACGGTCGGAAGAAACCGTCACGCACGCGGTCCCGTGCGACTAAAGGTGCGCTCAAGCGCGAGAGCCGCCGGTCAGCATCGAGAAAGGCGTTGTCACGACGAGCAAAGCGGGCCGCAAGCCAACGCTCTGCACGTTCACGTTCGGCCGCAGCAAAGAAAGCCGCGCAGACACGAAAGCGCCGTCGCTAATGTCGCGCTGTGGCTTTGATGGAGATTTCGGATGGCGTTCTTTAGTGGAGATCTAGTAAATCAACACGCGGGAAAATCCCTTTATGCCCAAAGACACGAAACTTCAGCCGACTCAGCGTCAGAAGCGACAACCCGGGCGCGAACACAAAATGAAGCCCCGGCCGAGGGCCGAGGGCGAAAAGCATCGGGGCAGTGGAAAATTGCGAGAGAAAGTAGCGCTTATCACTGGTGGTGATAGCGGGATTGGCCGCGCAGTCACGATTGCATTTGCGAAAGAAGGTGCGGATATGGCGATCGTCTATCTCGAAGAGCATAAGGACGCAAATGAGACTAGGCGCTTAGTGGAGGAAGAGGGGCGCAAATGTCTATTGATCGCTGGTGACGTCGGCCAGGAAAAGTTCTGTCGAAGGGCCGTCGAGGAAACCCTGAAGGAGTTTGGAAAGATTGACGTCTTGGTAAATAACGCGGCTGAACAACATCCACAGGAATCAATTGAGAAAATAAGCGAAAAACAGCTCGAGCGAACATTTCGCACAAACATCTTCTCCTTCTTTTTCATGACAAAAGCCGCAGTGAAACATTTGAAAAAAGGCGCTGCAATTATCAATACAACTTCAGTCACCGCTTACAAAGGTAACCCTCAGCTGCTCGACTACTCTTCGACTAAGGGCGCCATCGCAGCTTTTACGCGATCCCTCTCGCAAGCGCTCGCTGATAAAGACATTCGCGTAAACGGTGTCGCGCCGGGTCCAGTTTGGACTCCCCTGATTCCATCATCATTCCCCGCCGAAGACGTCGAGGAGTTTGGCTCTGACGTTCCGCTGGGTCGGCCCGGCCAACCGGAGGAAATTGCGCCGAGCTTTGTGTTTCTTGCTTCCGATGATTCCTCCTACATGACCGGCCAGATTTTGCATCCAAACGGAGGTACTGTCGTGAACGGCTAACTTCGGGGGTTGAAAGCAACTTCTTTAGCTTCACTCTGGCTTACCAAAGATATGACAACTAGAAAACAACGGCTTGCCGCGAAGCGGAACATCAAGAAAGCAGCTAAAGCTGCGCGACGAAAGAAAACAGTCGCGCATTTGCCGAAAAAGGCGCGCACCGCGCTTGGCAAAGAAGGAGCTAAGGCTGCACGAAAGAAACGGCGCGGATCAAAATAGAATCGTGCACAAAGGAATATTCTTCGCGTTCATTTTTATTGTTATAGGAATTTTCGTGTTGGCCAACACCGCCTTGTTGCTATTTCGCGAAGCAAAGCTTCTGGATATGGGATTGGTCGGCTTCCCGAGCATTATTATTCTCGGCATTGCCGGTTTCACATTTGGATGGAAAAAGCGGAAGAGACAGTGAGCCATCGCCAAAACTTCTTTCGCGGGGGCAGGAAGCGGCTTCCGCAGGAACGGTTCCCGTTTCTCGAAGATTAACAGAGCTTACGATCGCGACAGCGAGTCAAACCAATGCCCCGTCGTGCAAAAAGAAATCCGCTGAGGCGCTTCTTATCGCTTCTTGGCCCGGGTCTTATTACCGGCGTCGCCGACGACGATCCATCCGGCATTGCGACCTATTCAATTGTTGGCGCACAGCTCGGCACGTCGCTTTTATGGACAGCTTTTCTCACATGGCCGCTGATGGCGTGCGTCCAATTCATGTGTGCGCGCATTGGCATGGTAACAGGACGCGGTCTGGCGGGCGCGCTCCGTCAGATCTGTCCGCGCTGGATCTTATTTATTGTCGCGGTCGCATTGCTGAGTGCGAACATCATCAACATTGCCGCGGATCTCGCTGGTATGTCTGACGCAGGCATGATGCTTACTGGAATCAATTCACATGTGCTCACGGTTCTCTTCGGAGTAGGCATAGCGCTCGCGACAATTTATTTCAGGTATTACCAAATCGCTTTCGTTTTGAAATGGCTAACACTAGTTCTGCTCGCTTACGTCATTACTGCTTTCATTCTCAAACCAAATTGGGGAAGCATCTTGTGTAATACGTTTATACCATCCTGGCCGCATGGACATAACGCGTGGCAAAGTCTCGTCGCGGTTCTCGGCACTACTATCAGCCCATACCTATTTTTCTGGCAAGCTTCCCAAGAAGTAGAAGAGGAGAAAGCGATGGGAAGGCGGATGCTGTTGTCGCGCGAAGGTGCGACTAAGCGTGAACTTTTCGATCGGCAGGTGGATGTGGGAGTCGGGACGTTCTTTTCAAATGCGGTCATGTATTTCATCATCTTGACCGCCGCGCTCACCCTGCACGCGCACGGTAACACCAAGGTTGAAAACTCACGCCAAGTTGCAGAAGCGCTGCAACCACTCGCCGGTTCGTTTGCGGCGGTTCTGTACACACTCGGAATTGTGGGCGTCGGCCTACTAGCGATTCCGATTCTTGCCGGCTCAAGCGCATACGCCTTTGCGGAGGTGTTCGTATGGAGAGAAGGTTTGGATCTGCCCTTCACATCGGCGCGCTATTTTTATGCGGTTGTCGGCGTGTCGACGCTACTTGGCATCGCGATAGTGTTTGCAAACATCAATCCTATCAAGGCGCTGTTTTGGACGAGTGTTATCAATGGCGTACTGGCACCTTTTCTTTTGGTCGGGATTCTGATAGTCTCCTGCAATCGCACGCTTATGCAGCGCCAGCCAAGCTCTCGGTTGCCGCGCGTCGTTGTTGGACTTACAGCTGCGATTATGTTCGTAGCTGCCGGGGCAATGTTCGTCTTATAACAGGGTCGCGCTTATCGGTGGCCTACCTTTTCTTCCGCCTTTGCGGGAGCTCTGAAATAGCAAGATTCCGGTCGCGGAAGTTTTTTTCTGTGATGGAATGTTTAAGGATGAACACATTCTCAGAGTCTATCGAAATGTTGCTTGGTCTAGGCGTGGAGCCAAAAGAATTAACGGTCCTGCAAGTGTCCTTACGTGGAGTAATAGTTTTCCTCACAACCTTGGTGATGGTGCGGCTTAGCAGCAAGCGTTCCCTTGCTGGAAAGACGGCTTTTGATGCTGTGCTAATCGTCATCATCGGTTCCATGTTGGCGCGTGCCATTAATGGGTCAGCCCCTTTCTTCCCAAGCCTAGTCGTCGGATTCGTTCTGGTGGTAAGTCATCGGGTTCTCGGCGAAATAGCGTACTTCTCACATGGTTTTGGCATTTTAATCAAAGGAAAAATGGAGGTGCTTGTGCAGAATGGGAAGCTGCAACACAAAACCATGCATCTAAATCAGATTTCCAAGCACGATCTGGAGGAAGATATGCGCCTTGAGGCAAAAACTGAAGACCTATCGAAAATTAGAGTGGCACGCATCGAACGCAGCGGTGACATAAGCTTTATCAAAGTCTAGGAACAATCCCCAGCATCATTGCCGTCTTATTATTCCCTGAGCATGGCCGCGGAAGTGTCAAAAATTCAGGATTACGCGATTATTGGAAACGGGCGTTCAGTTGCGCTGATCTCGAAGCGTGGTTCGCTGGACTGGCTTTGCTGGCCGCGATTCGATAGCGCTTCCATCTTTGGTGCGCTCATCGATCCAAAAATCGGCGGCTGCTGGAGCATTCGCCCCGCACACGATTCACACGTAAGGCGGCGTTACATCGAGAACACGAATGTTCTCGAAACAACCTTTGTCAGCGACACGGGCAAAATTGTGCTGACCGATTTCATGTCGGTCACCTCTGAGGAAGAAAAAAAGCGACGACTTTGGCCAGAGCACGAGTTCGTTAGGCTAGTAAAGTGCGAAGCCGGTGAAGTGCCCGTCGTGGTCGATTTTGATCCTCGGCCGGATTATGGTGGCACAAATCCGTTCTTTAAAGACGAGGGCAAGCTCGGGTGGCGCATTGGCGTTGGCACAAATCTCCTTAATCTACGTAGCGACATCAAACTGCCAGCTAACGGCAATGCTGGCTTGTCGGCGAGGTTGACATTAAAACGCGGCGAGACTATTTCGTTTTCTCTCACCTTCTCCAAGGAAGGTCCGGCCGTCCTGCCGCCACTTGGTAATTTGGTCGCAGAAAAACTAAAGCTCACGATTGAATGGTGGCAACGTTGGGCGGGGCGCGCGAAGTATGACGGTCCTTATCACGAGCAAGTGATGCGAAGCGCTCTCGTCTTGGCGCTTTTGTCGTATGCGCCCTCGGGCGCGCTTGTCGCAGCGCCAACAACGTCCCTGCCTGAACGAATCGGCGGCGATTTAAACTGGGATTATCGCTTTTGCTGGTTGCGCGATGCCGCTCTCGCCGTACGCGCGCTTTTCAGCCTGGGATATGAAGATGACGCGGAAGCATTCGTGAGCTGGTTACTCCATGCAACGCGTCTTACGCGGCCGTGCCTAAATACGTTGTACGATGTCTATGGCAATGGCATTCCACGTGAGAAAACGTTGCCGCATCTTTCTGGATACAGGAATTCGTCTCCAATTCGCATCGGCAACGCGGCATCAGAGCAGCGTCAGCTCGATGTTTACGGCGAGGTGATCGAAGCGGTCTCGCATTTCTTTTGCAGCGAAAAGAAAATCGACCGGGAAGCCCAAAGGATGCTTTGTCAATACGGCGATTACGTCTGCCGGCACTGGTGCGAGCCAGACGACGGCATGTGGGAGCCGCGCACGCCGCGGCAGCATTTCACGCATTCACGCGCGTCGTGCTGGCTTGCGCTCGATCGCTTGCTCGACCTGCACAAGCGTGGTCTGGTCAAGGGGCTTCCGGTAGAAAGATTGGCGCAGACACGGGAGCGGATTCGCAGCGACATCGAGCAGCGCGCCTGGAATTCAAAGCTGGAGGCTTACACGCAGGTCCTGGACGGGGAGACGCTTGACGCGAACGTGCTATTGCTACCGATGTATGGCTTTGAAGACGCCACTTCGGAACGAATGCGACAAACACATCAGCGGTTGCGCGAAAAATTGTGTCCAAAGTTCGGGTTAATGTACCGCGACGGTCGTACAGAAACGAGATGTGAAGGTGCATTTGGGATTTGCAGTTTTTGGGAAGCAAATTTTCTTGCGCGCTGCGGTGATCTGAACGAAGCGCGTCGCGTCTTTGACGCAGTGCTTGAGTATGCCAACGATGTGGATCTTTTCGCCGAGGAAATTGATCCCGAGACCGGCGACGCTCTGGGAAACTTCCCGCAAGCTCTCACGCACCTCGCCCTCATCAATGCCGCGCTCTCGTTGCGTGACGCGGAAGAACGCGCGTCTAAGTTAGAACGACGATGAACTGGGGCAGCTGGTTACTATGGGGTTTTATTGCCACCGTTGTGCTGGAATCCATCTCGGCGGGTAGCCAGGGCTTTGGCCTGACGCGGATGAATGTGCCGTATCTGCTCGGCACGATGTTTACTCCTAACCGCGACCGCGCAAAATTGATTGGGATTTTTATTCATTTTCTCAATGGCTGGCTGTTCTCGCTGGTCTATGCGGCTGTTTTTGAATCGTTAGGAAAATCGACATGGTGGCTCGGCGGATTGTTCGGACTTGTACAGGCGATTTTTGTTCTCGCAGTGGCACTGCCCGCAATGCCGGCTTTGCACCCTCGCGTCGCCAACGAGCAGTACGGTCCAACCGTCGAACGGCAATTGGAGCCGCCCGGTTTTCTCGGCCTGCATTACGGCATTCGGACGCCGATCTCGGTTTTGGTCGCCCACACTATTTTCGGCATCATTCTTGGCGCGTTTTATGTGGTGAAATAGCGATCAAAATCTTCGCGACACGCACAACCCATCGAAATCGTACAGCGAATGGTTAGCCGCGTTTATCCGGTTCTGTAGGTTCTGCCCGTCCGCTCGTCGCGCCTGAAAGCAGATCAACGCGAATGAGTGGATCGTCCGGTAACACAATTGGGCCTTCCCATCGGAGAAAACCGGCCGGTGCGGGATTGGTCAGCCAGATTTTTGTGTCAGGCACATTCACAAACAAACTCGCGATGAACGGAATTTCCGGGTGAATGATGAACCGATCGCCCTTCAGCAAGCGTCCCGACATTCTCATGCGGTCAAGCCCGCCGTAAGAAATTTTCACTGTCACAACTTGCACCGTTAATGTTGGGAATGGCGCAAAGCCGACCGCCTTGAGGGCAAGTTGTTCGCCCCGAAGAAGCCGCTTGCGCAGATTACTCAATGCAATGGTGAACCCGAACCCGGCAAACGTCCGGCCTGGTTCAATATCAATCTTTTTGGACACATCCTTGTCGTTTCCGTGAATGTGTGCGCTGGCCGTTCCCGACAGAAAATCCACGGCGAATTCACGCTGCGGCTTTCCATGTTTCGATTCTTTCCAAGACCACTTTTCCTGGATGAGCTCCGGCTGTTGTCGAAATTGCGCGTGTTCCTCATAGAGTTCGCCGGCGGGGAATCTGTAAGTAATGATGATGTGAAGCCGGTTGCCTTCCACCCATTGCCTGAACTCTCCGTCGGCAAGCTTTTTTCCATTGATGTCGCACAACCCGGGAAATCCGTGCGCCGCCCCCGCCGGCTCAGTAACTTCGAGAGCGAAAACCGGCGTTACGATACAGCCCGCGGCAAAGATTGAGAGTAGGACGGCCCGCCTTTTTTTCACGCGCATGGCTATCAGGTATCGCCGGGTGTGGCTGCAACGGACGCGTCGCAATTCACGGATTTGGTGACGAAAAAGTTACCTCATCTACGAAAAAATGATGGCGCAATCACCGCCGCAACGTCCGCGATTAACGATTCATAAAATGGGAGGTTAGAGGGATGACGTCGCCAAATATTTTGGTGAAGGGTCCAACGCAGTCCCCTTCACGCGTCATGAAATCGGAGACAGCAGCGATCACAGAAACTGCCCTGATTACGGGCGCCAGCAGCGGGATAGGATTGCATCTCTCGAAGGAATTCGCCAGGCATGGACATCCATTGGTGCTCGTTGCTCCAGTCGCAACGGAACTTCAGGAGATTGCGTCGGAATTGAAAACCGCAGGAGCGCCGTTGGTGAGAACAATCGCCAAGGACCTGGAGAAGCCTCACTCGCCGCAGGAGATCTTCGATGAGCTGGCGCGCGATCTCATCTACATCGACATCCTCGTAAACAATGCCGGATCAGCGCACAGAGGGAAGTTTTGGGAGATCGACATCGACGACGACGTATCGGTTTTGCGGCTGAACATCGAAGCGGTCCTGCGGCTCACGAAGTTGTTCTTGCCAGCGATGATTGAAAATCGCCGCGGACGTATTCTGAACGTGGCTTCCGTCGCAGGGTTTGAGCCTGGCCCACAAATGGCTGTTTATCATGCTTCCAAAGCATTTGTGCTGTCATTCAGCGAAGCGCTCGCAACCGAATTGGCAGATACCGGGGTGACTGCCACCGCGCTGTGTCCCGGCCCGACTGACACTGATTTTCTTGAAAAATCCGGAACCCTCGGCACCCGCCTCTTTCAAAAAACAAATGTGATGGCGCCGCAACACGTAGCCAAAGCTGGATACCAAGCATTGATGGCCGGCGAACGCGTCGCTGTTCCGGGGGTGGCGAACAAAATCATTGCCTTCTCCCGGCGTCTCCTGCCAGAAGCGACATTAGCCAAGATGACGGAAAGAATCTACGTCGATACAACAGACCGAACGCACGAGCGCGGACACGAAGAACTCAAGGCGGCGCACGGTCGCTAAAAATCAGAGTTTTTCGACTCCTGGATTTTCTTGATCGACACGGACACAACCAACGCTATATTGGTGCGACAATGAGCGCCGACGTGTTTTATTCGACACATACGACAAATCGAAGGCCGGCTGCCTTCGCGCGGGCGCTGCTGCTTTGGTGGTAAAGAGCGACCGTTTCTCGACGGTGCGCTGATGTTTCTCTCGTTCAAAAGGGAGATCTTGTCTCTGCGCAAATGAACTAACCCAAACCTTGTAACCATATGTTGATTGTGATGAAACCCCGCGCCACTGCGTCTGAGACCGAGGCAGTGGTTGATGTTATTACTGCGATCGGTCTTCGCGCTCATCCGATGCCCGGAGCCACGCGTACCGCGATCGGAATCACCGGGAATGAAGGTCCCATCGACGGCAGACGTTTCGAGAACTTGCCCGGCGTAGCGGAAGTCATCCGCGTCACCAAGCCGTACAAGCTGGTCACGCTCGATCTGCACCCCGATAAAACGGTCGTGCGCGTCGGCGACGCAACGATCGGCGGCAGCGAGATCGCGATTATTGCAGGGCCATGCGCGATTGAGAGCCGGGAACAGGCGTTTACTGTGGCCAAAGCCGTGCAGAAGAGTGGAGCGCGCTTTTTTCGCGGCAGCATATGGAAGCCGCGCACTTCGCCTTACACTTTTCAAGGCTTAGGTGACAAGGCGTGGCAGATCATGACAGAAATTCGCGATGCGTTCGGACTAAAGGTCGTCACCGAAGCGGTGGAAGAGTCGCATGTCGGTCTTATCGAAAAGTACGGTGATGTCATTCAAATCGGTGCTCGAAACATGCAAAACTTTTCGCTTCTTAAACGGGCGGGCCGGTCAAAGCTGCCTGTCCTGTTGAAGCGTGGAATGGCTGCAACACTGGAAGAATGGTTGCTGGCTGCCGAATACATCATGGCTGAGGGCAATTATAATGTCATCCTTTGCGAGCGGGGTGTGCGCACATTCGCGCAGCACACGCGTAACACGCTAGACCTCGCATCCGTACCGGCGATTCGCCGGATTTCACATTTGCCCGTAATCGTGGATCCTTCCCACGGCACCGGCACCGCCTATATGGTGACGCCGCTCGCTCGTGCTGGGATCGCAGTTGGCGCGGATGGCCTCATGGTCGAAGTCCACAATCGCCCCGAGCTAGCTCTTTCCGACAGCGCGCAGGCGTTGACGCCTTCTCAGTACGCGCAGCTCATCGAGGAAGTTCACGCCGTTCGCAATGTTATGCCACCCGCCGCTGATGGCTTGAACGCAAATTGAGGGAAACGCCGTTGATGGTCCTGCTAATCGATAATTATGATTCCTTCGCTTACAACCTCGCGCAGTATTTCGGCGAGCTCGGTTGTGAACTTCTAGTTAGACGCAACGATGAAATTTCTCTGGATGAGATCGCAGCGTTAGCACCGGAGCGAATTTGCATTTCCCCCGGGCCCTGCACCCCGGGTGAAGCCGGCATTAGCAAGGAAGTTATTTTAACCTTCGGACAGCAGATCCCGATTTTAGGCGTTTGCCTCGGTCATCAATGCATCGCCGAGGCGTATGGCGGAAAAGTGATTCGTGCCGCACGGCTCATGCACGGGAAATCATCCATGATCAGGCATAACGGGACCCTGCTTTTTTCGGATTTACCTAATCCGTTTGAAGCCGGCCGATACCATTCGTTAGTCGTCGAGCGAAGCACAGTTCCCGACTGTCTCGAGATCATGGCTCTGCGCCACCGCGAGTTCCCGGTGCACGGAGTGCAATTTCACCCGGAATCACTCCTTACGCCCGATGGCAAAAGGATCCTGGCGAACTTTCTAGCGCATCCGGCACACTCATGAAACTGCGAGTCACCCCAACGCTGGATGAATTTTCGCAGCTCGCGAGACAGGGGAACGTCATTCCTGTTTTCGTAGAACTCATCGCTGATGGCGAAACGCCGGTCTCAGCATTCAAGAAACTCAATCGTGGCGGTTACAGCTTCCTTTTTGAATCAACCGAGAAAAATGACGTGTCGGGCCGCTTTTCATTCGTCGGAATCGAGCCACGACTGGTGATCCAAAGTTACGGACGCGAAGTCCGCATCGCGCAAAATGGTATCGAGCACCGGTTCCAAACGACGACTGATCCTCTCGACGAGGTTGGGAAGCTGATGGCTCGCTACCGATTTGTTTCACATTCGGAATTGCCTCGATTCGCTGGCGGCGCTGTCGGTTTTCTCGGCTATGAAGCGATCCGATTCTTTGAACCAAAGGTTCCCGTAGCAGGCGATGACGACCTGCGCCTGCCAGAAATGCTTTTCATGCTTACTGGCAGCGTCGTTGTTTTCGATCATCGGCTCCGCAGCTTGAAAGTCATCGTCAACG
Organism: Verrucomicrobiota bacterium; assembly: GCA_003218535.1. Lineage (GTDB taxonomy): Bacteria > Verrucomicrobiota > Verrucomicrobiia > Chthoniobacterales > UBA10450 > Udaeobacter. The sequence continues at coordinate 24,491 of QHNV01000046.1, forward strand.
CGTTCCTTGACGAAGGTCCAATCGAAAAGGTCTATGCGCGAGCCGCCGCCTCGGTGGATACCATAACGGAACAATTAGAGGCATCGGTTGATCTTCCACTTATCCGGATTGCAGAGTGCGAGACGCAGCCGGCCCGCAGCAATTTCCAGCGCAAAGATTTTGAGCGCGCAGTCGAACGAGCGAAGGAATACATCCGCGCGGGCGATATTTTTCAGGTCGTCTTGTCGCAACGATTTGAATCCGACTTCAACGGTGCGCCGCTCGATTTTTATCGCTGTCTTCGTTTCATCAATCCCTCGCCGTACATGTTTTGTCTCAAACTCGCTGCGGGACGGGTCCGTCCGACTGGCGGATTTGGCGGCGATTTTGCACTCGTTGGCAGTTCACCGGAAATGCATGTTCGCCTGGTCGGCGACACGATTGAGATTCGCCCCATCGCAGGGACCCGCGCGCGCGGCGCCAGCCCTGAGCAGGATGAAGCTAATGCAGCCGATCTTCTTGCAGATCCGAAGGAGCGTGCAGAGCACATCATGCTTGTCGATCTTGCACGCAACGATATCGGTCGTGTCGCCGAGTTCGGCACGGTTCGTGTGACCGAGATAATGGAAATCGAGCGTTACAGTCACGTCATGCACATCGTTTCCAACGTGGTTGGCCGTAGCCGCAAGGCCTGTACTGCCTTCGACCTAGTGAGGGCGACATTCCCCGCCGGCACCGTCTCTGGCGCGCCAAAAATACGCGCCATGCAAATCATCAGCGAACTGGAGACGACCCGACGCGGCTGCTATGCAGGGGCGATCGGTTACTTCGGGTTCGATGGCAATTTCGATTCCTGCATCGCGTTGCGCTGCGCCATCTTAAAAAACGGGAAGGCGTATTTTCAAGCCGGCGCGGGTATCGTCGCTGATTCGGACCCGCAGCGGGAATACGAAGAAACAGTTAACAAAGCGGGTGCAATGATGAAGGCGCTGGCAATGGCGAGCCAGATGAAAACGGTATGAATCGGCAAGGCATGATCAGCGAAATCGGCGATGTCGAGCTTCGCCAAATAACCACGCGTCTCATGCGCGGCGACAACCTCAGCCGTACGGAAGCCGCAGAGTTCCTTCAGTGCCTGCTTAGTCCCGCCGTCACGGACTCGCGAATAGCTGCCGCGCTCGTCGCTTTAGCGGCCAAAGGCGAAACGGCCGAAGAGCTCGCAGGAATGGCCGAAGCCATGCGGAGTCGTGCTATTCGTTTAGATTCGCAGCATCGCAATTACATCGACACTGCAGGCACCGGATCAAGCGCGGCGAAAACGTTCAACGTCTCAACCGCCGCAGCATTCGTCATCGCAGGCGCCGGTTTACCTGTAGCAAAACACGGGGCGCGCGCGGCGACTTCGAATTGCGGAAGCGTAGACGTGCTCGACGCGCTCGGCGTTAATACTGCTGCTTCTCTTGAAATTGTGGAACGCTGTCTCAACGAGCATGGGATCTGTTTTATGTTTGCGCCGCTTTTTCATACGGCGATGGCGCGCGTCGCGCAGGTGCGTCGGCACCTGGGCGTGCCTACCACATTCAATTTGCTCGGGCCGCTCACGAATCCGGCGCGAGCGCCTTTTCAACTTCTGGGAGTGTCGCAGCGTTCGCTCGTTGAGCGCGTCGCATCCGCTCTCGTCCTTCTCGGCATCGAACAAGCGTGGGTTGTCCACGGCGCTGACGGCTTGGATGAAGTGACAATCACAGGCGAGACTTTTGTCGCTGCCTGTTCGGCGTGCACGGGCGTGACGACATTCACGATTTCGCCAAAGGAGTTCGGATTGGAATGCCGATCCCTCGATGGATGCCACGCGGAAGGGCCAACTGAAAATGCGCGACTAATCCGCGTACTTTTGAATGGCGAAAAAAATGGGAACCTGGCTGTGGCGCGCGATCTGGTCGTCATCAATGCTGCTGGCGCGCTACATCTCGCGGGAGTTGCCACGGACCTACGTCAGGCAGCGAACATGGCTTGTGAAAGCATCGACAGCGGACGCGCAGCATCGAAGCTGGACGCGCTTATTCGAGAAACAAATCGGAGCTGACGATGACTAGCATTCTCTCCGAAATTATCGATCGAAAACGGCAAGTCGTAACGCGACTACGAGCCGATCCCGCTTCGCGAGATTTTCGGCAGTGCGCACTGGAAATTCGCGCAGACGCAGCGGTGCATCGGTTGTTGCGAGCATTGAAGTCCAGGTCACCGGGAGTGAAGATTATCGCGGAATTCAAACGTAGATCGCCGTCAGCTGGAACCATTCACAGCGATTTATCGGTGACTCACGTTGCTCGTTTCTACGAACGCGGTGGTGCCTGCGTCATCTCGGTTTTGACCGACGAAGAATACTTTGGTGGTTCGATTGCCGATTTAAGCGCGGTTCGCGTCAGCACCGGTCTGCCAATCTTGCGCAAAGATTTCATCATTGATCCGATCCAGCTTTACGAAGCAGCCATAGCCGGCGCCGACGCTGTATTGTTGATCGCAGGCGTACTCGATGACGCTGCGCTATCAAAACTGCGCGCAGTCTCCGAGGACGAACTCGGGCTGGACGCGCTCGTCGAAGTGCATACGTCCGAAGAATTGCGCCGCGCGCTGAGTGCCAGCGCCAAAATCATTGGTGTGAACAACCGCGATCTTCAGACGTTCCGGGTTTCGTTGGAGACCAGCGAGCGACTCATCCTCGAAACGCAGCGCGACAAGATTATGGTTAGCGAGAGTGGACTACAAAGCGCAAAATCTTTACGTCATCTTCAAGCCCTCGGGTTCCGCGCTTTTCTAATCGGCGAAGCGCTGATGCGCGCGGCCGACCCTGAAACAGCTCTGAGCGATTTAATCGCTGCTGCCGAAGAGCGACCAGCGGTGAATGACGAAATCGGAACGACTAATGACGAAAGAATCCAGAAATCCGAATGACGAACATTGTAGGGCGTCTGTGTCAGACGCCGTGGCGTTTCACAGAAACGCCCCACAATCCTGGCCTGTGATTTTTCCATGACGATTCCGATACAAATTAAAATCTGTGGCGTTACGAACGTGGCGGACGCGCGCGCCTGCGTCGAAGTCGGCGCGCATTTGATCGGCCTTAACTTTTACCCGCAAAGCCCGCGCTACATCGAACCCGAGGTTGCCCGGCAAATCATAGAGACTATACCGGCGAGCGTTCACGCAGTTGGCGTTTTCGTCGATGCGAATGACGATGAAGTTCGTAATGTTGCAAACCTCGCCGGAATCCGAGGCGTGCAATTACACGGGAACTGTTCACCTGAAATGGCGCATGAACTGGCTCGTGAATTTCGCGTCATTCGGGCGTTTTCCACTCATGCGCGGTTCCGTCCAGAGGAGATTGCATCGTTTCCAGATTGCGATGTGCTGATCGATGCGCATCATCCCGATCTCCGGGGTGGAACTGGGCTGACATGCGATTGGCCGGCCGCGGGAGCAGCGTTGCCGTTCACACGATTTCTCATTCTCTCCGGTGGTTTAAACGCGCAAAACGTTGACCGAGCGATCGCGGCCGTCTCGCCACACGCTGTTGACGTTTGCAGCAGTGTTGAGAGTAAACCAGGCGTGAAAGATCATCGTGCGATTAAAGATTTTGTCGACGCCGTACGCGCGGCGGAGCGTTCGCTACAGGCGACATCGGCTTAGCAATTCCAATGCAAAAATTACCGATTACTGAAAGCGAGCCGGATGAGCACGGGCATTGGGGCAAGTTCGGTGGTCGTTACGTTCCGGAGACTTTGGTCGCGCCGCTCGAGGAGCTGACGAAGGAGTTCATGCGCGCTCGCGAGGATGCGAACTTTTGGCGCGAACTCAACCAACTGCTGCGAGATTATGGTGGCCGGCCAACGCCATTGTTTCATGCGCAGCGGCTGAGCGCACATGCTGGCGGAGCGCAAATTTATCTGAAACGCGAAGATCTTCTGCACACCGGCGCGCACAAGATCAACAACGCTGTGGGCCAGGCCCTGCTCGCCCGACGAATGAGCAAACGCCGCGTCATTGCTGAGACGGGCGCGGGTCAGCATGGCGTCGCTACGGCGACGGTTTGCGCGCTGTTTGGATTACGCTGCATCATTTACATGGGCGCGGAAGACGTGCGGCGGCAAGCGCTCAACGTTTTCCGAATGCGACTGCTGGGCGCCGAAGTGCTGACCGTCAACGCTGGCACGCGCACACTTAAAGATGCGATCAACGAGGCATTGCGCGATTGGGTGACGAATGTGCACGACACTTATTATTTGCTCGGCAGCGCGCTAGGTCCGCACCCCTACCCGCTCATGGTGCGTGAGTTCCAAAGCGTGATTGGACGTGAAGCGCGCGAACAAATTCTGTCCGCGTCGGGAAAGTTGCCGCGCGCGCTCATTGCCTGTGTCGGCGGCGGCTCAAATTCGATCGGTTTGTTTCATCCTTTCATTGCAGATGAACAGGTCAGATTGATCGGCGTAGAAGCCGGAGGACGCGGTGATTCGTTAGGCGAACATGCCGCAAGATTTCACACTGGTGCGGCGAGCGGCGGTGGCCAGATCGGCGTTTTGCAAGGCACGATGTCTTACGTGCTTCAAGATACGAACGGCCAAATTGCAACGACGCATTCGATTTCGGCTGGTCTCGATTACTCTGCCATTGGCCCGGAGCACGCGTTTCTCCACGACGCCGGACGAGCAGAATATATTTGGACAAGCGATGCCGAGGCACTCGAAGGATTCGAGCTTTGCGCCAAACTGGAGGGAATCATCCCGGCGCTGGAAACATCACACGCAATCCCGCCTGCAATTCGTATCGCACGCGATCTGCCACGAGATGAGTCGATCATCGTGAATTTGTCCGGTCGCGGCGATAAAGACGTCCAGCTCGTTGCGGATTTACAAATGCAATGAGCCGCATCCTGGGGACGTTCGCTGCGCTCAAACGCTCCGGATGCGGTGGGTTCATCCCATTTATCACTGCTGGCGATCCCGATCTTGCAACAACCGAGCTTCTACTCCGCGAGCTGGCCGCTGCGGGTGCAGACATTATTGAACTGGGCGTTCCCTTCAGCGATCCAGTCGCCGATGGCGAGGTAATTCAACGCGCATCCGACCGCGCGCTACGCAAGGGTGTGACGCTCCGCGACGCTCTGACATGCATTGCGCATGTAAAACAACGTATCGATGTGCCCATTGTTCTCTTCAGCTATTTCAATCCCTTATTGAGATTTGGCGAAGACCGGCTGGCAGACGAAGCGAAACAAGCCGGCGCGGACGCAGTGCTTGTGACGGACTTGGTCCCCGAAGAGGCTCAGACCTGGACTGAAAAATTGATCCAACACGAGCTCGACCCGATTTTTCTTGTCGCGCCAACAACGTCAGGTGATCGGCTGGCACAGATTGCAAAGCGGGGGCGCGGATTCATCTATGCTGTTTCGCGCGCCGGCGTAACAGGCGCGAGAGATAAAATAACGCGCGATGCAGAAGCGCTCGTGAAACGCGTCCGCGCGGTAAGTGATTTACCCGTGGCGGTCGGCTTCGGGGTCTCGACTGCGGACCAGGTTCGCGAAATCTGGGGGTTCGCAGATGCCGCCGTTGTCGGCAGCGCCATCGTTAGCCAAATAGAAAAGCTCGGGAATTCGCCAGACCTGGTGAAGCACATCGGCAAATTCGCGCGATCACTGGTGGCACCGGCCAGCTAGCGATCATTTATTCTTCAAGAGGCGATTTCGCGGCAGGCTCATGTCTAGTGTGAACTCTGCGGCTCGATACGCTTGATACCGGGGAACTGATCGAAGTCGCGATCGAATGACGCGATGCCAATGGATTCCGCGCTGGCGACCGCAGCGTGGTACGCGTCCACGAAGTTTACATCGGTTTGCGCGAAGTTTCGCAATGCGCTCAGCAAAATCCTCCTCTTCTGGACTTCAATCCCCGTGGATTCAACTACGTCTTTAAGGGCAGCGGCAATCTCGGCGCGATCGAGCAAATAAAATGATTGCAGCACCCACGCGGTTTCCGCGAGAGCAAGATCGGTAAGAACCAGAGTGAATTCGCCGGCAGCAGCGCGGGCAAATAGGTTGCGGCTACGAGGCGAATGAGTGGGATGATCACCGGTGAGGAAACGAACGAGAACGTTGGTGTCGAGCAAAAGCCTCGGCATCAGACGCCCTTTTTCTTCCAGCGCCGAACGATGTCCCGTTGGACCGCAGCGCGCATTTGCGTCTTGCTCGGTGGCGGCCCCTTGCGTCGAATATGGGGCTTGAAAATCGCATATAGCTCGTGCAAGGAAGGCGCCTGCTTGATCGCGACCTTGCCATCTTCGATCTCATAAAGGATACGATCGTTTTCTTTCAACCCAAGCAGTTTGCGAATCTCCCTGGGGACGGTGGTCTGTCCTTTACTGGTGAGTGTGGAAGACGGCATATTGTTTTCCTTACCATGCGATAATTCCTTACCATAACGCAGCTGTCAAGGCAAAACTAGTGCTTCCGTGGAGATGACGGCACTGACTACTTTTGACTACTTTTGCTCTTAAGCCACGGCGAGCAGATGAGATGGGCAATAAGAAGCTGAGGTCGCAGCGCGTTATTTCGCTGTCTTCGCTTTCTTCGCAAGTGCGAGGCGCTCAGTCTTTTTCCGGCGTCTTGCGCGTCTCTTAGCGTTGTCTCTGCCTTGGCTGTGTCCCATAAGCCTCAACCTTCGCCCGTTTGTCGCGATGTAGCAATGGGGCGAAACCGAGGCCGGCGTCCGCGTCCGCCCGAGGCGGACTGCGTTCGATGCGATACCTGCGCTGGGGCATCCTGAACTTTTTTGATCTCGAACGTCCGAAAGAGCGGGGCTAGATCGATCACTTCGTTCGCGGCTGATCTCAATGTGTTCCCGAGATTTGCGGCGACTGACGCGACTTCCACGCGGATACCGTGTCGGCGCAGCTTGATGGCGAGATAAGCGAAATCGGCGTCGCCAGTCACGAGAATCACAACATCGGGTCGCATCTCGATGGAAAGCTCGAGCGCGTCGATTGCCATCATCACGTCCACGTTCGCCTTGTAATGACCCTCTTCGGCGGGCGCACCATCTTTGGTCACGACCATAAATCCATTGGAACGCAGCCAATGGACAAACTTGTTTTTCTTGTCCCGCTCCTCCTGCCACGTCGGGATGGCCGGCGGCAATCCGGCATAGACCACCATCTCGATCAGATCACGTCCGGTATTTGGCCCGGCCAGAAAATCCCGCAGCTTTAACCAATCGAGCCCGCGTCCCGCGGTCCGCACGGAACTGCCGACGTTCGATTCGTCCACCAACACCAATACGCGGCCACGCGCGTGACCATCTGAATCTTTCTTTCGCACCTGGATAGGAATCAACTACATCCGCGCAGTTCTAGCGAGCACTACTTCCTGTTCGAGTGATCATCCGTGTAGCGGCGGTCGCCGCGGCGACCGCAATTCCTTCAATCCAAGAGCCACCCAATCAACAATGGGTGTATATACAACTATGATGCATTTCCGTTCGGTTTTGTGTCGAAGCCAGCACGCGGCCTGTAGTGGCAGGCGTCTAGCCTGCGAATCTGGTGTAGTGGCGGCTGTGTCAGCCGCAAAGCTTGGCTGTAGCCGCTGTCGTTGACTGCGGCCTGGCTCAGCCTAGCCGAACGCGCTGTAGGAGCGGCTGTGTCCAAGCTCCCACCATCTC
>QHNV01000252.1 GCA_003218535.1 Verrucomicrobiota bacterium
ATGTGACGCTCAACGTTCTCGACAACCACGATCGCGTCATCGACGACCAATCCGACGGAGAGCACGATCGCAAGCAGCGTCAATAGATTCAGCGTGAAACCAAACGCCTGCATCAGAAACATCGCGCCAATAAGCGAGATTGGAATCGCCACTACCGGCACAATCACCGACCGGAAAGATCCGAGGAACAAAAAGATCACGACCATCACGATGAGCAACGTATCGATCAACGTCTTTACTACTTCGTGGATGGCGTCACTAATGTAAGCGGTCGCGTCATAGGCGATTTGGCCTGTCATGCCCGTCGGCAATTCTTTTTGGATCTGCTCCATTTCCGCGCGCACCCGCTTGATCACGTCCACTGAATTCGCATTTGGGAGTACCCAGATGCCCATGAAGACTGCTTTCTGGCCGGAGAAGCGCACTTCGGTGTTGTAGTCCTCGGCACCAAGGACTACGTCCGCAATGTCGCTTAGCCTGACGAGATTCCCTTTGTCCTCGCGCACAACGAGTTTCTTAAAGTCATCTGCCGTGTGTAAATCCGTGTTGGCCGTGAGGTTCACCTGAAGGAGCGAGCCTTTTGTGCTGCCGACGGCGGAGAGATAATTATTCCGCGAGAGGGCGCTACGAACTTGCGCTGGACTAATATTCAGCGCTGCCATCCGGTCCGGCTTCATCCAGATGCGCATCGCAAAAGTGCGTCCGCCGAGAATGTCGGCTTTCTGGACGCCGCCTACCGCAGTCAACCGCGGTTGCACCAGGCGAACGAGATAATCGGTTACCTCGTTAGGCTGAAGAATGTCCGAGGTAAAACTAAGATAGGCGGAAGCAAAACGTGAATCCGCTGATTCGATATTGATGACGGGGATTTCTGCTTCGGGCGGCAGGTCCTTTCGGATTGCATCAACCTTTGAAGCGATATCGGACAGTGCTTTATTCGCGTCATAATTCAGTTTGAGACGCGCGGTGATAAGCGAGTTGCCTTGGGTGCTCTGCGATTGGATGTAGTCGATCCCGTCGGCGGCAGCGATCGCGCGCTCAAGAGGCGTCGTGATAAATCCACGCACGAGTTCCGCATCCGCACCAACGTAAACGGTGTTGACCGTGATCGCGGCGATGTCGCTGCGCGGATATTGCCGGACATTCAATCCACCAAGGCCTTTCAGTGATGGAAAGACGACCGGAAGAATCGCCTGCGCTCCGGCCAGCAGAATGACAAAGTTGACGACCAGCGCCAGGACCGGGCGGCGAATGAAAAGATCCGTGAATGATTTCATGTCGATCTTAGTAATGTCGGTCCTGTGTCACGAGTCTACCGGCGTCGGATTGATCTGCGGTTTTGGCGCAAGATCGTTATTGATCGCCACCGCCATTCCATTGCGCAATTTGAAAACGCCCGTGCCCACGACCGTCTCGCCTGCTTTTAATCCAGTAGTGATGGAAACAAAATCGCCGCGTGCCTCGCCCACGCGCACAAATTGCTGACGCAGCACCTGCGATTCTTTACCCGTCTTTTCATCCTTTTGTTTCTCGATCACGAAAACGGAATCGCCATACGGCGCGTAGGAAATCGCCGAGCCTGGAATGACCAGCGCTTTGTGCTTCTCGGGCAACACGATGTCGATCTTGATGAACATCCCCGGGCGCAACGCATGATCCGGATTTTCCAGCGTGGCTTGCACCGTCACATTTCGCGTCACCGTGTCCACGACGGAATTGATAGCTGTCAGTTTGCCGATGAGCTCGCGCCCTGGCAGCGCGTCGGTGCGGACACGCGCTTCCAATCCGGTCGAAAGGCTCTGGAGATGCTGCTGTGGTAATGCAAAATCGATATATACCGGGTCGAGCGATTGCAATGACACCACTTGCTGACCCGCGTTAATCATCTGGCCGACGTTGACCTGGCGAATGCCAAGCTGGCCGTCAAACGGGGCGACAATCGTCTTCTTCCGAATATTAGAGCGCATCTGATCGACAACTGCATTCAGTCTCCTGAATTTTGACTCGGCCGTGTCAAGTTCAGCCTTCGAAACCACTTTTTGTGAGGCAAGGCCGCGAGTTCGCTCCAAGTCTTGGCGTGCCAATTCCGCTTCAGCTTCTGCCGATCGCAAAAGCGCGTCTTCTTCCTTGACCGGCGCGCTCGTTACGGTTGTCACCGGCATCGGGGGCTTTGTACTCACCATCTTCATGATCTGCATTGCCTTGATTCCAAAAATCACGAGGAACAACGCCCCCACAGCCAAGAGCGCTTTGATCACCATTTTGCGCGTCGATTTCACGTTCGCTGCTAGTTTCAAAGGTTTCGCTATATCATGCATAAGCTGGTTCGCTCTCCTGTTTGAACAATAAGCTCCAGAGTCTACGGGTCACTTCCAGTTGCCGAGCGCGCCGTTCCGCCGCGGTCATCTCCTGCGGTTGCAAAACGTCGCGCATCAACATTCCGCGCGAGACAGCAAAAATCAGTTCCGCCAGTTCGTAAGGCTTTAGACCATAAGTCGCGCTTTCCGCCTCCGGCGAGCGCGCGATCAAATCGGTCACGCCATCCATCGCCGTCTGCAAAACATCACGCACTAGATCGGCCACGCGCGGATTGCGCGATGCTTCGGCGTAAAGATCGACAACGAAGGCGGAGATAACTCGCGGTTCATTTTCGCAACAATGCGCGGTGAACAAAATTTCAAGCGACTCGAGCAGAGTCGGGGCCCGTCGCGCGCGCTCCAAAACTTCGCTAATCTCCTTCTTATGTCGGTTCGCCATTGCCGAAATGACCGCCTCCTTATTCTCGAAATAGCGATAAATGAGCCCCACGCTGATGCCGGCCTCAGCACTGATGTCGTGCATGCTGGTCTGATGAAATCCGCGCTTGGCAAAGCAGACCAAAGCAGCATCGAGAATTTGGGAGCGCCGATCTAGGCTGGTAGCATCCATCTGGGGTTGTGACATAGGTTTGGGAAGATGAATGAACGTTCATTCATTGTCAAACCGATTTGCAGTCCTCTGGGGAGCGCAGGCTGCCAGCCTGCTGTCGTCGGCAGCTTGCCGACGACGCCCGAGCAATACCTGCGCGGGTCCGAGCGTTTGAAAGCTTTTCGGCAAGCTGCCGAACGACAGGCTAGGAGCCTGTGCTCGCCAGCATGCAACTCGATACCGGCCTTTCAAGATTTTGTATTCGGATCCACTTTCACGGCGTGGTGCGACATGACCGGCACAGGCTGAGCTCGCGAGACCAGACTTTCAAAGGAATGCGGGGCCGGTTGTCCGATGAATTGCCAGATCGCGGCGACGGCACTGACAATGCACATCGCGTAAACCGCTGTCTCCATTATGCTCCGGCCTTTATCTTCCGAGCGGACCAGGAGGCCGTAGATCGATTGAGTTTCGTTCTTCATAATTTTAAGACGCCCCCGAGTTCCCGCTTTGTCTAAAGTTTGTTGATTGTTCATGATTGGTTTTGAACGTTGGATGCAGTGCGGCCGTGAATTGGATTCAAACAATTGTCATGTTGAGCGGAGCGAAACATCTCTGATTGCTAATGAGCGCGCTGCTAGATCAGATAATCAGAGATTCTTCGCTGCGCTCAGAATGACAGGAAGGCGCTCATGAAGCCAATGTACATCAGCCCTCGACTAAGCCGCGATTTCCTTCCGCAAGCGCGCTACCTGATCGGCGTCTCCGGCGGTCGTGATTCCATCGCGCTGCTGCACTGGCTGATCAATCTCGGTTACAAGGAACTGATCGTTTGTCATTTGAATCACCAATTACGCGGACGATCGAGCAACGCCGACGCGCGCTTTGTGGAAAAACTCGCCGGAAAATACGATCTCGATTTTGAACTCGGCGCGGCAAACGTTTGCGCGCTTGCCAAGAAAAGAAAGATGTCGATTGAAGCCGCGGCGCGTGATGCGCGCTATTCGTTTTTTGCCAAAGTTGCGAAGCGCCGCCGCTGCCGCACCATTTTTCTGGCGCATCATGCCGACGATCTTGTCGAGACGTTTCTTATAAATCTATGCCGCGGCGCAGGCCTGACCGGTCTCGCCGCAATGCGGGAAGCTTCTACTCGCCGCGTCGATGATCTGGATCTGACAATCGTGCGGCCGTTGCTTGGGGTCTGGCGCGCTGAGATCGATCGCTATGTGCAGGAACGTCGGCTGAGATTCCGTGAAGACGCGTCAAACAAAAATCTCACCCCCTTGCGTAACCGAATTCGTCGCCGCGTCATCCCCGATTTGGAAAGACATCTGGGACGCAACATTCGCCAAAATATCTGGCGAACCGCCGTCATTGCCGCCGATGA
>QHNV01000253.1 GCA_003218535.1 Verrucomicrobiota bacterium
CTGGGCGATCTGGGTAGTAAGGTTTTCCTGGATCTGGAGGCGGCGCGCGAAAACATCGACAATGCGCGCCACCTTGGAAAGGCCGATCACCTTGCCGTTCGGAAGGTAGGCGACGTGCGCTCGCCCAATGAAGGGAAGAAGATGATGCTCACACAGAGAATAGAGCTCGATATCTTTGACCAGAATGATCTCGCTCGCATCTGACTCGAAAACGGCATCGTTAATGATTTCGTCAAGATCCTGTCGGTAACCTTGCGTGAGAAATTCCAATGCGCGGGCCGCGCGGTCCGGCGTGCGCCGCAGACCTTCTCGATCGACCTCCTCGCCGATACTGTGAAGCAATTCGCGGTAGGCTTTTGCGATCCGGTCAAGCTCTTTTTCCCCTAACCGATTGCTCTCCCGCGTAAATCGTTCTTCAAGATCGCGGTCGTAATTGCGCCGTTGAATCATGATTCGTATTTATAATGTCGAGGAAGCCGCCAAATCGCCTTCTTCATCTCGCAAGTTGCAAATTACGCTGCTTTACTCAAGCCAGCTTTGCGGATACTTCGGATCGTCAAGCGCCAGCGATTGCTCGGTCAATTCCAGCGTGTGTTGCGTGTCGAACATGACCGCCAGCTCTTCGGTGCGCGTCGCGTTCTTGCTGGCCATGATCGTGCCCGGATGCGGGCCGTGCGGAATACCACGCGGATGCAACGTGATCGAGCCGCTCTCAATCCCGCGGCGTGAACCAAAATTCCCCCGCACATAAAACAGCACTTCGTCCGCTTCCACGTTGTCGTGCACCCACGGAATTTTGACCGCTTCGGGGTGCGTATCGAGCAAGCGCGGCGCAAACGTGCACACGACGTAGCCGCGAATCTCAAAAGTTTGATGGATCGGGGGCGGTTGATGCACGGTTCCGGTGATCGGCTCGAAGTCCTGCGCGTTGAACGTAAGCGGCCCATTTTGATCTGCCCCTCGTGATTCAAGTAACGTTGCGGGATCCGCACCGGCCCAACGGATTCGAGAATGAGATAATCTTCCTCCTCGACGTTGTCCGGAACGATCCGATAAGTGATTCCACGCGGGATGACGATGTAGTCCTCGGCGCGATACGGCAGTTTGCCGAAAACAGACTCAACGACGCCGCCGCCGTGAAAAACGAAAATGATCTCATCGGCTCCGCCATTTTTGTAATATTCGAATTTATCGTAGGCCTTCGCCGGCTTTGCGCGATAGGCGGTCATATCTTGATTGAAAAGCATCGGGATGCGCCCGGTATAAAGATCGCCGCGACGCGGAATGTTCGCCGTTTTTAAATGATGATGACGCAGCGGCGCGTCGGTGACCTTCTTCAGCTCCTCGCATTTGAGCAACTTTACGTTGCGCACCCGTGTAGGCGGACGCAGATGATACATGATCGAATAGGCTTCGTCGAAACCCTGTGTGGTGAAAACGTGCTCGTACGCAATCCCTTCGTTCTTGTAAGTCGGCCCCTGCCCGTTGCGATGAAACCAGATGTGATGTTTTCTCGGGATTTCTCCCAGTTTTTGATAATACGGCATTGTCGATCCTCCTCCTTCTTATAAATTGCCTCTCGCGCCTTGTTCGCGCTCGATGGCTTCGAACAGCGCTTTGAAATTGCCTTTGCCGAAGCTCTTTGCTCCCTTGCGCTGAATGATCTCAAAAAATAGCGTCGGCCGATCTTCCACTGGCTTGCTGAAAATTTGCAGCAGATAACCTTCATTATCGCGATCGACGAGAATGCCGAGCCGCTTCAACGCGTTCAGTTCCGATGTGTTGCACACCTTCGCCGTTGTAAAACTCCAGGTATTCTTCCACCTGCGATTTCTTTTTTCCTTCGGCTGGCTCATTAATCGGGAACTTCACGAACCCATTTCCATTGCTCATCACTTTGCTCATCAGCGCTGAATATTCGGTGGAGATGTCCTTATCGTCGAAGGTCAGAATGTTCCGGAATCCCATCACGTCCTCGTAAAACTTCACCCACGGATTCATCTGTCCCCAGCCGACATTCCCCACACAATGATCGACGTGTTGGAGACCGGTCTCGGGCGGATTGTAGTCCGACTCCCATTTGCGAAACCCCGGCATAAATGGGCCGCGGTAATTGTGCCTTTCAATAAAGAGATGAACAACCTCGCCATAAGTGTGGATTCCGCTCATCACGACTTCGCCATCCTCATCCGATAACCGTTTCGGTTCCATGTAGCTCTTGCCGCCGCGCTTTGTCGTCTCTTCCCAGGCTGAAGTGGCGTCATCAACTGTGAGCGCCAGGACCTTCACGCCGTCGCCGTGTTTGTGATGGTGATCTGCGACCGAATGATTCGGCCGCATCGGTGTCGTCAGCAAAAACGTGACATTGTTCTGCCGAATCACGTAGCTCGCTCGATCTTTCGTCCCTGTTTCCGGCCCGGAATAAGCAAGACTTTGAAAGCCAAACGCCGTCTTGTAAAAATGCGCAGCCTGTTTGGCGTTTCCGACGTAGAACTCGATGTAATCAGTGCCCTGAAGCGGCAAAAAATCTCTTTCAGCTGCCGGCGCTGTTTTCGTTTTTGGAGCAGCAATTGTCGTTGGCATAATGACCTCCTAACTCTTTGGCGCTGAGCGCGCCCTCTAAATATAAGATCGAGAGTCACCCGTCGCAAGGTTGCTGCTGTAGCCGCCGCCCTGCGGGCGGCGTGCGCCTCGCACACCGAAGCGGCTACAAATTATTTCGGCACGCTTGACGCGAGTTTTTGGAACCGCGGATCATTCCGGAGCGGATCGAACATCGGATCGAGCCGGAGCAGCGCGGGAGTGAGCGGAATATTTTCGGCCAGCGCGCCGCAGTCGGGTATTGAGAGTAGCTTCTGTAAAGCGGCAATGGCGCGGTCGGACTCTCCTATCTGCGCCGCCACCCGAGCGAGGATCTCGATCGGGATGGTACCAAACACAGCATCTTTCTCGATCGGACTCGCCGCCATCGCCCGTTCGGCCAGAGTCAATGCGGCAGCCTTGTCGCCGAGACCCATATTGGTCAGCGCAAGATCTCCAATCAGGATGAAATTTTCCGGTTGTTCTTTGAGGAAAGGTTCCAGTTCGCTGCGTGCTTGTCGCCAAGTTTCCTGGGCGGCGGCATGCTCGCCAACCACTTCTTGCGCCCAGCCTAACCAAAAGCGCAGTTCGCCATTGAAGTAACCCAACGATGGATCAGGCTTGGCAAGTATTTCCTTCAGCCGAGGGATGATTTGTGCAGGGCGGCGCTCCAAGATCGCTTGGTAAACTTGTGTTTCCAACGCCTGGGTGAGGTCGGCAGCCGAGCGGAGCGGACGTAGGAGCGCAGCAGCACGCAGCAGATCGCCTTGGGCTTGTGCGATGGCCGCCTTTAGCGCGATGGTATCGACGTCGTCCGGTGTGATATCGAGAACCTGATCAAGCTTCCGCAACGCTTCTGGGAAACGACGAAGACAGATATATGAAATAGCATGCTGGGTGAGCAGGTTAACGTTGCGCGGGTCAAGCCGCTCGGCTTCGTTGAAGTATGACTCGCTCCTGTCCCATTGGCCTCGTCTCCGTGCGACGTAGGCCAGCGCTTCAGGAATTCGGCTGCTATTGGGCAGGAACTGACGTGCTTGCTCAAAGTAACGCACTGCAGTGTCGTAGTCCTTGAGACAGGCGTAGTAGTAGTATCCGTTGGCGAGCAGCGCCTCGCCGAGATTGGGCTGAAGAGTAAGCGCGGTTTCGGCTGCCTGACGCGTTTCTTCACGGAGGGCAACCGTTGGTTGAAGGGTCGCGCTGATGTAGCCGAGTGCATCATTATATGACAGGAGCGCCCAGGCAAGAGCGAACTTCGGATCCAACCTTACCGCTTCTCTGAGATATTTCTGCGCGCCAAGGGAGTTGGCAGCGGTGGT
>QHNV01000254.1:0-2427 GCA_003218535.1 Verrucomicrobiota bacterium
TGTTCAGGAAACGCTCCAGCAAAATTTGATTGGCCAACTGAACCAGACCGCGCTGAGCGCCGACGATCGCAAGGCTGCGGAAATGATCATCGGCAACATCGATGATAACGGGTTTCTCCAGAGCACGCCGGAGCAAATGGCGCTGAACTCAGGGATTCCGAAGGAAAACTTCGAGAAGTTGCTGGCGCTCATCCAGAGTTTTTACCCGCCGGGCGTGGGTGCGCGCGATTTGCGAGAGTGTTTGCTCATTCAACTGCAACGTCAAGAGAAGGAGAGCACGCTCGAATACAAAATTGTCTCGGAGCACATGGAAGATTTGGGTAAGCGGCGTTTCCCAGAAATTGCGCGGCAGATGAACATCAGCGTGGAGGATGTGCAGAGTGCCGCCGATAAGATCGCGCGGCTCAATCCGCGTCCCGGCCAAATCTTCGCAGCTGCTCCACAAAACTACGTGCTTCCAGATGTTACAGTCGAAAAAGTCGATGGCGATTATCAGATCATCCTAAACGACGAGCAAATTCCACATCTCCGGATCAGCAACATTTACAAGGATATCATCGCGCAGGATAACAATGGCGCGGAAGTCAAAGATTACATTCGGGACAAGATCCGCAGCGGCAAATTCCTGATCCGATCGATTCACCAGCGGCAGCAAACCATTTCCAACATCGCTCAACAGGTCCTTGCACGACAGCGCGACTTTTTCGAACACGGCCCCTCCCACCTCAAACCGATGACCATGGGCGAAATTGCCGACGCGATTGGTGTGCATGAGACCACGGTGAGCCGCGCTGTCTCAGGCAAATACATGGCCACGCCTCAGGGTATTTTCGAGATGAAATATTTTTTCACCTCCGGTTATCAAACGGCCACGGGCGAATCGCTGAGTAACACGAGCGTGAAAGAAGCGATCCTCGATCTGGTCAAACACGAAAATGGCAACGCGCCGTTGAGCGATCAGCAGATCGTCGAAATTCTGAACGAGCGCGGCATTCCGATCGCCCGACGCACCGTGGCGAAGTATCGCGATGAGCTGAATATTCTGCCGAGCAACATGCGGCGAAAGTATTAGCCGATTGCCGAAACCGGAAAGCGAATTTGAGAAGGTGTAGTGGCGGCTGTCTCAGCCGCAGAAGATTAGAGCGTGCCGTCATTCCCTTCGTCTGAAGAAATCTGTATTCCATCCGTGCAGATCTATGGTTAAATAGCGTTTCATGACCCGTTCCCTCCGTGCTGCTGTGCTAGCCGAATGGCGGGGACTTCCCGAGAAGAAAATGCGCTCGGACCGGTGGCAAGCCCCCGCGGACCTGCTTCCGAAACTGATGCAGCGCCTCGGTCTTCGCGAACGCTTGCACGAGACAGAAGTGATCGACGCCTGGTCGAAAATCGTCGGCGAATTCATCGCCGCGCACTCGGCGCCGGTTGCGTTGCGTGATGGCGTTCTCTACGTCCGCGTGCTCCAACCGGCGCTGCACTACGAACTCGAGCAAGTTTCTAAGACCGAAATCCTGCGAAAACTGAAAAAACGCTTTGGCACGAAAACGATCCGGGACATTCGTTTCCGCGTTGGTTAATCTGCGTCGTTAAACAGGCCTAACGCGTCTTTGTGCATGCCGGCGGTTCACGGCTGACAAACAGAAAATTTTCCAGAATTGTTCCAAGAATTCGCCTAGCAGATTTTCTAAAAGCTAGTGAACGGACTTGTTTCGATGAAACCATTTCCGTGGTTCGTGGCGCTCGTCGGCTATTTTGCTTTACACAGCGAGGCATCTTTTGCTAAAGCTCTGGCACGGTAGCCACTGGCATGGTAGCCAACTTGCTGTGCCGAATTCTCAGTTCAAAGATCACAAATTGGCATGAAGACACGTTCGCGGCGTAAAGGAGAAGCTCCTCCGATAGAATCGCTTCACAAACTAATTGCCTATCAAATATACGAGGACGATTCCGCACCAATACGCCCTGCGCCTCGCGAACGTAAGTGGATGGATGATGCACATCAAAAATTCCCGTACCGGTGCCTCCCGTTAGTCGTGGCGAATCAGTACGGCTGGGAAATCCTATCGACGCATCATGTCCGCGCCAGTTGGGATGGCACATCGAAACCAGAGGGACTGTACGTCGAAAACCTATGCGGGGACGGTCCCCTGCACTGCTACTCTCACTTCGGCGAAGGAGTATTGACCTTCCAAATTCCATTCCTCTTCAAGACACCCGATGGGTGGAATTTGATGGTACGTAGTCCGACAAACAGTCCCAAAGATGGAATCACAGCTTTGGACGGCATTATTGAGACAGACTGGGCTCATTCAACATTCACCATGAACTGGCGCTTTACGAGAGCATGCACGGTCGAGTTCGCGATCGGAGAACCCATCTGCCTATTCTTTCCAATTCAAAGGGGTGTGCTTGAGATGTTCCGCGGCGAAT
>QHNV01000254.1:2516-3802 GCA_003218535.1 Verrucomicrobiota bacterium
GGCATGATCAGTCGTTCTCGTGCTTACTATGTTAGAGCTGCGAAAAGGTTTCGCGAAAGGCGATATCTGTTAGTCAAAGGAATATTGCCACAGACGATTTTGAGCTATTTAAAGGTGTACTATGCCATTCTTCTGGCCAACAAGAGATTCGGAAACGATGACCAATGCCCGTCATCATTGTCCCTGGGCGGCGACGCAGCGCTAGATGCTGTGCTCGAATGGATTCGACCAGAGGTCAGCCAACTGGTTGGATTTGAGTTGGCGCCAACTTATTCCTATACGCGTCGATATGCAAAAGGCGAGGTGCTAACGCGACACACAGATCGTGCCGCTTGCGAAATCTCGGTAACTGTATCAATCCAAATTCCAAAAGGGGCCGGCCCATCGGTTGTGCATCTAAAACCTCCTAACTTCAACGAAACCAAGGTCGAAATGTTCGAGGGCGACGGATGTGTGTATGCTGGAACCGAGGCTGAACATTGGAGAGAACGATTTCGCGTCGGGGGATACATTCAGTTGTTTCTGCACTTTATTGCAAAGCACGGCCGTCACTACCCTGGACTGATGTTCGACGGACGACCATGTCTGGGTGCAGGCTCCAACCCAAGGAAACGTTTAAAAAAGGCTTGACCTAAGATACAGAATCAGTCAAACCTTCGTAATATATGGCAAGTGTGCCAATGGAGGTGGAGGGGACATTCACGGTTAAAGGGCCTCGCGCCCCGAAAAGCGCGCGCTCGTCGCCAGTGGCGGAGGGAACATTCGAGGCTAAAGGGCCTCGCGCGCCGACAGGGGCACGCTGGCCAATGAGACTGGAGGGAACATTCACGGTTAAAGGGCCTCGCGCCGCGAAAAGGAAGCGCGCGCTGGCTGAGTTCCATGGAGCATTCGTAGTTAAAGGGCCTCGTGCGCCGACAGGGACGCAGTTGGGAACATTCGCGGTTAAAGGGCCCCGCGCACCGGGAGGGCCCCGCGCGAGGAAAAAGCCCCGCGCGAAGAAAAAGCCCCGTGCACTGAAAGGGCCTCGCGCAGCGATGGGGCCCCGGGCGCCGACAGGGCCGCGCCCAGCGTAGGCTCCACAAAGTTCGCTTTCCGGAATTAGAAATTGGGCAGCATCACTTCGGCGCGGGCGAAGCGACAAGTTTTTGGAAGCGCGGATCAGTGCGGAGCGGATCGAACATCGGATCCAGTCGGACTAGCGCAGCAGTGAGCGGTACGTTTTGTGTAGCCAGCGGACCAGCGTACGGTATCGAGAGTAGTTTCTGTAAAGCGCTAATGGCGCGGTC
>QHNV01000255.1 GCA_003218535.1 Verrucomicrobiota bacterium
ACTGTTCAGCAGATCGTCAATGAGACGAGACCAAACGATCGTATCTTTGTCTGGGGAAGTTCCCCGCAACTCTACAGCTTCTCGGCCCGGCGAATGGCGACGCGTTTCGTGAGCTGCACACACCTGGTTGGCGCCTACGCCAGCCGGCCACGTGAGGTGAGGGATAGGGGCAACAGCGTCATTCCGGAAAGTTGGCAGATGTTTCAAGCAGACTGGGAAGCGCACCCCCCGCTGCTCATAATCGACACGTCAACAAAGGACCCGTTCTGGTCGGCTCATCCCATGACGAGATATCCCGTGCTTCGCACCTATCTTGCCGGATATCGTGTGGAGGGCGTGATTAACGGCGAAACAGTGTACCGTCGGCTTTAACGACGGACTCGAAACACTGCCAATGACCTCGCGGAATCCAAGCGTCTCGATTGTTTATCCAATGTTCAATGAGGAAGAGAACATTGAGCGCGCGGTCCATTTCGCAGAGGTCGTCCTGACCGATATGACGTCTGATTACGAGATCCTGATCGTCAATGATGCCAGCACAGACCAATCAGCGGAAATCGCGGAAGCGTTAGCGCGATCAAACTCGCGTGTGAAGGTGTTCCACCACGAACGGAACTTGAAACTCGGAGGCGCGCTTCGCACAGGCTTTAGCAACGCCACGAAAGAGCTCGTCTTCTACTGTGACTCGGATTTGCCAGTCGATCTGACGGAGTTGAACCGGGCGCTGCACATCATGGAGTTTACGAGGTCCGACATCGTTTCGGCTTTTCGCTTTGATCGGACCGCGGAAGGACCTCTTCGCACCGTGTATTCAGTCTGCTACAATTTACTTATCCGTTTCCTTTTTCCGTTACGGGTGAAGGACGTCAATTTCTCCTTCAAATTATTCAAGCGGGAGGTCTTGGGAAAGGTTGCGTTGGAGGCGGAGGGTTCGTTCATCGACGCCGAATTGCTAATCAAGGGCAAGTTGCATGGATTCAAAATAGTGCAATTCGGCGTGGATTATTTTCCCCGAAATCGCGGCACCTCCACTCTGGCCAGCCCGGATGTGATCTTCAAAATGATTCGGGAACTGGTTAGGTTCCGGATGAAGATGCGACACGAAATCCGGGCGGCCCGGGTTACCGCGCCTTGAAACAGCTGATCGTTAACGCTGATGACTTGGGACTGACGCCGGGAGTCAACCGAGGGATCCTGCGGGCTTTTCAAGAAGGAATTCTTACCGACCCTGGTTGATGAAACGGGACGGTTTTTCCGCACGAGTAGTGAATTTTTTAGACGCGCGGTTCTCGGCCGCATCAACTGGGATGAGGTCGAACGTGAGATCGCGGCGCAGATCGCGCGCTTTCAGAAGACAGGCCTGCGGCTGTCCCATCTTAATAGCCACCAACATCTCCACATGTTCCCGCCTGTCTTCCAAATCGTTAGGCGGCTTACCCGCGGACTGGATAACCTCTGGATTCGCAATTCTGCTGGCCCGTGGCGAAAATCGCCGGGGGTCCGAATGGGACGGTGGGTACAGCAGCTTGCTTTGAATCTGACCTGTCTGTCAGCACGACGTTTGCACCGCCCCCTGCCGCAAATGCCAGACGGGATGTACGGATTCGAGGTCAGCGGGTGTTTAACTCGTTCCGCCCTCGAACAAATATTTCGGAAAATTTCCGACGGCCTGTATGAATTGATTTGCCATCCCGGCGAAGATGATGCTGGTACGCGAGGGCGATACAGTTATTGGGGCTATCGGTGGGCTGAGGAATTGGAGGCTCTGACCGCGCCCGAAATGCGGGTGTTTCTAAAGGAAGAGGGAATTGCGCTGACCTCGTTCGTGCGGGCGTCTGGGCGCGGGAGCAACTTAACGTCCTAATAAATTGCGTCTCAGGTAACTAGCCCCTAAACTGAATCTTTCCGATTAGTCGCATGAAGCTCTTGGACAAAATCGGCCGTGAATTCTCCGGCTATAACATTCTGGAATCGGGTAAGCGTCTCCTAGACGGGAAACCGCTGCAATGCAGTCTTTACGTCACGGACCGTTGCAATCTTGACTGCGCCTATTGCACCGAATACGACAACAGCCGACCGCACCCAAGCCTCGCCGATTTAAAAAAATGGATACGGAAAATTCGCGAACTTGGCACCATGCGCATCGCTCTCGTCGGCGGCGAGCCGCTGGTGCATCCGAATATTGTCGAGCTGGTTCGCTACTGCCGCGAACTCGGGTTTGCCACGAGCCTGACCACCAACGGGTTCCTCCTGACGCCTAAACTCGTCGGAGAGCTGGAAGATGCGGGCCTGCAGGTCATGCAGATCAGCGTTGACCGGATGACGCCGAGTCCTATCACGAAGAAGTCCTTCAAGACGATTTTGCCGAAGCTCGATTATTTTCGTGACTCAAAAATCAGCCTTCATATCACTGGAGTGATTTGCGCTGACACCTTGCCCGAATCACAAGCAGTGCTTGAGACCGGTTTGTCGCGTGGAATCCCGACTGAAGTTCGCCTCGTGCATGCCGACCCATTGAATCGGTTTCGCGTCGACCGTGGGTCGCGAGAAGAACTCGAACGCTTCATCGATTCGATGATCGAACGAAAGCGCCGCGGAGAGAAGATTCACACCAGCGAAGCGATCCTCAATTACCAACGAAGTCTCCTCCGGGGCGAGCACGTCGAGTGGACGTGTATGGCCGGCTACAAATTATTCTTCGTCTCGGCGCAGGGGAAATTCTGGATCTGCAGCATGGTGCATACAGACAAGCACATCATGGACGTCACCCTGGACGATCTCTACGCGAACTACCGCAAGAAATCGTGCCAGAAAGGCTGTGGTGTTTATTGTGCAGTGAGTGCTTCGCTCCTTGTGGAAAAGCCGGCGCAGGTTCTCGGCAAGGAAATCATTGCGCGCGCCAAGCGCATTCCGTCAACCCTGCGTCATTCCTTAACTCCGAAGTCTGACAAAGCGCCGCAAGGCACCGTCACAAATCCAGATGGAACGCGCGAGATGAACGGCGGCACTAAAGGCAGCCCATCCGCAGATGAGGGCGTAACTTTGCGGCAAAGCGTCTAACAAAAAGCCACACGCCAGGATCCAGACGTAAACATTTCGTCTAGCTGCAATCAGTCGGAAAGCACGGTCGAACGGCGCGACGTCATCCAGCAGGCGGCCTGTCGCAATCTTCGCCCGGCGTTTCGCGAACTCATCCAATAAGTGCGATCCGATAAGCAAGGCGAGAAAATAGAATGCGCTCGGAAATTGACCGCTTCGCCACAAATGGAAAGCGATCGCCGCCCACCACGAGTTTTCGATCAAATAATCGAGATGATGTTCCCACTTCCCATGCTCCGTTGTTTCGATTTTGACGCGGGACTGCTTTCCATCGAGTCCATCGACGATGCCAAATATGAGAGCGGCGAGAATTCCAAGCCCGACCCGGCCAACCACGAAA
>QHNV01000256.1 GCA_003218535.1 Verrucomicrobiota bacterium
GGTCTTTGAGCTGATGTCCTTTGTTCGCCCAGATATAGAACGTTTGCTGGGTAAGGTCACAAGCATCGGCCTCATTTCGGGTGAGACTGAAGCCGAACCGGTAAAGATCGCGATAATAAAGTTTCACCAAGTTTTCAAACTCCGGATCGACGGACATATCGCCATCAACCCATCTAGATGAGAGTCCTCAGGGGGACGTTTGTTCCCGCGGCTAGAGAAAAAAAGCTAACGATATTACCGATCCGTCCGTGATCGTATTTCCAATTTTTTCGCTGCCGGGAACAAAAAGGATTCTGGTTCATCTCATCAGCGAACAACAACAACTCAACCTCAATCTTAATTAAACCTATGCAATCCATAAATATCATGAAAAGACATTCGCTTTCGCTGGCGATCGCCACACTTGGCTTAACACTCATTCTCAACCCAGTGGCTGCTTCAGCTGCTCCGCAGGTGTTCGAAGCGTCCGGCGCCACTCCAAACGATATTCTGAACACGGTAAACGCCTTCAGGAATTTTTTGGGAAATCCCAACAACATAGCAGGTCCCCCATCTGCCACCGGCCACCGTGAGATCAATTGGGACGCAGTTCCAGACGCTTTCTCCGCACCGAACCTGTTGCCGGCAAATTTCTTCAATAAAAACTCGCCGCGCGGGATCGTATTTTTCACTCCAGGAACAGGGTTTGAGGTGAGCGCCAACCTTGTCAACCCAACAAACACTCCGGTCAGGTTTGGAAATATCAACCCTGTCTATCCCGCGATCTTTAGCGCGTTTAGTCAGCAGAAGCTCTTCACCGCCTTGAATAGCACCATCACGGAAAATCTGTTCTTTGTACCGAGCGGCACACCTGGGGTCAATTCTACACAATCAGCAACGGTCAAAGGGTTCGGCGCCGTATTCACCGACGTGAATATTGGCACTAGCACGAAGATCGAATACTTCGGTGTTGGCGGTAACCTGCTGTTCAGCCGCCACGTATTGCCTCAACCTACGCCACGCGCAGGCTTTTCGTTCTTGGGAGTCGGGTTTGACACAGCTAGCGTGTTTATGGTCCGAATTACCTCTGGCAATCGCATCTTGAAAGTACCCAACTTGGATGTCGTCGCGATGGATGACTTTATTTATGGCGAGCCTCAACTTTTGCCATAGTTGCGCACAGAAGGAACTGGATTGCCGTTAATACGGCTCAACAATTCAGCCCCAACAAAAGAAATGAAAACTCTAACTAAAACAAATTCAATTCGAACATATGATTAAGGGTAAATCACCAGATGCGAAGTACGAATGCTATCAACGGACTCTGCCCATCGCACTCACCTTATTCAAGGGAAACGGAGTCTCGCTAGCACATCACGGACGTGACGTCGAGCTAGCGTCATATGTCATAAATTTTGAGGAAGTATTAAGCCTATTTGCGGTCCGTGCTTCGCCGCGGGCTAGCTGAACCACCATCTTCGCTGGTTGTTAAGAACAGTAACATTGAGGGTGGACGGCCTTTATTTGATGATAACCCCGAACCTCCATCGCAACCCCGAAATTGTCGTAGAAGCACATAATACTTCGCCCGTACTATCGGATGTCAAATACAAGGACAAATCCGAACGAACGGATCTCTTTGACCAGTGGCACGGAGTGCTGTCTTCGCGAGGCCCGGCTCTGCCCAATAAGCCCATGCTTCGGGCGACGGGAATATTCATCCCGACAGAACGGTATAGATAACTGAAAACGGTTATCAAAAACCAAAAAAGGAAAGGCTTCTGTTATGTTAGCATCTCCAGTTGGTCATAATAAGAGCGCTCTTAGGAGCGCGCCGCTACTGTCTGTATTCCTCAAGCATCTGAATACGGGCACCCTAGCGTTGGCTCTGTTCGTTGCTTTGGCCCTTCTCACTACTACTCGGGGTAAGGAAGCCGAGACTGCCAGCTCGGCTCATGCCAGAGACACAGACTCTCAATTAACTGTTAAGCCTTGCGACCCCTTACTCCCATCACGGCAACAAGTTCAAGGTCACAAATTCACCGCTAAGAATTTCGGGAATAAAGTCGCCCGAAATCAGTAAACACAGGTGAAAGACAATTTACCAAGCAAACCTAAACCCTAAAAAAAATCAAAGCTTATGTCCGATTACATTTCTCACGACCACGAACACGACGACATTGATCGCCGCGGCTTTCTGCAGTGCATGGCCTGGGCTGGCACCGGCCTGCTTTGGACGGTCAGCGGCGGCGTCCTCGCGTCAAGAACTCTTGCTCAAATCGCGAAGGCTGGAGAGCCATTGCCAGCTACAGACCTTAGCTTTCTACAGATTAGCGATAGCCATATTGGCTTCAGCAAAGAGGCAAACAAAGATGTCACTGCTACGTTCCAAATTGCGCTGGATCGCATTAACGCGATGCCGACTCCGCCGTCTTTCCTTATCCATACGGGGGATATTACACAGTTGTCGAAGCCTGAGGAGTTCGACACCTTTGATCAGGTATTAAAGAGCTGCCGAACCAAGGACGTCTTCTATGTTCCTGGGGAGCACGATGTACTTAACGACGGTGGCAAACTCTACCGTGAACGCTATTTGAAGAGCGTTGAAGCCAAAGGTTCTGGTTGGTACAGCTTCAACAAGAATGGCGTCCATTTCATTGGCCTGGTAAACGTCCTCGACCTCCAGGCCGGCGGTCTGGGTCAACTCGGAGACGAGCAGCTCGAATGGCTCGAAGCCGACGTGAAGGGTCTCGGTTCGAGTACACCGATTGTGGTGTTCGCTCATATCCCTCTATGGGCGGTCTATCCGCAATGGGGGTGGGGGACGAGCGATAGCGAACGCGCTCTGGGATATCTGAAACGCTTCGGTTCAGTGACAGTCCTAAATGGCCACATCCACCAGGTGCTCCAAAAAGTCGAAGGCAACATCACTTTTCACACCGCGATGTCCACCGCCTTTCCCCAGCCAGCTCCTGGAACCGCGCCATCCCCTGGTCCTATGAAAGTGCCGGCCGAAAAGCTGCGCAGCATGCTTGGCCTAACAAGCGTCCAGTACAAGCAAGGCAAAACTGCCCTCGCTGTTGTCGATTCTAACCTCAGTTAAAACAAACTATGACTACACTAACTCCAAGAAACAAGAGAATAGCACTATTGTGCGCTATCAGTTTCCTCAATCTATCCAGCGTCGCGCTTGCTGGCGAGATGAAGAACGCTGACAGCACCAGCACCACGCAAAACAAAATAGAGATCAAGGACTTCGCCTTCAATCCCCAGACCTTAAAGGTGAAATCTGGCGAGAAGATCACCTGGATTAACCGCGACGAAGAACCGCACACGGTCGTGAGCGTCGAGAAGCAGTTTAAGAAATCTACCGCGCTCGACACTGATCAAGAATTCACGATCACAGCAGGCGTTCCCGGCACTTACACTTACTTTTGCTCAGTTCATCCGAAAATGACCGGGACAATCGTAGTCGAAAAATAGTTAGGCGCGATTGATCCTCTCTATGGGGTCGCTGTAGCAGCAGTCCATGAACATTATGAAACTATTTTTAGCAGCTTCGCCGAACCCCTTCGATCTAAAGGCGGCGCTCCTCCAGGGGCACGCGCAGCATCCGGTGATTATTCATTTTCCAATCGCGCTCTTTATCGCGAGCGTTGTCTTCGAGGTAATTGCGGCTTGGCGCAAACAACCGGTTCTCGCAGCGGTCGCCTATTACAATCTTATCGGTGCCGCGCTGACCATACCATTGGCGATCGCAACTGGCCTGGGAGCATGGCGATGGCAACTCGAAGGCGCCGCGATAAAAGGCAACTTACGGCTG
>QHNV01000257.1 GCA_003218535.1 Verrucomicrobiota bacterium
GAACTGGTCCGCCAGGCGTTTCACGAGTCATTCGCGGCGGCGTTCACCGGCACGTTGCGTCTGAATCTGATCTGGCCCATTGCGATCGCAGTTTTGGTGGCAATAACGCTAAGAAGTAAGAAAACAAAAACGGGGTCCCATCTAAACTCCGAAAGCATTGAAACTCACTCGTTGCCCACGCTCGCTCGTCGCGTGCCCTAGCGACTTTACCTTCTATGTCGCTGATCCCGTCAGCTCCATTCGCGAGCAGAGCATTTGACATTTGGGCTTCGCCGTCGTGAATCGCTGAAACGTTAAATCGTTACGCTGCCGCTCGGTCTTGAAACTCGTTCGCAGCCCGTGCTTTGACTCATGTGCTCCCGGCCATTTTCGACCTTTCGGTTTGCCCATCTATGTCGCAGGCGTCCCCGCGGCTCCATTCTCGCTCCTACCCTCGCTGCTAATGCCAGTCCGGCTCGGACCCTTCTATGTCGCACATCCCACGCGCTCCATTCACCAAAACCGAGTCGCCGGCTTCCCTAGACCGAATCGCAAAAAGATTGCGGCCTCCCGCCGTAAAGTTCGCGCCTGCGAACCGCTGAGTGCATCAAAGCGAGCGAGTTTCAAGCAAGGTCCGAGCTCGCCACGGCGATTCTGCAACCGGAGAGGCAGTTTCAACTGCCAGTGCGACTCGCACTAGCTTTGATGTATTCGTTGGCAGCAAACCATTTCAGCGACAGCTAACGTGACCCTCAGCCCCCGATCCCTAAGCGCAAATCTTATGCCGGAATGAGAGTTTTCTCCAAATACCGTGCGCGTAAATCTTTGCTGAAACCGACGGACAAATTCTGGGTTGTGGTAGGTGATGATGACGGGATTTTACGGTTCGGTTGAGGCGGGTTCTAGGGATCCCGTGCTTAGCACACTTGACACCGGCGGAGGGAGTCACCGTGAACCTCCGCACCCGTCATCCCTATTACGTTGGGTAAAAAGCGTAGGGGTAAGGGCATTCATATCATGAAAATCACCGAGCAATTCGTCATCGCATGGATTCGAGACGAGGGAGCCGCGGAGGACGAGCTTGTTGCGGTGCATTCGCGGCCGATAGGTTCTTCCGATGCTGACGAAGCATGGCGGAAATTCGAAAATGGAAAAGCTATCGAAGGCTTTATCCCGATTGTGTTCCTGGATAAGCAGCTAAACAGCTTGGAATTGCGATCGTGGCTCCAGGCGGAAGCTATTCACCGGTGCCATTTGATGTGAGTACGAACACACCTCTCACAGCTCGTTACGGATCAGATTGGAATTCTCGTTCGATGGAAGCCGAAACGGTAACGAAAACAGAGAAGCTAGTGGGAAAATACTTCCACAGCGCGAACGAGAATAACAAGGTCGATTGGCAGGGGGTGGTGATTGGAGAACCGCATCCCGGCTGGTATCTTGTGCAACTATTCGACTGGGGTTCAGGCAAGCCAAACGTGCAAAGACTTGTGCCCATCGAGAAGATGACTGCTTGGTTATTTTATCCTGATCGCGATGCGATGACGTCTAGCGCAACGTACGCATAAGCTTAAACCATTAAACCAACCAAGCGCCATCACACCGCACCCGGCCGGCGTCCATATGTTCTGTTGGGAGAACGATCTAGCTTTGCTGGATCGTGGATGGGACGCAACTCAGCAGACTTCAGAGAACATTTTCCAAAATAATTACGGCCACCGAGCGCGTTCGAACGTAATTTTTAAGTCAGCAGATGAGTTCCCGTAATTCGCGAATTGTTCACAATGGACTAGCTTCTGGATCGCCAGGAGCGTAGTGCCTTGCTGGATGCGTGGTTACAGGACAACGTGGATTGCGAAGTGATCGCGAATCTACTCGACGGAACTAAGACCGATTCGATGCGGTCAGTCGAAGAGAATCGATCTCGAATGCTCGATTGGTGGGCAACGGCGGTCACGCGCGATTCCAAGATCGCTAAAGTCTTCCGTCCTTTCAGTACCAAAGCCGCCTTCAAGCGTCCTTTGCAGCTCTTATCACTGCTGAGCACGACCGGCGTTCAATTCCAAGGTTGGCTGCTGGAGAGAGCTTGTGACCTGTTTGCTCGCGTTAAGCACGCTACGGTTGCTCTCGTTAGTCTCGTTTTAGCTTTGTGCCAGCCGGACAAGGTAACTCAGCAGGCGGGAGAGCTGGCTGAGCAGGGCGGCGAGCTGGCTGGGAAGGCTATCGCCAGTTCGCTGTTTGCTACGTCGTTTGTCGCAGCAGCTTTGGCGGAGACAACGAACGTTACCTTCGATTTGAGAGATCCATCGCCACCGGTGGAAAGTCGGAAGGTTAGGAATGCGTCGCGAGTGATTGTTAAACGGGGGCCGCGCCGCGCACAGCCACAGTATCAGGTCGCTCCGGCGCGGCGTATTCAGAGAACAATCGGCCACGAGTGGCGTAGATTGGTTACGGCACCAAAAGGTTTCGCCGTGTTCGGCACCAAATTATCGCAGCCTGCGGCAGCCCGCATCAACCTTCGCGGCGACATCCGGCAAAAACCGCTACGACGGAACCAAACAGAATTTTGTCCCCATCCTTTAACTCAACCTCGGTAACGGGGAGGCCATTGACCCGTGTCCCGTTTGTTGAATGCAAATCTTGCAGCCGATAGGAGTCGACTGATCTCGCGATGATTGCGTGCTGCGCTGATACCGTCGGATCGTCAATAACTATGTGGTTCAATGAAGCGCGGCCAATCGTGGTAATGTTGCGTAACTTGTGAGCGACGAGATCGTCTCCGTCGCAAATCAGAACCAGCCGAGCCATTCTCTCCTCCAATTTCACCGAAAGCCCTGCCTTGTTATCGCTTCTCGATAGCTTCCCAGTCCTTGCGCCAAACTGAAAGCGGCCGCGGCGCCTCCATTGTCTGCACCGGGAGGGCGGCGAACCAGGGCGGCATTAATCGTGCGTCAACGCGTTTCGGTAACTGGTGCCGGAGACTGATTTTCAGACGGCGAGGATGTCGTCGTTAGGTTCTTTTTGATCAGGTACCAGAGCATTGTCGCGAGCAAGAGCGAGATCAGCTTTGCACGCCAGTTTTCCAGAGTGAGTCTCGTGCGTAGAATGGAAATCAACTTCCCGCGCCAGTCTTTCATGTCAGTCTCTTCATAATCGCTGTGCAGCGAATTTCCACGCTGGATTAAGGAATATCTCCGCAATGAAATTGCGCTCAACTCGTCGCCGATAGCAAATGGAATGCGGCGCGTCCTATCGCTCGCTCGTCTCACCATGCGACCAATGCAGTCTATTGAAATTCGCTCGTTGCCAACACTCACTCACTGCTTCCCTCGCAGCTTTACCTTCTATGTCGCGCAGCCCAAGCGCTCCATTCGGCAACGTCACTGCACGGCGTAGTCATTTCGCTCACTTGATCGCTAGGAAGGTAATCCCTTCTTTGCGATCAGATTGTATCTCGCTCGCTCCCGCTCGTCTCGACCGCTACCTTCGCGGCTGTGCCGGCCATCTCGCTCATCCC
>QHNV01000047.1 GCA_003218535.1 Verrucomicrobiota bacterium
CGCTTCACGCGAGGTGATTCGGCGAAGCAGAAAGGCACGCTGTTAGTTGTGCATCTTGGCGAGTAATCCTTGTCTAGGACCGCAGCCATGGAGTTGCGAGATTACCTGTTGCGTTGATGAAGCCTGCGCAATAAAGAACCCCGGCGGTCATGCGATTTGTTTTTACCAGGGGTAATTCCCAATTACGGATAATCGCCGCGACAGTCTTGCTGTGCGCAATGGCCAGCTGCGGGAATCCCAGGATCATTGGTAAATGGCGGATGTTGGGAAGTTCCAGTGCAACGGTTTGGGAATTCTCTAAGAACGGCTCCGTGCTTATCGGAGATGTTCGAGGTAGGTACAGGTTCGGTGACAAAGACCGAATTAAGATCGAGACGCCATTCGCTACATCCGTTTATCAACTGGAAATCTCGGGCGACCATATGACATTGCAAGAGCCTGGCGGCGCAAAGCTCGAGTTTACCGGGATAAAGTAAGCCCAGCGGTGATTTCTGAAGTTAAAGCGAACGGCAAGAGATTCTTCGACTTCGCTCGGAATGACAGAAGGGTCAGAACTCGGCGCTGCCGGGCGTGCGTGCGAACGGAATGACGTCGCGAATATTCGGGACGCCGGTGATGAACATGAGCATCCGCTCGAAACCGAGGCCGAATCCGGAGTGCGGCGCCGTGCCGTACCGGCGCAGATCGAGATACCATTTGTAATCGGCGGGGTCCATTTTGTGCCGGCGCATGTTTTCCTCCAGCGCCTCCTGCCGTTCTTCACGCTGGCTGCCGCCGACGATTTCGCCGATCCCTGGCACCAGCAAATCCATCGCCGCGACAGTTTTCCCGTCGTCGTTCAGACGCATGTAAAATGGTTTGATCTCCTTCGGAAAATTGAAAACGGTAACGGGACATTTGAAACGTTTTTCGGTCAACCAGCGCTCGTGCTCCGATTGCAGGTTCAGGCCGTAATCGATCGGGAACTCAAATTTCTCGCCGCTCTTTTTTAAGAGATCGACGGCGTCGCTGTACATGATCCGCTGAAATGGCCGATCAACAACGAAATCGAGTCGCTCGAGTAATTCCTTGTCCACGAATTTTGCGAAGAGTTCCATCTCATCCGAGCAATGTTTGCGCACATCGGCGATCAGATATTTCACGAGTTCCTCCGCGAGATCCATGTTGCCGTTCAAATCGCAAAACGCCATTTCCGGTTCGATCATCCAGAACTCGCTCGCGTGGCGGGATGTGTTGGAGTTCTCCGCCCGAAAGGTCGGACCGAACGTGTAAACCTTCGAGAGCGCCAGCGCCAATGCTTCAGCTTCGAGCTGTCCGCTCACTGTGAGATAGGTTTGGCGGGCGAAAAAATCCTGCGCGTAATCGATCTCACCATTCTTTCGCGGAGGATTTTTGATATCGATGGTCGAAACGCGAAACAACTCGCCAGCGCCTTCGCAATCGCTTCCCGTAATAACCGGCGTGTGGACGTAAATGAAACCGCGCTCCTGAAAAAATTGATGAATGGCGAAGGCGAGCCGGCTGCGCACGCGAAAGACGCAGCCGAAAAGATTTGAGCGCGGACGCAGATGCGCGATCTCGCGCAAGAATTCCGGCGTATGACCTTTCTTTTGGAGCGGATACGATTCATCCGAGCCGCCGACAATGTCGATCTTGTCCGCGACCAATTCCCATTTTTGACCTTTGCCCTGCGAAGCAACCAATGCGCCGCTGACGATAATGGAAGCGCCGGTGGTCAATCGTTGAACGTCCGCGTAATTCCGTAACACGTTTCGCGCAATGATCTGCAAGTTGCGCAACGACGATCCGTCATTCAGCTCGATAAATGAAAAATCCTTCGAATCGCGCCGTGTGCGCACCCAGCCCTGGACCTGAATGGCATCGATGGGCGCGGTGCTTTGCAGCGCGTCTTTGATCGATGTTGGCGAAGGCTCTGTCATAGGTACATCGAGAGATTCCTCGACTTCGCTCGGAATGACAAGTTGAGCAGGCAGAGCGAAAGGACGCCGCGCTGCGGCGTCCGAACGGCGCAGCGCGCCGAGGCTACCATCAACTTAGTGGCAGCCAGTTGCCAGGTTGAGGCAGCGGTTTCGTGCCATTGAGAGTGAGGTAGGTGTATTCCTGGAGGAACCGCTCGTAGTCTGAAAGAAGCTTCATTGCATCGTTTGGTTTGAGTCGATCGGTTTTGATGGCGGCATCGACCTGCGCTTTGAGCAGGCGCATCAATTCGACTTTGTCCCACTGCGTCATGGCGAGCACTTCGCCGATGGTGCTGCCCTCGATCACTTCCTCGATGTACCAGCCCGATTCTTCGTCGGGATCCAGGAAGACATGCACCTCGGTGACGCGGCCGAACAAATTGTGGAGGTCGCCCATGATATCCTGATAGGCCCCGACCATGAACACGCCGATGTAGTACATTTCGCCGGGCGGGATGCGATGGAGCGGCAAGGTTTCTTTCACATCCTGGAGATCGATGAACTTCGAGACTTTGCCGTCGGAATCGCAGGTGATGTCCACGATCGTGCCCTGTCTATCGGGCGGCGTCGTAAGCCGATGAATTGGCATGATCGGAAACAATTGGCCAAGCGCCCAGTGATCCAGCAGCGACTGAAATACGGAGAAGTTACAAATGTATTGGTCGGCCAGCGTGACCTCGAGATCTTTTATTTCTTCCGGCACGTAGCGCAAGCCGCGATGCATACTGACAATTTGGTGGGCGAGCTGCCAGTACACGGTATCGATCTTCGCTTTTGATTCGAGATCAAGCAGACCGAGGTCGAACGTTTGCTGCGCTTCCTCCTTGATCTGTTGGATATCGTGGAGGCTCTCGATGCGGTTGCCTCGTTTTAGGCGCTGTTTCACATCGAGAATGTCGTAGACGAGTTTGTGATCCTTCTCCGTTACGTCGATCTTGAGTTTGGGCGCAGTTTTCTCAATGGCGCTGAATGCTTCCAGTACCAGCACCGAGTGATGCGCCACGATCGCCCGACCGCCCTCACTCACAATAGCGGGATGAGGGACGGCTTCGGAATCGCACACGTCCATAATGTTCCAAACGACGTCGTTGGCATATTCCTGAAGCGAATAATTCGTTGAACTGTCGAAATCGCTGCGCGAACCATCGTAATCTACCCCGAGGCCGCCCCCTACATCCAGGTACCCGAGCTCGTGCCCCAGTTTCGCCAGCTTCGCATAATAGCGAGCCGCTTCGCGCACAGCGCGTTTGATCGTGGAAATGTCCGGTACCTGCGAGCCGAGGTGAAAATGGACGAGCTTCAAACAATGAGCGAACCCGGCTTCCTTCAACATCTGGCTGGCAGCGACCAGATTGGTTGTGTCGAGCCCGAACTTGGCGTTCTCGCCGCCACTGGGTGACCATTTGCCCGAGCCTTTGCTATACAAACGCACTCGAACGCCGATTAGCGGCTCGACACCAACTTCCTTCGCCGCGCGAATGGTTTGCTCGAGTTCCTCGAGTTTCTCCGCAACGATGATGACCGGTTTGTCGAGCTTGCGGCCGAGAAGCGCAATCCGAATAAATGCCGGGTCCTTGTAGCCGTTGCAGATGATCAGACTTTCCGGGTCCTTATGCATGGCCAGCGCCGCAACCAGTTCGGGTTTGCTGCCGGCTTCGAGACCAAAATGAAATTGCCCGCCCGCATCGATGATTTCTTCGATCACTTCACGCAGTTGATTGACCTTGATCGGGAAAACGCCCCGATACTGATTGCGATAACCAAACTCAGACATTGCGCTTTGAAACGCGCGGTTAACCGATTCAACGCGGTGTCGCAGCAGATCCTGAAACCGGATTAGCAAGGGAAAACCCAACTTTCTCTCGCGCGCTTCATTGACTACTTCGAGAACGTCAATAGAGCCACCGTTTTCCTTCAACGGCTTCGCCTCGACATTCCCCGAACTATTGATGGTAAAGTAACCGTCGCCCCATCGCTCCACGTTGTAGGTAGCGATAGCGGACTCAAGGTCCCACTCGGTTTTCATTTCGCGTCGTGATGTGGCCGTCCGGCGGCTACCGGACAATGCGACATTTAATCAGCGCGCCGAACATGCAAGTCTGCTCTCGAAAAAGTTTTGGTCCCGACAAGCGCGTGAGGGAGCGCCGCTTGTTTTTCGTTTTTGCGCGGGTACCGTGCGTTGATGAACAAAACGGTGATCGAGGTGCAAGTGCGTGCAGTTTTGCCGACGAGCGGGGGATGTGCGGTGTTTATCGGGAATAACGACAAGGTGTTCATCATCTATGTCGATCAAACGGTGGGCAGCGCGATCACGATGTTCATGCGTCAAATCACCAAGGAACGTCCCCTCACCCACGATCTCATGGGACACTTGATGACAGCCTTGGGCGCAAAGGTCGATCGAGTGATTATTAACGATCTGAAAAATGCCACCTATTATGCGCGCGTCATCATCCGCATCGAAAACGAATTGCACCAGAAAAAGATCATCGAGCTCGATGGCCGGCCGAGTGATTGCATCGCGATGGCCACACAGCAGAAGGCGCCGATCTATGTGAGCCAGGACGTATGGGATGAAGTCGACGACATGAGCGACGTCTTGCGCAAGATGGAAGAAGAAGGTCTCAAGCCCGATCCGGAAACGGAGGAATAAGAAGGTAAAAAGTTACATCGTTACAAAGTTAAAGAGGGATTCCGATTTAACGTTGTAACTCTTTTAACTTTTTAACTTCATTCGGGCACTAACCTAGAAGATCGCCGTAGCGTTTGTCGGCCAGATCGAGGCAGCGCGCCAGAATCTCCGACCCGGTATCCAGCTTGAGCGTTTCCTCCACTAGCTCGCGACATTCCTGAATAGCGAGACTTTGCACTGCGCGCTTAACTCGCGGCACGAGCATCGCGCTGGCGCTCAGCTCGTCCACGCCAAGGCCCAGCAAAAGAGGCGTGAGCGCGACATCTCCGGCCATCTCGCCGCAAACACCGACCCAAATGTTAGTGGCATGCGCGGCGTCGGCGATCATTTTGAGCAAATGCAGTACTGCCGGATGGGTCGGTTCATAGAGATGGGCGATCTTCTCATTCACCCGATCAACTGCCAGCGCATACTGGATCAGATCATTCGTGCCGATGCTAAAAAAATCCACCTCTCGCGCCAGCACATTGGCGGATATTGCCGCGCTCGGGATCTCAATCATCGCGCCCGCTTCAATTTTTTCGCCAATATCGATTTTTTCCTTGCGCAATTCTTTTTTGCACTCGGCCAGCACGGCAACGGCACGGCGTAATTCATCCAACCCGGAGATCATTGGGAACATGATTTTCACGTTACCCACCACGCTAGCGCGAAGAATGGCGCGCAGTTGCGTTTTGAAAATGTCGACATGCTCTAGGCAAAAACGGATGGCACGCAAGCCAAGGAATGGATTTAATTCGTCGGAAATATCCACGGTGCCAGGGGCCAGTTTATCGCCACCCAGATCAAATGTTCGAATGATCAGCGGATGCGGCTGGACGCGCTCTGCCACTTCCCGATACGTTTCGTATTGCTCCTGTTCCGTCGGCAGAGTGTTACGATTCAAATAGAGAAACTCGGTTCGATACAATCCGATTCCTTCCGCGCCATTTGCGAAGACCGCTTCGACATCATCGGGCAGTTCAATGTTGGCGGAGAGAACAATGTGATGTCCATCGCGAGTAGTCGAAGTCGTCTCACGCAGTTCTTTCAGTTGCGCAACGACTTGGGCTCTTTTCGACTCAATCTCCTCATACTTGGCAAGCGTCTGCGCCGTTGGTTCGACAATGAGCACGCCATCCGTGCCGTCGAGCAGGACGTACTGACCCGTTTCCAGTTTCGTCGTAATATCATGCAAGCCGACAATCGCAGGAATAGTGAACGAGCGCGCCATGATTGCCGTATGCGACGTCCGGCCGCCAAGATCGGTCGCGATCCCAAGCACGTGTTTCCGGTTCACGGACGCGGTGTCTGAAGGCGTCAGGTTATGCGCCACGAGGATATGCGGCTCCGTCAGGGCCAGAAATGCTTTCGGCGCTTTTCCCTGTAAATTTCGAACCACGCGCTTGGCCACATCTTGGATGTCCAGAGCGCGCTCACGCAAATAAGGATCATCGATTTTGCTCAGTGTCTCGGCGTAACGGCCTGCTACTTCTTGAAAAACCCACTCGACGTTGCAAAGATCGGTTTCCAGTTTCCGCAGCACTTCGTCGATCAAAGTGCGATCCTCCACTACGAGAAGGTGAGCGTCAAAAATCGCTGCATCTTTGGCTCCGATGGATTCCGCAATACGCTGCTGCATCTCCAGAATCTGCATCCGCGTTTGAATGAGCGCCGCTTCGAAACGCCCAATCTCGTCGGCGATCTTAGACGGCGCGATGCGATAGCGCGGCACGTCGTCGAGATCGTCGCGAACGACATGGATCTTGCCATGGGCGATTCCTGGTGAAACGCCCGCTCCCTCGAAACGAATTTCCTGTTTCGCGTTATCGGCGCTCATCCGCCTGCCAGAGTAAAGCAGATGTCAAAAAATGCGAAATCGCGGTCAGCCCGTGGTCAATCCTCGTTGAACCGCGCGTTGATTAACGTCTCGAGTTCCTCCATGGCTTCCTCCGCATCCGGACCCTCGCAACGGATGCGCAGCTTCGATCCCTGTCCCGCCGCAAGCATCATTAAACCCATGATGCTCTTGCCATTGACTTCCTCTCCCTCCTTCGACACCCAAACCTCCGAACGATAGCGGGTGGCGATGCGCACGAACATCGCGGCTGGGCGGGCATGGAGACCCAGTCGGTTCACAATTGAAACTTCTTTCTCGATCTTCTGAAGCTGCGCCGCGCGGTTGGCTCTTCGACTTAACAAGCCCATCACTTGATCCCTCTGTGCTTCATGAGATCGAGCAGCCTGGTGTTAAATTCAGTGGCGCTGTCACGGCCGAGACTCTTCAGCTTTTGATCCATCGCAGCCACTTCGATCAGGCGCGCCATGTCGCGACCGGGTCTCACTGGAATCGTCAAATGCGGCACCTGCAATCCAAGGACTTCGTAAAACTCGCGATCAAGTCCAATCCGATCCACCGCCTCGACTTCCTGCCAATCCTTCAGCGTCACAACAAGATCGAGCCGCTTCTCGATTCGAATGCTGCCAATGCCAAAAACGGAAGCCACGTTGATAATGCCGATCCCGCGAACCTCGATGTGATTGCGTGTCAGTTCGGGTGCCATTGCCATTAACTCGCGCCCTTCAAGCCGGGTGATCCGGGTCACGTCGTCGGACACCAGGCTGTAACCGCGCTCGATCAGTCCCAGCACGCATTCGCTTTTGCCAATGCCGCTGGAACCGCGGATCAATACACCTATTCCCAGGATATCCACCATGCTGCCGAACTCGGTCACTGTCGGCGAGAAATCCATCTCGAGCGCAATCGTGGCCGCGTTAATGAACTTCATTGTGATCATCGGTGTGCGAAATACCGCGATTTGCGCCTTCTCCGTTACCGCGAGCAAGTCGGGCGCCAAATGGAATCCGCGCGACATCACGAGGCAAGGGATCCTGCGCGCGCACAATTCGCCAAACCGCTTTACCCGCGTTTTGGTCGTTAGACTTTTCAGATATGAGTGCTCAGCCGCGCCTAGCACCTGCACCCGTTTCTCCGCGAAATAAGTGTAGAAACCGGAGAGGGCCAAGCCCGGACGATTGATTGTAGGCTCGCGGATTTTGTGATGAAATCCCACGCGCGGGCCTTCCAATTTCATCTGCAACTTTTCAGCGTGCAAATTGTAGAAGCTTTCAACCGTGATAACCGGGATGCTCTTCCGCTGATCGCTTGTGGATGTAATTGTTTGCGTCCCGTGTTGCTGTGGCATGAGGATTAACCTCTAGCGTGAATAGCGCGCAATTTCCAATCTGTAGCGCGCGCTGCCCGGCACTGTTTCAGAAATCGCTAGCTGCACCTGCAGCGATGAAGGAGCCGTTAACTCAAAATGACCGCGATGATATCGCCGGAGGCATGAGATGCGTTGCACAGTGCAATCATGATTTCTTTTTCCACTGAGCGCCGCCGAGAAGTGGCAGAACGAAAAGATTTGCCAGAATGTCAACGACGCACCCGGCGAGGACCACGA
This sequence comes from Verrucomicrobiota bacterium, assembly GCA_003218535.1. Lineage (GTDB taxonomy): Bacteria > Verrucomicrobiota > Verrucomicrobiia > Chthoniobacterales > UBA10450 > Udaeobacter. Next base: position 8,115 of record QHNV01000047.1, read on the forward strand.
GACCGAACCGCTGCGTAGGCGGAAAATCCGAGAGCACAAAAATGGCGAAGCCAGCGGCGATGATCACGTCGGAATAAACGATCCCGCGCCATTGTTCTTCGCGCGCGAACACCCACGCGTTCCACCCTTTCTTCCCGTCGCGTTGCGCGCGGCGAACCCCGAACACGAGATGAATCATCGAGTCGATCGCGATGCCGATGCAAACATTCGTGGCCGGCGCCGAGATGACATCCACCGGCACATGGAACCAGCCGATTCCGCCGAGCATCGAGAGTGGCACAAGCGTCAGGCTCGCGATCATTGCCACCGCGCCGCGGATGGATCGCGCGACGACGAACGCTATCACAATGAACAACACATTTAGCCAAAACAATCCAGTCACGAGACTCTCGGCGACGAGTTTGGCGAGTCTCCCCTGCAAATAATAAATGCCACCAACGAGGTCAGCGTTGAATCCGTACTTGCGGCAGACGGCACGAAGGTTGTTCACGACGTCGACGCGATACTTCGTCCGGCGCGCCTCGATCATACGGAGCATGAACACTGCTTCCTTGCGGTCTTCGGTCACAAAACTTTTCGACACGCGCGCGTACTTCGGTTGCGCCATGATCTCCATCATTTTTTCGTAGCTGATGAGAAACGAAAACGGCGTGCGGTCACCTTCGGCCAGAAGACTCGGCAACGAAATCACAGTTCCAACATCTTTCTCGTTCTCCAGCGCGCCGTGCAACGTCCACATTTTTTGATAAGCCTCGTCCGTGTTCAGTCTGCTACCGTTCCTCGCAGAAACGACCAGCGTAAGCGGGTTCGATCCGCCGGTGCGATCGACAAATTCCAACCCGTCGCGCAATGGCTGATTTGACTTGAAGTAATCGAACAGACTCGGGTCAGTATTCACCTTGTTGAGGCCCAAGCCCAAACCGACGCCCACCAAAATGACGCCTAACGAGAGCAGGGCAAACCGGCGCGACCAAAACGCGTGGGTAGGTTCCGCCTCTACGATTTTGCTCCTGCGGGGCACAGCCCAGCGCAGGAACGCCGGATACATGAGATACGCGCAGGCGAACGCGATGACTGTGCCGAGTACGCCGCCAAATCCCAGCTCGCGCAGCGGCTTCGCTTGGACAATCAACAAACTGGCGAAGCCTAACGACGCGCACACCATCGACCAGAACGACGGCGGAAAAGTCATGCGCCACGCGTCTGCTGCGAGGTCCGGCGTTTCCCTGCCCATCCGATGCGCGCGATCAGCTAGCGTTTGCCAGTTGAATGTCATGTAAACCAAGTGCGACATCGCAATCACGAACACGATCGTGCCGAGGTTCACCGTCAGGATCCCGATCTTGTGGCTGAGCATTGATTGGATGAGCAACGTCAACAAAACGGCGCTCACGCACGTGCACAGCATTCCGATAAACAACCGGACCGATCGGAATAGCGCTGCCATTGTCAGACCAAACAACACGACCGCCGTCAGACTGAAATAACGGAAATCGTGTTCCAAACTCCGCCGAAGCATTTCCACCACATACGGCGGACCGGCGATATGAATGTGAAAATCGCGCGCATCGAGCTCATGCACAATTTGCTCCAGACGCTGGATCGGTTTTTCGGTCTGCTTGCCTTCCATGAAAATAATGACGTTGCTAGACTTTCGGTCGTGCGCGATTAGCAAGCGGCTCCAGAAGGGGCTCTTGATCGCGTCATCAAAACTCTTCGGGCCTTCGGTCAAGCTCTTAACCGCGTTTACTCCGCCGATGGCGTGAACGCGTTGTGTGAGTTTTTGAATTCGACTGAGATAGCGCTGCGACGAAATATCGCGCGACGATACCGCCAAAATTACCTCGGGCTGCGATGGAAACCGCCGCTCGATCTTTTTGGTCTGGAGAATCCCGGGATCATTGGTTGAAAAGAAAAAATTCTCATCCACCACCGGCTTTAGATCCACGAAAGTCGCGACCAACAGGAACAACACACCGGTGATTACTAACATCAACCAATGCGGCCCTAAGAGCAGCTGTGCCTTCTTCAGAATTGCGTCAACCATCAATCATTAAACGTTGCTGGCCAGCCAGTTCAGCGCAACGATTGGCCTAGCTGGCGCGGGATGAGTCCGGGGCAAATCTCGACCGCGCAACCTCCAAACCCATCTTAGCAATTACAGCGAGCGAAAACAGACAGATCTCTTATGCCGCAGTATTGTGCAAGCGCACGCTGTGCCGATTCTATTCGAATGCGACCCTAACGGGATTCGAACCCATTTCGAAGATTTCGCGATGTTGCGCAATTTCGCCACAAATATGCGCTAGGCTGCGCGTTAAGGGAGAAAATGCAAATCGGCCAGTTTGCACGATTCGCGCAGAATTACGCGGTTCGACTGTCCGACTTTGTCCGAAAAAGTTTTTAACATGCATGCTAACCCCCGCATTTCGTTATCCGCGAAAAAGTGCGACTCGTTGGAGTCGGGATCAGATAGCCGAACGTGCATGCCTCGCAGTATCCGATCAGATACCCATATCGCCTCGCCTGATAGTTTGTCGCATGGTTCACCAAAACGACGAAGGCGGGTGTGTTGGACGCGAACGACCATGTTCGCTTCTCGATCTTGGGCTGGGCTCGCTAATTTTCGAAAAAACGGAGTGTCCGCGGGATCACAGTAAGCAGTAACTTTCCCCAAGCGTGTGTATTCGAAGCCGTCGGGTAGCGACCCCTGGGTTACATAAACGCGCCCTGTGTGAGGAAATTTTCCAGCGCACAGGAGGTGATAGAGATTAGGCAGATTGCGGCTAGTCGCGTAGTAGGAAAAGCAGCCCAGAACAATGAGGAAAATTACGGAGCCACTCGGCAATGTATCCTCCAAAGCGCGATTGTGTTCGGGATTGCGCCGACTGTACTGAATCTCAAGTCGGTCGCCTTTCGATAACTCATAGTTTGTTGCCGAGCCGGTAAATTGTCTGCCGTGCACGGTGAACTCATATCCAGCAGCAGCATCGTGGTCAGGATCGGCCTGAAATGTTTCCACTACCCGCGCAAAGGTTTTAGGGCCAGTCCACTTCACTTCAACATCATCAATGCTCCACAGCAGAACGATGATTCCCGCCGCCACACCTGAAACCGACCACGCTAGCACCCCAAGCAACTTTTTGAGGATAGCTGGCAGATTCGCGGCGAACCCTAAACAAATTAGAATCATTAAGACCAGAGAAACTATGTCGATTACTCGCCAGGTCTCTCGGCGAAAATGGAACTCAAAGAACGGATTGAAAAGGACGGCCAGCGCGCCGGGGAACGCACCGAAGGCACGGAAGAGTGCGGCCCAAAGCCAATCCTCGCTAGGCTCGTACGTCATGCGGAAGATCGCGATCACAGAACAAAAGAAAACGCTAAAACAAACCCAGCGTAATGCTGTGTAGAAGGCGTAAGGGTGCTTTCCACCAATCGCCTTCCAAAGCATTACTGCGGCAACCAGGGACGCAAAGAACAAGCCGACGCAAAAGACAGTTTCCCAAGATGGAGGCCCTTGCTTGGCCTTATCCGAAGACAGCGGTGCGTGTGAACCGTTCCCTCCTGGGGTTTTCGCATTCACGATGCGGTCATAACACACCCCTCGCAATCCTGTGAAGCCATTTCCATATCGGGGTCCAGCTGCTCCATGCGCGCGCGCGCGCGTACGCGAGGCATTTCTCTAAACCGTTCCTGTCGTGCTTGTCAGGTTGTTATTCGACAAATTCTGAACAAGGTGTTGCTGGCCTTCTAGCGACACGGGCTGCTTTCCGTGCAGTGCTCCGCAGAGGGCACGAGGCAGAATTAGAGCTGGGGGAGCGGGGAGCCGGCGCCACCTCTGGGAACGATTTCACTGCAGGAGGGCAGAGCTGCGCGCGTTGAACAAGAGAGCGAAATGAAAACCCGAGAAGTTGGCAATGAACTGCGAGCTTTGATGCTCGACATCACTCTCAGGTTCCGAAGCTCTTCTCTCCCGGACTCCCATGCCCATCTTTTCAACGGCGTCCGAATACGAGTTTGGCTGATCTGTGTTTTGACGCTGCTCATCCTTGCTTCGAGTTGTCAACGCCAGCCGCAGCAGCCTGCGGGCAAATGGGCTGAGGTGGACAAAACCAATCAGGTGCTTCGCGCGTACGCAGGAGACAAGCTCGTACTCGAAAGTCCGGTTAGCACGGGCAAGGAAGGAGATGCAACACCAAATGGAACGTTCGCCGCCGGCGAGAAATTTCGGATGCACCACTCAGACCTTTATGACAATGCACCGATGCCTTATAGTGTTCAGATCGCCGGCAGTTACTTCATACACGGCTTCAGTTCCGTGCCGGCGCACCCCGCCTCACATGGCTGCATTCGACTGCCCATGGAGCAGGCCAAACAGTTTTTCGACTGGGTTGAGCCGGGCACACCAGTCATTGTGACGGGAGAGTGGCCTGGCCGTCTCAGCGAGGAGGGCAAGCAGGCTCGGGACATTACGGGGGAAACCACAAAAAATCCACCATAAACAAGGCGTACGGCGGCACCGCTCGTATGGCTGAGACACTGTCCCAACTCCAAGCGGCTTTGCTGAGATTGTCAGCGATGATCTCCCAATACTTCATTGGGAATCTGCTTCTAGGCGATTCATTGATCGCGGGATGGTAAAGGCCTCAGTGTCCCAGAACTTGCTGGCGCAATTCGCGGCGAGCAACCGCGAACCGCGCTGACATCCTACGTGTTCTCGGCCGGCCTCTGCGCTCTCTGCGGCCTGCGCGTGCACCAGAACAGCGCGCCGATTCCGCACCACGCCAGAAAGGACGTCCACTCGATCCGCGTGAAGCTTCCGGGCACGAACGGCAGCACCTTCATCGCGACGATGAGAGCGCTGACGGTCGCGCCGGCCCAAGCCGCCACCGTTCCGTTCGCGCGTCCTGCGCTCGCGATGTAAGCGGCGCACGCCGACAGCCATCCGACGCCGACGGCGAGCGATCCGACCTCGGTGATCGGCACGAGGATGGCATCGCCAAACATCGCCGCGGCCATCGTCAGAACCGCCATCAGCGCAATCGCCACGACCGGGGTGCCGTGGCGCGCGTGCACGCGTCCGAGCGACGGGTGCACCAGATTGCGCCGGCCGATTGCGTAGAGCATGCGCGTGGCCGCGACGAAGTTGCCGTTGAAGATCTTGAGCAGCGACAGGAATGCGCCGAGGAGAATCAGCTGCGCGATCGCATGCGAGCCGAACGTGCGCTCGAAGGCCACCTCGGTGCGGACGTGCCCGGTGACGATTTCGCGCCACGGGTATACGTAGGTCACGACTGCGATGATCGTCACATAGAAGGCGAATCCCGCAATCAGCGCCGCATAGATCGCTTTGACGAAGCCGCGCGGATCGAACCCCGACTTCGCTTCCTCCGAGCCCTTCGCGACCGATTCCCACCCGGTCATGAAGTAGGGGACGATCTGCATGACGAGAAGAATCGAGAGCCACGCGCCGCCCGTTCCGGGATGCGAGAAGAGCGGCTGCATGTTCGCGGAGTTCCCGCGCGCGAATCCGAGCAGCGTGAACACAACGAAGATCGCGAGCAGTCCGAACGTCATCACGTCCTGAAAGAGCCCGCTCGGGTCGATCCCGCGATAGTTCACGAACGCGACGAGCACCGTCAGCGCGAGGCCGACGGCGAGGCGCGGCAGATAGATCGCGCCGCCGCCGACGGTGTACAGCTGAAAGGAGTTGAGCGCCGGAAACACGCGCGCCAGCACATTGCCCGTCGCGACCGCCTCCCACGGGCACACGATCGCGTACGACAACACCATGATCCATCCGGCGCCGAAGCTGACCGAAGCGGGGAATACGCGCTCGGTGTAGGCGATCTCGGCGCCTGCGTCCTGAATCGTCCGAACGAGCCGGCCGTAGCTGTGCGCAATCGGAAGGAGCAGCATGCCGCCGAGGGCGAAGCCGAGCATGCCGCCGGCCGGCCCGCCTCGCGCGAGCCAGTCGTCCATCAGCACGAGCCAGCCGACGCCGATCATTGTGCCGAAACCGAACGTGAAGTACTCGACGGTGGACAGGCCGCCGTGTAATCGGGATGAGGGCATGGCGGTACACGTCATTGATGATCGCAGATTACAAAGTGCAGATTTATTCGGTGATTGAGTTCTTCAAATCTGCGATCTGCAATCTACAATGTGCAATCCATGACCCACCAGCCCCGGTCGTCGTTCCAATCGCCGCGCTTCGCGCAGCCGGCGACGTTCATGCGCCTGCCGCACGTGACCGATCCGAAAGGCCTCGATGTGGCGATCGTCGGCGTGCCGTTCGACGGCGGCACATCATACCGTCCGGGCTCGCGCTACGGACCGCGTGAAATCCGGAATCAGTCGTCGCTGATCCGCCCGTACGGCTTTTTTCAGAAGGTGTCGCCGTTCGACCGCCTGAACGTCGCCGACGCCGGCGACATCGACGCGGCGCCGGTGAGCATCGAAAAATGCTACGAAGCGGTCGAAGCCCGCATCGGCGACATTGCCGACGCCGGCGCTCGTCCAATCGTCATCGGCGGGGATCACTCGATCTCGCTCCCCGTGCTGCGTGCTCTTGCAAAGCGCCACGGGCCGGTGGCTCTGGTGCAGTTCGACGCGCACATCGACACGTGGGACGAGTACTTTGGCGGCAAGTATTTTCACGGCACGCCGTTCCGTCGCGCGATCGAGGAACGCCTCGTCGACGGACGACGGTTCGTCCAGGTCGGCATTCGGGGGCCGATGTTCAGCGAGGACGATTTCGATTTCCATCGCGAGCACGGGATCACGGTGATCGATATCGAGCGGGTGAAGGACCGCGGCGTCGCGTGGGTCGTGGCCGAGATCCGCCGCATTGCAACCGGTCCGGCATACATGACCTTCGACATCGACGGCGTTGATCCGGCATTCGCGCCAGGGACGGGGACGCCGGAGGTCGGCGGCCTGACGAGCCACGAAGCGCAGCGGCTCGTGCGCGGCCTCGGCGCGCTGTCGCTCGTCGGCGGCGATATCGTCGAAGTGTCGCCGCTCTATGACGGGCCCGGACAGATTACTGCCGTGCTGGCCTCGAATCTGATGTTCGAGTTCCTGTGCGCGATGGCGTGCGGCACGACGAAACCGAAATGAAGGAGGACTCCCGTCGCGATGCGCGTCAGCAACGAAGATTGTTCGCCCGCGAGAATCCACGGCTGACACGCAGTCCCAACTCCAACCGGCTTTACTGAGATTGTCAGCGATAATTTTGCCAGTAATATTTCTTTGGCGCGCAGTGGCTCAGTCTGGGATGACGGCTGCATGCCATCCTGTGCCGCCCTATCGCAAATGTCCCAGCGGCAATTTTCCCTGTCCTGTCAATATCGCAATGAAGGAGCGCGCAAACTATGATGAGGGTTCTTAAACCATTGCAAGACAAGGCCACAACCGGGGCGGGCAAAAAGCTTGTGCTACCGGAGTCGCGCAGGGTTAGGTTTCTCATCCGCGGAGAAGGGCCGGTATCATCCGGAGCGGTAACGATTGAGTGTTGCCCGGAATCTACAAAGGCTGGCAGGTTTTGGATGGAGTTGGCAACCATCCGCGTGCCCGCCGATAGTGGTCTGGCGCAATATTACACTGAGGAAGCTTCCGGTCTTTTCAGGGCGCGTATTTCGCAGCCTGTGAGCAACGGGACTGTAACTGTGACACCCTTGGTTTCCCGTGGTCGCCCAGACCGGCCGGACCGGACAAAAGTTGTGTGACACCAGCAAGGGATGTTTCGACTAGCGCCTCGCGTACGCGTGCGCGGGAAGGGGTTAACGGACCTACAATGCGCTGCCATTCGGTCGGCTGTGGTATAGCGAGCCGGACGCGATCGGCAATGCCCTTTGTCCCCGTAGTGTTCTGGCGTGTCGTAGCCGGACCCTGAATCCAGTGCCTTCCAAAAATCTCGTCGCGCAAAACTTTGGCGACGTACGGGTGCTGCTCTGTGTAGAGAACCACACCGAAAACGTCGTGTATGTCTACGATCCACCGATACTTTGCGTGTCAGCAATCCCGAGAACTTGCGTCTAAGTGGCTTCGGCGCGTTCGGATTCCGTCGAACGTCGATTCCCGCGTTAAATGCCCATGGTTCTGCTTTTCAAGTCCTTCATGGCTTGCGCGTTGCCGACTCCGTCGACAGGATCATTTCAATCATCTCCCTGTCACTTTGCAGGTCGGATCCAGTGACCTCGTCAACCACCCCGAGCCAATACGCCTCTTCCGGTGTTAGTTGGTAATCTTTCGTTTGCAGCAGACGACACAATGAAACGACGAAATACCATAGGACCTCCAGCTTGTCCGCCGCATGGCTCTCCAGATAAACTTTGTGCTCTTCATCGCTTTTGCTTTTGAATTCTGCGCTTTGCGACTGGGTCAGAAACAGGCTGCCATAAACCTCCAGCTGAGCATCCAGGTCCTTCGTTTGCGAAGCGTAATCATGAATGAGATTAAAGTCGCTCGCCACTTCGCGCATTCCCGTGCGGCTCAAGAGCCAATCATCTTCCTTATGCAGTCTGCTTCTGTAGTCCACGATGGCCCGCACCAATTCGGGCTCCAACTGCTTGTTTGGCCACTGCGCGACGTTCTTGCGCCTCTTCAAGTAATTATCGGCTGCACTTTTGACCTCTTGCAGTGATTTTTGCTTTGTAATCGCCTCTCTCAGCAGCATCGCATTTTCCGGTGTGAATTTGGCCGTCAAAGCCTCGACCAATTCTTCGAGCCCTTCCGGTCCATCCCGAAATTTCTCGATCGCATCCTTCAACTGGACCACGCGCCAGATAATCCTTCGGAACGAAGAACGCGCCAGGCGAAGCGCAAGCCTTTCGTTGGCTTCCTGGAGATTGGCCGCGACCGAGGTTGCGCCCTCAAAGGTCAGCAGTTGCTCGAACGCTTGTCTGGACCCGTGATAAAGAATGTCAGCTTGAGGTTCCGCGATGGCATAATCACCCAGCGCCAACAAATCCGCTGCCGCGCTCGCCGCCGTCCCTATCACGACCGTAATTAATCGGCATCTTCTTCCGTCCTGATCCGGGGCCTTAATTAGAAAACGGATGCCCTCCGCTACCGCAGATGACCCCCCAGGGCTGTCGATGTAAAGGGTTATCGGATCTCCGCTGGCGGCTCGGAGCTCTTTTATTCGCGGGCTTAGGGCGTGCGCGGCCTCCTGCGTTATTTTTCCCGTCAGGAACAATGAGCGCGCGAAATTCTCCCGATAATCCTTGTCGTGGACGGACATTTACGAAATGCCGCCTCGTCGCCATCGTCCGACGCGGCCTCAGCCTTCCGATTCACCTCTATTCTGTAAACGGATCGATTCGACAAACGCCTTCACATCCCCGTCATATTGCTCAACAATGATCCGAGCAACCCTCGCCAGACGTTCATCCACCCCCAGGGCTTGTTCTTCTTCAAGGTTTTTATCGAACATTTCCATCAATCCCTTGCGCGTGATGGGCGCCTTGCGGCCATGGAGCCGACCACCCCAGATTCTCGATCCAGTAGCCGGCGCGAAAGCTTCGCGCCAGCCACTTTGCGTTTCGATCGTTACCGGCTCACGCCGCAGCATGACCCAGAAACTCTTTCGCTTTGGCCACTTCGGCATCCCATTTCTTTAACTGTTCCGGGTTAAGGAAGCGCTCCAGCCCCTCGCGCAGTTCGGCTCGCTGAGATCCGACCGCTTTGATAATGTCCTGCCGGGTAACTTCCGGATGGGACTTCTCGTATTCAAACAGCCTGCCGGCCGCAAAAGCCAGCCGCTCGTGAAGTTTTGTCTTCTGTTCATCCGAGAGGTTTATATCCCCTGCGAAGCGTTTGAGTTCATTTCTGATCATTTGACCTTGTTCATCGCTAATACTCATTATTCTACTCCTTATTAAACCGGGAATTTGATTTTGGCTCCCGTCCGCCATCCGGACAGATTGTCCGCTTTCGCGCCACACTGACGCCGATAGCTAATGGTACATCTCAGGTTAAACCTACGCGCACCGATCGCCAGGTAACTTAAGTTGCCTTTTTACGACTTATTACCTATGAAAGGCTAACGCGACCCTAACGGGATTCGAACCCGTGTTACCGCCGTGAAAGGGCGATGTCCTAGGCCTCTAGACGATAGGGTCATCGGTCAGCTGCCGGACGGGCAATATCGGAATTCAATTGTGCTATCGCAAGGCAAATTGGCTGGGCAAACTTTAATGTCGCCGAGACGCTAAATCGACAATCAGTTTTGCCGTGCGCGCGCCAGCACCAGTGTGTTCGTGGAGAACAGCGTTCGCATTTGCCACGAGTGTCTCGCGTGCTCGCGAGTTGGTCAAAAGGTCGACAATCGCACTCTGCAGAGTCGCAGCCGAATCGACCTGCAACGCACCGCCCCGCGCAACAAGCGAAATCGCCAGTCCCGCGAAGTTCTCCATGTTCGGCCCGAAAATAACCGGCACACGGGACATGATTGGCTCGACAGGATTCTGTCCCCCATGTGCGGTCAAGCTTTTGCCTATGAATGCAACGGTGGCGATCGCATACCAGTTTCGCAGCTCGCCAGTTGAGTCGATCAGCAAACAATCGACTGTTCCGTCCACAACCGATAATCGAGTGCGCGATGCGACGCGCAAACCACGTTGTTCCAGAACGCGGCGAACTTCTGGTGCGCGTTCCACATGACGCGGCACGACGATTAAAAAAAGCTCAGGGAACTTTGCGTGCAGTTCGCGGAAAATAGCTGCCAGAATTTCTTCCTCGCCCGGGTGGGTGCTTCCCCCAAAAAGAATCGGGCGACTTTCCACGTTGAGCTGACGCAGAATTTTTCGTGGCAGCGTTGAGTCGACCTCCACATTTTCGGGATCGTACTTGATGCTGCCTGTATGCTGAATCCGGCTGCGCTTTACGCCGAGCGCGGCCCATCGAGCAACATCTTCGGGCTCCTGTACGCAGATCAGATCGAGAAGCCGGAACGTGGGCCTGACAAAAAGTCCGAACCGTCGGAATCTTCTTTCGGAATGAGGCGATAATCGCGCGTTGACGAGCGCAACCGGAACGCGTTGCGCATGCGCCATGGCCGCGAGGTTCGGCCAAATCTCTGCTTCGACCAGTAAAATTCGCGCCGGCCTAATCGCAGAAAACGCGCGGCGCATGATTGGCCAGTAATCGAGTGGCGTGTACATCACCTCGATCCACGATGGCGCGGTCTTGTTCGCCAAGGCGAATCCTGTCGTAGTGGTCGTGGTCAATACGCAATGCAGCTCCGGTTCGAGAGCACGCAATGTGTTCGCTAATTTCAGCGCGATACTTACTTCGCCCACGCTCACTGCATGCAGCCACGTCGAGGTTTGTTTCGATAAATGTGCGCGGACGTCGGCACCATAAATTCCCAAACGCTGTGCGAATTTTTCGCGGTAACCGCCGCGGCGAACCATTTTCACCAAGTAAGCTGGTAAGAAGAACAGAAGCCCGATCGGCCAAAGCAAGTTGTAGATAAAACGGATCATTCTAGTGCCGATTGTGGATTGCGGATTGGAGAAAGAAATAGCACCTCAGTGGCACCGTATGTTTTCTGGCGCGCAATACGCCACAATTCGGTTTCGGAAAGATTTTCGCCCGGTCGTTTCTCTAAAACAAACAAGCCATTGACAACCAGCAATTGAGGCAAGGCTTCGTTTGTCAGAAGTTTTTCGGTGAAACGCTCGCCTGATTTTATTTCTTGATAGGGCGGATCGGCAAAGATGATCTGGAATGTCTCCTTGTCGGCAAACCGGCGAACAAATACGAAAACGTCTTCCCGACAAACGCGGCCTTTAAGGTTTGCTCTTGCGAGATTTTTTTCAATCGTGGCAATCGCTCGTCGATCTTCGTCCACGAACATAACAGAAGCCGCACCGCGGCTGAGCGCCTCAATTCCAAGCGCACCACTTCCAGCGAAAAGATCGAGAACGCGCGCACCGATGACCATGTCGCCAAGACTGGAAAAGATCGCGGCTTTGACACGGTCCATTGTTGGGCGAACGCCGTGTTTCGGGACTGCCAGGTGAACCCCGCCGGCACTGCCGGCGATCACTCTCATGGCGATGAAACCGGCGTTGCGCTAGGTGGCGGTTTCGTTTCCTCTGGCATAGGTGATGTTTCTCCAGCGGGTGTCTGCGCCGCACCGGGAGATGAAGGTGCGGCGGGTATGTTCGCTTCCACCTGTTTCTTTTTCTTTTTTGGTCGGTCTGTTTGTCCGCTGCCAAACAGGCTATTGATCATATTGCCGAGATCGCGGCCAACCAGTCTGTTCATGAGATTTGTGCTTGGCCGGTCGATAGTGCCGCCAACTTTAAAATCGAGAGCATAATAGCCTGGTTCATTGCTTGGTTGGAAGTTCTGGCGAATCGCTTTAAAAAGCTGGCTGCGAATTTTGTCGTTTATCGCAAGCTGCGAATCGAGTTTCAAATTGCCGTCGAAAGTGACCGCGCCCGACGCGGAGAGGCGAATATTTGGGGTGCGCAAAATCAATTCGTCAATCGTAATCAAGCCTGGACTCACGTGGTATTTTGCTGTGGCTTGTTCTAGATGGAGCTCCCTTAGTTCTTCGATCTGAAGAATCTGCCCGATCAAGACGAGCAGGCTGTACTGCTGCACTCGCCCTTCGCGGAGGAAAATCTCGCCCTTTCCGAGGAGCGCATCCGGATCAGCAGTTTTCCCGGACGCCTCGAAATTCCCCTCCAATTTCCCTTGCACGATTCCCTTCGGACCGCCGGCGTCCGTCACAATCTGGTCAGCTAGTACGTCTCCAAACTTTACCCGCGCGGTGAACGGTGAATCCTCAGCTTCCGGCTGCATGGCAAAATAACCGCTGACATTACCGCCCGCCGCGTGTGCGGATATTTTCGAGAGCTCCAGCACATCTGGTTCGTAGCGGAGCGGGGATTCTAATTGCTCGAGAAAAAAACGGTCCACGAATGAAATTTTGGCCACTTTAGCATCGCCACGAAACGTGAAGCCGCTGCGAATATTGGTTCGAAAGTCGACGCCATTGAACTTTCCCAGCAGCCTGTGCTGACGGTCGAGAAAGCTGAAATTCCCATTCTTGATGTCTACCCGTTGAACCTCTGGACCTATCGCTTCCCGAAACTGTGGCGTGCGTCCCGCGAGTCTATCTTGTTGCCGTTCCTGGGCAGAGGCACCGACATTTGGTAACGCAGCTGCAGGTCCCGGCGTAGTGGGCGGGCCAGCGGTAATCCCAGCGGAGGTGGGCGATTGTGCAACATCACTTCCCGGTTCCGATGCGTGCGCTTCTTCTTGTCGTGCGCCAGGCAACCTCCATTTTCCGTTCACGTCCTGCGGCCATACTACGTTTGGGTTAACTAGCGAAACCTCCTTGATGACCAGCCGTTGCGAAAAGAGCGAGAGCAAGCGAACACGCAGCTGAAATGTGCGGGCTTCAAGAAAATGGCCAGGGCCAGCGCCGGGGCTTTGTGCAATGGTAATGCCGCTCAACTCGAGTCCGCTCCAGGGTGTCACGCTCATCTGGCGAATTTTCAATGGCGCGCCCAACCGCTGACTCAGCTCTTGCTGAATCTTTGCTTGTGTCCCTTGCGATTGCACATACAAGTTCACGCCGAGCAAGACAATCGCCGCAAGCGCAATCACCACCCCGAGGGCAATCAATGCAATTCGGCGCAATTTTTTCACGCGAAGACGTTACGCAGCCCCTGTTTGAAGAAAAGATCAAAGCCCTCTCTTATTTTCTCGCGTGAACAATACGATCGTCATTCTTAATCCAGCCGCAGGTAACGGCCAGGCAACGCAGGAGCAGGAACGTATCCAATCAATTGTAGGCAACTGCCCTGTGCGCGTTACGTCGCATTGTGCCGAAGCAGAGGCGCTGGCCCGGCGCGCTGCGGAGGAGGGATTTGAAAAGGTTGTTGCGGCCGGCGGCGATGGAACAGTCAATGAGGTGATCAATGGCATCGCGGGGAGCAGCGTCGCGTTAGGTCTGCTGCCGATCGGCACAGTAAATGTCTTTGCGATGGAACTTGGTCTGCCGTCGCGCAATCTCGAGCTCTGCTGGGACATTATTCAGAGCAACAACGTGCGTCTTGTCGATCTTCCGAGCGCAAATGGAAGATTCTTTGTCCAGCTCGCCGGCGTGGGGCTCGATGCGCAGGTGGTCAAGGAAACTAGTCAGGCTTTCAAACGCAGCTTCGGCCCGCTGAGCTATCTTATCTCCGCAGCGCAGATCGCGGTGCGACAGCCGCCGAAGCTGTTTATTGGATCGGAGAGCACTTCCGTTGACGAGGCGTCGTTTGTTCTTATCGGAAATGGCCGGCTGTACGGCGGACCATTTCCGTTCTTCAAGCATGCAATCATCGACGACGGTTTGCTCGATGTAGTTCTTTTCAAACGACTCGGTTATCTTGAGATTATCAAATATCTACAGGATGTCGTATTCCGCTCGGATATTCGCTCTCCTGACATTGAATATTTTCAGACGAAACATCTGCGTGTAACCAGCGCGCAAGATGTGCCTCTGGAACTTGACGGCGAACTGGCCGGCAACTGTCCGGTTGACTTCCGCATCCAGGAAAAAGCGCTTCAAGTCTTAGCACTCCAGCCGTCATGAACACAGAAAGTGACTTGCGCCAAATTTCGCTGCTGATCCTGATCGTGACGTAAAAGTTAATTAGTCCGAGACATGATTACCGGACTAGAGAAGCTTTACTGGATGCGGAAGCTCATCTCGGTTGTTTCATTCTTCTGCATTTCAGTTTTGCTCCTCACCACGTTTCGTTTGTTTAAAGGCGGCTATTTGGTTGGACGATTTCAACAATCTTTACTGGGCTCAGCGTGAGAGCGTCGCGCATATGGTCAGTTACGTCCTGAATCCACTTTCCTCCTATTTTCGGCCGACTGGCATGATGTGCTATTGGCTGCTGTTAAGATTCTGCGTTCTTAATCCGGGCGCATACCACGGCTTCTCGTGGTCGATATCGCCTCCCGATTTCAGGAATCGCGTGTGATACAGCTTCCATGTTAGTTGATCAGGCCGACAGCTGAAAAGACTGGCCGCTAAATTTTGGGCTAAAATGACGTGATGTTCCGCGCGATCGATGAGGAAAATCGTTGGATTCGGGAAAAAGCGGCGGCATCCCTGAGCCCTTCGCAGGTCGAAACCGCTCTGGTCCAGCTTAGCGAACGATGGCCAGCCAACGCGCCGCCTCTTGTCAGTGTCGTCGAACAATTCCCGCTGGGTGAAACAGCCCTATTGCATCTTTTGGCGGTCTCCAGCATTTGCGCGACGCGATTGATGCAGGAGCCTGAAATCCTTCTGTGGCTTTGCAAGCCCGAAGTGTGTCGCACCTCGCGGAGCCATGGCGAAATGTTTAACGAACTCCACGCTCTGGCGGAGGGCTCGATCGCGAAGCGAGATTTTACGACACTTCGTTTTTGGAAAGGCCGCGAAATGACGCGTGTTGCGCTGCGGGAACTTGCGAATGTGGCGCCGCTTGAAGAAACCACCGGGGAGCTTTCACAAATCGCAGAAATTTGCATCCGCCGCGTCTTCGACCATTGGAATGCGGAATTTCGAAAGCGCTACGGTTCCCCGAGTGCCCAGTTTGCCATCCTTGCCCTAGGCAAATTGGGAGGCGGCGAACTGAATCACAGCTCAGATGTCGATCTTCTATTTCTCTACAGCCATGAAGGCCAGCTCGCGTCGCACTTGTCGTATCACGAATTCTTCAACTGGCTCGGCAAAAAAATCCTCGAAACATTCTCAACACCTCATCCGCAAGGTTCGCTGTTTCGCGTCGATCTGCGCCTTCGTCCCGAAGGGTCGGCGGGTCCGCTCGCGCGATCACTCGAGAGCATGGAAAATTATTACGCTGGCTTCGGTGAAACATGGGAGCGCCTTGCGCTGATCAAGGCGCGCGGAATCGCAGGCAGCCGCGAATTAGCATACGAATTCCTGCGGCAACATCAGCCTTTTATTTATCCAAAGAGCGCAACCCCCGATTTGCTCGAGGAGATCGCCAATATCAAACGCCGCATTGAACGTGATGTAGTTGGCAGGGACAAGCTTCAGCGTGACGTCAAGCTCGGCGTCGGCGGCATTCGCGAAATCGAATTCATCGTGCAGGCCTTACAACTCATCCACGGAGCGCGGCATCCGTTCTTGCAAGAACCGAGTATGCTCAAGGCGCTACGAGCATTGCGTCAATTGGATCTTCTGCCTCGTGAGGAAGTCTTGACTCTTGATAACGCGTATCGATTTCTCCGTCGTGTAGAGCATCGCCTGCAAATCGAGTCCGAACAACAAACGCACACTGTTCCGGAAAATCCTGAAGCTTTGCTCCGTCTCGCACGCAGCCTTCGCTTTGCGTCCGCGGAAGATTTCACAGCGGCGCTGCAGAAGAGGATGGGAGGGGTCCGTCCGATTTTTCAACGGATCATCTCCGAATCGCCAGTGGAACCCGCCAAAATCAATCTGGAGATTTTCAATGATGCAAAACGCGCAACCAAGGCGCTCGCAGATCTTGAACGAGGTCCGGCGAGTTTCCACGTCGCGCCGCGGACGCGTCAGATATTTCGCAAACTGCAGCCCGTTTTGCTTGATTGGCTGGCAAAAACTGCGGATCCGGATGCAACTCTCAATCAATTCGTGCGTTTTGTGGAAGCCTACGGCCTGCGCAGTTTGCTTTTCGAGTTGCTCGTTGCGAACCCGAAATTGCTTGAGTTGCTTGTCAAAACGTTCGATGCGAGCCGTTTCGCCGGAGACTTATTGACTCGGCGTCCGCAATTACTCGAAGAAATCACGCGAGATCCTGGGTTGTCCGACGTCAGGTCGCTGGACGAGCACCTGCGGCGCCTTGATTACCTTGGCGCGAGCGCGTTCCACCTCGACTCCGTACGCGCTTACCGGCAGCGACAAATCTTGCGTATGATCCTGCGCGATGTCCTCGCCTCTGCCGGGCCGACAACCTCGAATACCCTCGGGGATGAACTTTCTGATCTAGCCGAGAGCTGTCTCTTATTTACGATTCGGCTCCTCGAAGGCGAGCAATTAACCGTGATTGCACTTGGAAAATTTGGAGGACGCGAGCTCAGCTACGGCGCGGATCTCGATGTTTTGTTCGTCGGTGATAACATTCGCACTGCGCAAAATTTAATCGTCGCCACAGCGCAACCAACTTCGGAAGGAAATATTTGGGCGCTTGATTCGCGACTGCGCCCTGAAGGCGAGAAGGGTCCGCTCGTTTGCCTCTTGGAGACTTATCAAGCCTATTACGAACACCGGGCACAGCTTTGGGAAATACACGCTCTTAGTCGCGCCCGCCGCGTCACCGGTCCGCTAGGCAATCAATTTATCGAGATCGCGCGACATTACTGGAGAAAAGCCGGCCGGCGCCCCGATCTTTTCGAGCAAATCGATACTATGCTCGAGCGCATTCGACGCGAGCGCGGGAGCGGATCAGATTTTCTCGATTTTAAAACAGGGATCGGCGGGACGATCGAAGCCGAATTTTTGGTGCAGGCGCTACAGATGCGCAAAAATATCTGGGAGCCGAATTGGCGTCGCGCATCCGATCGATTGCGTCAATGCGGGGTCCTAAACGCGGCTGAAGCCGCGAAACTCAGAGAAGCGTACGGATTCCTCCGTCGATGCGAATCCGCCTTGAGACGTTATGAGAACAAGGCCGTCTCAGCGCTCCCGAGCAATCCAAGCGACCAACGAAAGCTGGCCATTCGTCTGGGCTATGACGGCTTCGAGACTTTTCGCCGCGATTATGTCGATTCTCGCGAGGCCATTCACGCGCTATACGAGCGGCAAGTTAGGAACAAGAGTCTGTAGGCGCGACGCAAACGCTAGCGCCACAATTCAGGTAGCGAAAACCCCAACACCGGCTCTAGCCTGGAATGCCTTTGAGCATTTCGGTGTTCGTCGGAAATTTTTTGACGAACATGAGCAAGCGCTGGATCGCCTCTTCGGGTTTGTGCCCGGCGAGACCGCGCCGTATCAGATTGATTTTCTCCAGCTCCCACGGTTGCAACAGCAATTCTTCGCGCCGCGTACCAGAGAGGAAGATGTCGATTGCGGGATAAATGCGCTGATCGCTGATTTTCCGGTCAAGCACCATCTCCATATTTCCCGTGCCTTTGAATTCCTGAAAGATCAATTCGTCCATGCGGCTGCCTGTTTCGATGAGAGCCGTCGCCACAATGGTGAGCGAGCCAGCTTCTTCAGTGTTTCGCGCCGCAGCGAAAATCTTTCGCGGGATTTCCATGGCGCGCGCGTCGATGCCGCCGCTCATGGTGCGACCCCCTCCTGCCAGCGCATTGTTGAATGCGCGCGCGGTACGGGTGATTGAGTCAAGGAGAATGAAGACGTGTTTGCCCGCTTCCACGAGACGTTTTGCGCGCTCGCTGGCAAGTTGCGAGATGCGTGTGTGACTCTTGATGTCACTGTCATTTGAGCTGGCCATCAATTGCGCCGTAGGATGCGACCGGCGAAAGTCAGTAACTTCCTCTGGACGCTCATCGACGAGAAGAATGATCAGGATCATTTCTGGATGGTTTTTTGCCACTGCGTCGGCGATGTGATGCAGCAGCGTCGTTTTGCCAGTGCGCGGTGGCGCCACAATCAAGCCGCGTTGGCCCATGCCCAGTGGCGTCATCAAATCCATGATCCGCGTCGTGTATCGGTCCGGCACGGTCTCCAGTTTGATCCGTTTGTTGGGATTGATAGTAGTTAATTCCTCGAACGGCCGCAGTCCTTGATATTTGGGCGGTTCTTCGCTGTTAATCGTCAGTAGCTTGGTTAACTGCGGACCGCGGCTGCCACGGCGTGTTTCGCCGTAAATCCACATGCCATCGCGCAAACCAAACCGGCGCACGATATCGGGCGTGACGAAAATGTCCTGTGGTGCCTGCACAAAATTGCGCTTCGGATCGCGCAAGAACCCGAAGCCCTTCCCCGAAATTTCAATGACGCCTTCACCGAATTCCGGCTCGGCCTGAACTTGTTCGCCGCCTTCGGCCGTGCCCTCAGCTTCTTCGGGCGCGTGTCGATCTAATGTCTCGACGCCGGCGTCTCCGCCAACGTCGCGCGATTCATTCAAATTATCGCCACCGAAACGGTCACCTCGATCGCGATAGCGGCGGCGCGGAAAGCGCCGACGCTGACGATACTGCCGTTGCTCCGGCAAAACCGGATCAGCAGCGGCTTCTACGGGCGCAGGTTGATTTTCGTTGTTGGTTTCGTCCATAAGCAGGATCCTTCTTCGTCCGCCGCGGCGGACAGCTTTCAAAATCTCAGCGGCAATCTTTTTTTTGGTTAGGCTGGTCCCGCGTGCGGGATGGCCAGCATTTCGTCGGGAATTTCTAGATTCGAATAGATATTTTGCACGTCGTCGTCCTCTTCAAGAGCGTCACGCAAACTGAGGAGCCGACGCGCCATGTTCTCGTCGGTAATCGGAACCGTCGTATCGGGGATGAATGTAAACTTTTGCCCATCGGTAATCACGCCCGCATTTCTGAGAGCTTCAGCTACAGCATATAGCTGATCGTGCGAAGTGATGATAACATACTGATCTTCGTCGGTTGTCAACTCTTCCGCGCCAGCCTCTAGCGCAAGTTCCAAAAGCCGGTCTTCATCGATGTTCGATCGCGGTACGGTGATCTGGCCTTTCCGGTGAAACATGTACGAAACGCTGCCGGTCGAAGCCAGATTGCCGTTGTGCTTGGTGAAGATGCTCCGAATCTCCGCACCGGTACGATTCTTATTGTCGGTCGCAGCTTCGACAATGATCGCCACCCCGCCTGGGCCGTAGCCTTCATACACGATCTCCTCGAAGTGTTGAACGTCTTTGCCCTCGCCGGTGCCGCGTTTGATGGCACGCTCGATGTTATCGTTCGGCATGCTCTGCGCTCGCGCAACCTGGATCGCGCTGCGCAAACGCGGATTGCCATTCGGATCACCCCCGCCGGTTTTCGCGGCGATGGTGATTTCCTTCGACAACTTGCTGAAGATTTTGCCGCGTCTCGCGTCAATTGCGCCTTTGAAACGCTTGACCTTCGACCATTTGCTATGTCCCGCCATAAATGCGGAGGTTTACTTGAAGCTGAGATTTACCTGATAAAAAGCTGCGATTTTTGAACAGTGTTCCCCGCGAGAGAATAATTGGCGGGGAGAATTACTGCTCGCTATTCAACCGCAAACGAAACGATTTGTCAATCGTCGCCTCGGATTTCGCGTGTGCTCGGGGCGCGCTCTGATGCGGGCGCGGTCGAGCACAAAAAATGGCGCGCTAAGATTTTCGCTCGTTCCTCCTACAGATTGCTACAACCTGCAGGAGGTGCGAATACAGCGTTATTCAAGCTGGGTGCAGGGCTCTAGGGTGTTGGGTCGGCGTACGATCCGCCAAAGATG
>QHNV01000155.1 GCA_003218535.1 Verrucomicrobiota bacterium
TTTTAAAGGTCACGCCCGCGCATGACACGCTCGACTTCCAGATCGGTCAGCGTCACAGCTTGCCGACTGTCGATGTCCTGCATTCCGATGGACGAATCAATTGTCCAGCAGTTCCGGAGTTGGATGGGCTTGATCGCTTCGAAGCGCGAAAGAAAGCCGCGGAGTTATTGGAGAAAAATGGATTGTTGTCGAAAACGGAGCCGTACGAAAACAACGTCGGCTTCAGCGATCGAAGCGATGTGCCGATCGAGCCCCGCATTAGCGAGCAGTGGTTCCTGCATTATCCAAAGACGAATGAAGCGCTCGCCGTGGTGCGCGAGCAGCTGATCCGCTTCTTCCCTGTACATTGGGAAAAAGTTTACGCACAATGGCTCGACAATATTCACGACTGGTGCATTAGCCGCCAGGTCTGGTGGGGACACCGGATACCGGCATGGTATCCAAAACCGGAAACCGGAAACCGGAAACCGGAAAATGAAGAGATTCGCGTGCAGATCGAATCGCCGGGTGAAGGTTGGACCCAGGACCCGGACACGCTTGATACCTGGTTTTCCTCTTGGCTGTGGGCTTATGAAACGATGGATGACGAGACGCGCGCGAAGTTTTATCCCACGAGCGTTCTGGTGACTGCGCCGGACATTATTTTCTTCTGGGTCGCGCGCATGATCATAGCAGGGCTCGAGTTTAAGCCCGGCAAGTCTGAAGCCGACGAAGAGAATATTCCGTTCCGCCACGTCTATTTCACGGGACTAATTCGCGATAAACAGGGCCGAAAAATGTCGAAATCGCTCGGCAATTCGCCCGATCCGCTGGAGCTGATCGACAAATACGGTGCCGACGGCTTGCGCTTCGGTCTCATGCGTATCGCCCCAAGTGGCCAGGACATTCGCTACGACGAAAAACAAATCGAAGAAGGCCGTAATTTTGCAACGAAGCTCTGGAACGTGACGCGCTTACGGCAAATGCATGGGGCAAGCTCTGCTGAGCAGAAGATCGATCATAAGCAACTCTCGATCTTCGCGGTTGAGGTCCTAGCTCGATTAAATGAAACGATCGAGGCGATCGAGGCGGCGTACCGCGATTATCAGTTTAACGCTGTCGCACAGCGGCTTTACGATTTTATTTGGAGCGATTACTGCGACTGGTTTGTCGAAGCAGCGAAGACAGAAATTTTCGGTCAGGACGCTACACGAAAGAAATCTGCGCTCGCGGTGATGGATTTCGTGATATCGGCAGTGCTTCGGTTGCTGCATCCTTTCATGCCGCACATCACCGAAGAACTCTGGGTGTTGCTCGGTCTTGGAAAAGGGATTCAATTCGCTCCACTGCCGAAGCAGCTGACGCTGACTGATGCAGATTTTTCGAAAACGAGAGAACTGGTCGCAGCGATTTATGAGACGGTGCAGGCCGGTCGCAACCTGCGTGCAGAAGCCAAAATTCCGTCAAACCAGAAAGCGGAATTCATCTTGCGCGCAGACCAGGAGGAAATCATTCGCGAGATACCAACGCTTCTGCGATTACTCAATGCCAAGGAATTGAGATTGGATCGCGAATACAAAGCCGAACCGGGCATTCCAATAGCGCTGACTCCGCTGGGGGAACTTTTCCTCGCGGTGGACGGCACGGACAGAGCCTCTGAGCGCAAGCGTCTGGACAAGGAAATTTCAAAAGTTGAAAACCAACGGCGAGAAGTCGAGGCTAAACTGAGAAACACATTGTTTGTCGATCGCGCTCCTGCGGAAGTTGTGGAGGAGCATCGACAACGCCTGAATGATCTGAGCGCGCAATTGGCGAAGCTGAAACAGGCGCGCGAACGCTTGAATTAGCGCCAGCGAAGGGAAAGTGACCCTTATCCGGCGTCGACGCGTCCCCCTATCTCTGCTAGGGGAACGAATGAGGTGATGGAGCTCAGCTAACCCTTCACCCCGCAACTGGGAAACTTGAGGCGCGCGAGAGAACTCCTGAATCAAAAATGACTTTGTGCCGGTCAATTTTCGCGCCGCGCTTTTGGAAGAATTCTTTCAACTCTGACGTGTAGAACGTTCCGTCGTATTCCTGGTTCAATTCCAGCCAGGCGCGACCCCTCGGCGTCATATGTTTGGCCAAATCGTCGAGGAAAAATTCCCACTCCGGCACGCCCCAAAGATCGGGCTGTTTATGATTGTTAAAGCAGATCAGGAAAGCAGTCACAACATCGAATTTTCCCAGGTTGGGAAGGGGATCGAATGCTCTGATTCTGCGGATCACCCGAGGCACTCCGAGTAAGCGCGTAATGTCTCTAAACATGGGAAGCTGGTCCAAATCGAGTCCGACACCCTCGTGACCGAGCAATTGAGCGATGTAGAGAAAATATCCAGCGCCGCAGCCGAGATCTAGAATCCGTTTCGGGCGTGCAACATCGAGCTCGATCTCACGAATCCGCCGAATGTTGATATTGATCCATCGTTCGAGATCCAGAAATTTTGGCCAGTCGGCGCTGGGACGTTTGATTACGTAGCGCCGCCGAATCTGATCAAAACGCTGGAGATCGATCGTTTCGATCACTCGACTCGTCTGGAGACGAAAGCGATTTGGTCGAAGAAGCCTCAATGTATGTCTCCTGGCGCTTGCCAGGCTCTGGCCATCTACGAGCTTCTTAAGTTTATGGGGAAGTTTCTTAAATTTGTGTGGCAATCGTTGCACCGGAGGATAGACCACAGCTTGTGGCGCGGCGCAACAATTTCAACTAAACTGCAAATGGAATGACTTGGTGGAAAAAATTACTCTGGATGGGCATCTCTGCGTTAGGCGTGTGGGCGATCGCGGTTCTGGCACTCTCTCGCGGCGAACAAATCAGCGCGCTCTGGATTGTTCTGGCTGGATTTTGTGCGCTGTCCATTAGCTATCGTTTCTATAGCAAATGGTTGGCGACAAAGGTGCTGCTGCTAAATGAGGGGCGCGCTACGCCGGCGGTGCTGCAAAATGATAACAAAGATTATGTCCCGACCAATCGGTGGATGGTGTTCGGCCACCATTTTGCGGCGATTGCCGGGCCGGGACCGCTGGTTGGTCCCGTGCTCGCGGCGCAGTTTGGGTTCCTGCCCGGCACTCTCTGGATCTTGATCGGGGCCACGCTGGGCGGGGGCGTGCACGATATGATTGTTCTCTTTGCCTCCATCCGACGCGGTGGGAAGACGCTCGGACAAATGGTGAAGGAAGAAGTCGGGCGCGGCGTGGGTTTGCTCGCTCTCATCAGCGTGCTGGCAATCATGATTATTCTGCTGGCTGTCCTTGCGCTGGTCGTGGTTCAGGCGCTGGCGCAAAGTCCCTGGGGCGTCTTCACGATTGCGATGACCATTCCGCTGGCGTTGATTATGGGAATCGGGTTGCGCACGGGGAAAGTAAGCGTCGTCACGGTTACCATTTTCGGGTTGCTGGGCCTGGCATTCGGCGTGTGGGGCGGACAATTCCTCGCGCACTATCCCGCGATCGAAGCCTGGTTCCGTCACGATCAGAAATGGCTGGCATGGGCAATCATGCTCTATGGACTGGCTGCGTCGGTTTTGCCGGTGTGGATGTTGCTCACGCCGCGCGATTACCTCAGCACGTTTTTGAAGCTTGGCACAGTCGCCATGCTCGCGGCTGCCGTGATGTTGATCAACCCGACATTGCAGATGCCCGCGATTACAAAATTCATCGACGGCAGCGGCCTTGTCTTTGCAGGTCCAGTGTTTCCCTTTGTTTGCATCACTATCGCGTGCGGCGCGGTCTCAGGGTTTCATTCCCTTATCGCTTCAGGCACGACGCCAAAAATGATAAGACGCGAGTCGCGGATCCGGAATATTGGCTACGGCGCGATGGTGACCGAAATGATGGTCGCTTTGATGGCGATGATCGCTGCGTGCGTGCTGCAACCGGGCCAATATTTTGCGATTAACTCGAAAGGCACACCCACCGAAGTCGTGGCAAAAGTTTCCAACGCTGGCTTCCCCGTGACGGAAAAAGAAATGCAGACGCTCGCCACGAACCTCGGCGAATCTACAATGTTCAACCGCGCAGGAGGCGCCCCGACGTTCGCTGTCGGTATGGCACACATGTTTGCACGAGTTTCGGCCAAGCCTGCTGCGCTGGCGCTGTGGTATCACTTCGCCATCATGTTTGAGGCGTTGTTCATTCTCACGACGATCGATGCGGGCACGCGCGTGGGACGATTTTTGCTTCAGGATTTCCTGGGCAACGTGTGGCGACCGCTGGGCAACACACGTTCATGGAGCGCGAACTTCTTCTCCAGCGTGTTGCTGGTCGCAGCATGGGGTTGGTTTTTGTACGAGGGTGTGATCGATCCCCTTGGGGGCATTAACTCGCTTTGGCCGCTGTTCGGCTTGGCCAATCAATTGCTGTCGGTAGTAGCGCTCTGCCTCGGCACAACGCTCCTGATCAAAATGCACAAAAGCAAATATCTCTTCGTGACGCTCGTGCCTCTTTGCTTCATGTGCGCCGTCACCTTTTCGGCCGGTTATCTGAAAATCTTCTCAGCCGATCCGAGACTTGGATTTTTAAGTGGCGCGCGGTCATTGTTGCGTGAGGCTGCCGAGATCGCAGATCCAACCAAGGCTGCCGAATTGGTCCGGCAGGCAGGCGTATGGCGATTCGACGCGCTTGTCGCTGTGTTCTTTCTGGTGCTCGTACTAATGATCGTGCTCGGCTCCGCGAGACAATGGTGGCGATTATTGCGGGGCAAAAAGCCTCTGATCCTATACGAGAGCGAATTTATCCCGATTACCGCGGCGCAACTGGCAGAATTGTAGTCCTAAAATTCCCGGCGCGTCATCTGGCTGCGCGGTTCGCGGCGGAGGAGGCTGTCTCGAAAACCGGCTGGTTCAAATCCGTAATATTGGTGAGAATTCATGTAATTCGTGTCTAAGTTCTCAGTCGGGATAATCCCACAGTTTGAATCGATCGGTCACGAAGCATACAAGGCATCTCGTTGAAACGACCTTCCATCCGCATCGCGTTGGTCATCGTCGCTCTCCTAGCTGCGGCCGCCGTTATGATTGGCGATCTCGCGCACCGCTCGGACAGCCGCAAGTTGCGCGTGGCAATTCTTGCGGAACTTCAGCCGATCGCTTTGAAGAACTGTACGTTGAAACGCTTCGGCAGCGCCAATGACGGCGGTTACCTGATGTGCGAGAATCTGATTGAGCCGCTCGATGCGGCGTACTCGTATGGTGTTGGCAGGAACGACGACTGGGGATGCGAGGTGTCGCGCCGGTATCACGTCCCGGTGCATCAGTACGACTGTTTTGATCCCGCGCGGCCAACCTGCGACGGCGGCACGTTCGTGTTTCACGATGAATGCGTCGGCGACCGTAACGGCTACAGGAAGTCACGTTTCTTCGACACGTTGGAAAACCAGATCAGGAAAAACGGCGACACCGGCCGACGCCTGATCATCAAGATGGACATTGAGGGTGGGGAATGGGATTCGCTCCTCGCAGCCCCCGACGAGCTACTGGCTTCGATTCCGCAGATCACGATGGAGATGCACGGCTTCGATGATCCGAAGATTGTCGAGGTACTCCGGAAACTGAAGCGGAATTTCTATCTCGTGAACCTCCACTTTAACAACTGGTCATGCACGCCGAAGGCGGCACCGCTCCCAGCCTGGGCTTACCAGGTGCACTGGGTGAACAAGCGGATCGGTGTGTCCGATCCGGCTGCGCCCTTTCCGGCACCGATGAGTCCGCTAAACGCGCCCGACTCGCCGACGTGGCCCGATTGTCAGTTGCGCACACCGAGGTTGGAACGCTGAGGGGTTCGCATGAATTTTTAAGGTGCTTCACGGTAGGGCGCGTCACTCCGTGCGCGCCGCCATGAATTGCAAGTGAACCGGCGTGCAGAGGACTGCCGCCCTACCTTAACCCAACAGCAGGGGCGGCGGATCATTCGGACGATAGATCCACACCCAGTCCTCCGCTCGCTCGCACAATCTTTTCCGAACCGGATTCATCAGGACGTAGCGGGTCTTCTCTTTCAGTTCGTGATGATTGCGCAACCGATGATCGAAAAAATCGCGTTGCCAATCCACGCCGTATTTTCCGGCGACGAACTTCTTCCAGTTCTTGACGGTCGTTTGCATGCCCGGTTCGCGCGGGAACGCGATGATCGCGTGCAGATGATCTGGCATGAGCAGACAGAGGCAGCAATGCCAGACGAGTCGCTCGTGGTTGAATTTCATGGCGGCGAGCACAGCATCGCCAGAGCCTGCGCGGCAGAGTTGGTTTTTGCCCGGCGGCACGCAGTTGATGGTGATAAAAAACCAACTGCCTTCGGCTACCCATTGCGGAATAGTGTCAGGCAGCTTTTTGCGGATCGGCAAATCCATGCGCGCAGAGCGTACCGGAGGCAGTCGCACGGCGCCTACCTCAACGCTGCGAGACACGAATTTCACGAACTCACACGAATTTGGAGATAAATTTCCAAGGCGATTCGTAACGATTCGTGCAATTCGTGTCTAACTTCTGCATGACCACACTGAGTCATACCCAACATCACGCGATGGCGTCTGTCGTTCTTGAGGCGTAACTTTCCTTCTGTGGCGGCAGCCGTGTCGGCTGCAACCCCGATAGGGCATATCACAAACAGCATTGAAAATCGGCGCGCTTTCCGGCAATGAAAATGACCATGGAATACTATCGGCAGATCATGGACGTCGTCGGCACCAGCGTGGATGGGATAGGTGTGTTTATCGTTGTGGGCGGCGCACTGGTCGCGACCTTGCGACTTGCACTACACCGCGCGCAAAGCACCGGCAATTACTATGCGCTTTATCGTCAAGACGTCGGGCGTGCGATTTTGCTCGGCCTCGAGTTTCTTATTGCTGGTGACATTATTCGTACGGTCGTTGTAGCGCCTACTCTACAAAACGTGGTTGTTCTGGGATTGATCGTGCTTATCCGCACGTTCCTCAGTTTGTCATTACAACTGGAAATTGAAGGAAAACTGCCCTGGCGCCAGAATCACTGAAGCATTACAACCGCTGACTATTTCATGTGCGCCAGCATCTTTGGTCCGCCGGTTTTTAGGAAGCGGACCACCAGAAAAAGAGCCACCCCAAGGAAGATCACATTGAGGACGGTGGTGTAATTGAGACTGATCGACGTCTCGACGATCTGGGCGCTGCGCAGTGAGGGAATCAGGCCGAGCAGGTGGAACAGGAACTCGATCGCCAGCGCTGCGGCGGCCATCGCGACGTAGAAAATGCCGAGGATAATGCCTGCCATTTTCCAGCCGTAATATTTTCGGTAAATGTCCAAGATGGGCAGCACGACCAGATCGGCGTAGATAAACGCAATCACGCCGCCAAAACTGATTCCGCCGTTCCAAAGAACAGCGGCCAGCGGAATGTTGCCCACCGAGCAGACGAACGAGAAGATCGCGACCAGCGGCCCAACGATTGGGCCCCACAAAGTGGCGACGACCGGATGCGATGTTAGGAAAAAGCCTTTCCAGAAATCTCGCGGCACCCACGCGGCGAGTGCGCCAGCGAGCAGAAGCCCGCCCGCGATGTCCTTCCAGACTGCCACCCAATCCATCACAAAATAATGGCTGGTCGCGGTGATCCCTTCGCGCGATATGAGCCGTTGCCAGAGCGAGCCGGTTTCTACGCTCATGTCCATCTCGGCGTGGCCTTCCATGATTCCTTTGATGCCTTTATCGGCTTGTTCTTTCGCTTCGCGCACTAGCGTTGGGGAAAGAAAAATTCGGAACAGGACCGCGATGATCACCACCATCAACGGGCCACCGGTGAACTCGGCGACCGCAAACTCCCAGCCCATCAGCACAATGATGATAATGGTCAATTCTGCGACTAGGTTCGTGGAAGCAAGTTGAAATGCCATGGCTGCGGTGAAATTGGCCCCCTTGCGAAAAATCGAGCGCGCCAGAGCGACGGCCGCGTACGAACACGATGATGATGCTGCGCCGAGTCCACAAGCAATCGCTAGCGATTTCGGCGAATCATTTGGCAGGAGTCTTGTCATTTCGCTCTTGGAAACCACCGCTTGCACAACGGCAGATAAGCCAAAGCCGAGAATGAGTGGCCACAAAATTTCCCAGAACATGGCAAACGCCATCCACAGCGCGTGGCCGAGCGCCACAATAAAGCTCGAAATCATTTAAGCAGTTAACCGTGATGGTGATCTGGCTTCCGATTGGGCGATGGCGGTGGGCCGACCTTAACTCCATCGCGCTGCATTTCGTCGTTCGCAGCCACTGTTGCAACCGTTCCGGGGGGATGTTGATACCAGCCGGGATCATCGTAACTCGTGATCCCTTCGCGAACTTTGAGCAAAGTCAGCAGCCCGCTCATATCGATCACATCGAATGGGCCAGGTGCTCCAATCATCGGAAGACTGTTGCGCGGAACCTTCATATGCATCTCTGCCATTTCGCCCATGCCATTCGTTCCCATTGTCATGTAGCCCGGCAGCAAACTCGCGCGGATCTTCTCATCTAGTTTCCCCGGCTGCACGCCGATCGTATTCGGAAATTTATCTCCCATTTGTGTCATCACGTGATGGGTCATGTGACAGTGCATCGGCCAATCGCCGGGTTGATCGGCTACGAAATCGAATGTTCGTGATTGCCCAATAGCAGTCAGCACGGTCGTTTCTACTTGCTGTGCAGACTCCGGAATTTGCCCGCCGTCGGTCTCGGTTACGCGAAATTGATAGCCATGCAGATGGATCGGGTGATGGCTCATGGCTGCCACGCTCGCTATCCGAATGCGCACGCGATCGCCTAGCTTCGCTACCATCGGCTCGGTCGCAGGAAAAATTTTCGCGTTAAAGGTGAAGATGTTGAAATCGGTCATCTCATTCGGATTCGGCCGCGATGTGCCCGTGTCGGAACTCATAGCGAAACGTCTCGCCCGGCTGGATATTCTTCTGCGTCAAGCCGCCGACGCCATCCATTCCGTTTGGCAGCAGGATGCCGTGCCAGTGAATGCTTGTGGCCTCGGGAAGATTGTTTGTCACGTAAATCCGCACACGATCGCTTTCGACGGCCTCGATCGTGGGGCCATGGGCGTGCCCGTTAAAACCCCACAATTTCACCTTCATGCCAGGCGCAAACTCATGATTCACTTCCTCTGCAACCAAATGATAGACCTTCACTCCGTCCACAATTTTCCACGGCAGCACCGTGTTGTTAGGCGTAATCACGGGCGTGTAATCTTTGCCGGCTTCGCCGGGCGGCAGCATCGGCTTGGGATCGACACGCTCGATTAGCGGTTTGTTTTTGTTCGCCGCCGCGCTCGTTTCGCGTGGCTTGTTAGGCTCGCGTGTTTTTACTTCCTGGGCAGAGCCGAGTTTTTGCAAAACCGCAGCGCTGCCCGCCAGCGCGCCTGCGCTCGTTAGGAATCTTCGTCGTGTAATCATAATTAGTGAGCTGCCTCCTTCGATTCGCTTTGAAGTGAAATGAACTTTCCACTCAAACTGCCACCCACTGCCTTCTCTAATTCCGCTCGCGCGACCCAGTAATCACGCAAGGCTTCCACGGAATCTGCTCCCGTTTTCACTTCCTCCTGCTTCGCTTGCAGAAGCTGAAATGGTCCGATCTGCATCGCGTTGTACTCAAGTTGCGATTCTTCGGTTACCCGCGTCCGAGTCGGCAGCGCAGTGGATTTGAAATATTCAACCTGCCGTCGCAAGAGAAGCATCTTGTCGCGTGCCGCGCGCACATCGGAACGAATGTCCGCCGCGAGCGCGAGGTAACGTTGTTCGGCTTGCCGCATTTTTGCGCCAGCCCGGGCAGATGCCGGCTGGCCCTGGTTGAAGATTGGGATCGGCACATTCACACTCGGCCCAATCGAGTGAACGCTGC
>QHNV01000258.1 GCA_003218535.1 Verrucomicrobiota bacterium
GTTTCTCGCACGGCTGGCTGGACGCAGCGAACACGATGTCATGACCTACATGACCATTCCGGCGACAATCTCAGGTGGCCCATCCATTTTTCAGGTGCGCATTGGCTCTGGCGAAGTACTATCAGCGGGTGACGAAGCCGATTTTCTGGTCGCGTTTTATCAGCACAGTTACCAGGACCACATCGGATTCCTGCGCGAAGGCGGCGTGCTGCTTTACGATTCGGACAACGTCGAGCCGAACCTGGATGATAAACGTTTCGTTTACGTCGGCGTGCCAATCACTGGCCTGACCGTTGAAGCGCTCGGCGGCACGGCCAAGGATAAAGGTAAAAACATTTTCGTGCTCGGCCTTATCTCGAAAATCTTCAATCTCGATGCGGACAAGCTAAAGAAGCTGATCACTGAAAAATTTGGCGGCAAAAACGAAAGCGTGGTCAACACCGCGTTGATGGCGTTTCAGGCCGGCTACGCGTATCCCGTCGGCAATGTGCTGACGAAGCATTATCGATTCGAGCACATTCCGAGAACTAGCGGGCGTGCACAGATCACGATGGACGGTAATCAGGCTCTCGCCTACGGCCTGATCGCCGGCGGTGTGCGCTACGGAGCCGGTTATCCGATCACGCCGTGGTCGTCCATCATGGAAACGCTCCGGCGCGAGCTGCCCAAATATGGCGGCATCTTCGTCCAGGCCGAGGACGAGCTGGCCTCGGTCTCGATCGCGCTCGGTTGTTCGTATTCGGGATATCTCGCGGTAACCGGCAGCGCCGGCCCGGGCATTTCGCTCAAAGCCGAAGCGATCGGTTGGGCGTCGATGGCCGAGATTCCGCTCATCGTTTGCAACATTCAACGCGGCGGCCCAAGCACTGGCCTGCCCACGAACGTCGAGCAAAGCGATTTGCATCAGGCGATTTTCGGCAGCCATGGCGACAGCCCTCGCGTCGTGGTCGCGCCATCGACGGTGGAAGATTGTTTTTACATCGCGATCGAAGCCGCGCGCATCGCGCGAAAATACAGCACGCCCGTTTTCATTTTGAGCGACACGTCGCTGGCCACCCGCATCGAAGCGTTTGACGAACCGGATCTGCCGAAGTTGATGCAAAATCCCAAACCGGATCTCACGCCGCGACAAACGCACAAGCCGTATCCGATCGATCAAATCACACAGCACATCCCGCCGGGCACGCGGATCCTAGATGGAAAATACCCGCTTCTCGCCGGGCTGGGTTGGGGATCAACTTATGGCCCGATTCATGACGCCGTGAAGATGGCGCGCGAAAATGGAGAAAAAGTCGGCGCGCTGCACCTGCGTCATTTGCATCCGTTGCCGAACGGACTTGAGAAAATTTTCGAGAAATTCAAACGCATCGTCACCGTTGAGATGAACGATCAGGGCGTTTACGGCTACGGCCAGCTGGCCACGATTTTGCGCGCCCGTTATTGCGAACCCAAAATCACGAGCTTCACCAAGACCGATGGGCTCACGTTTCGGGTGAAAGAGATTTTGGACGGCGTATTCAAGGGCAAATCGTTCGCCGCGCGACACATTCCGCGCGAGGGCGCAGCAACTCTTCACCACGATACAGCACCCGAGAGCGTGAAATCGTTGAGAGACGTCGTGCCGCAGGGAGTGGGATAATCGTCTGGGGAGCACAGCCTGCTGGTCCACCACAGGACGGATTCGCCGTGGTGAACCTGTCCTTTCGGCTGCCAGCTGAAATGCCACGCATGGCAAGGAATTGCCGAAATCCTAACGAACGTCCTCAACCCAATTTGCTCCGCATTGGAGCGAATCATCCGTTATTGCAGAGCGTCTGTGTCAGACGCTTTCGCCTAATCATTCGCGCGCCTCCAGCCGCGGCCCGTTTGGCCAGACAAAATTCTTCAGCGCATATAGCTCCAGCGCGAACGGAACGTAACCGCCATAGCCCAGCAGCGGCATTTCGAAAATTCGCAAAAAAGCCAGGCCAGGGATGTGATAGACCCATTTGGGAAATGAGTAGTAGTTCCACATCTCCCAAAAGAACCCGCACAACAGCGCGCCAATTGACAGCGAGATCAGTGTGCGCCAATCGCCCTCGCGCAGTTTCTTTAGAAAATACGGCTGACCAATCCAGTAGTTGATCGGCTCCAAAATGAAGACCAGCGCAGTCCACGTGAACGGGTAGAAGATTTTCGGCCAGAGCAGCATCGCCGAGAGCATGGCCAGTCCGATGATCAGCAGACCGACAAACACGGCGCGCGTCGCAGGCACGCACGGCCCCGAAGCGAAACGCTGCGTCCAACTGAAGCTGCGCACCAGATCCGCACTTTCAAACACTGCTGGGACGACCACAGAAAATGAAATCGTGCAAAGCAGGTTGAACTGGAGCGGACTGAACAGCTCGCGCCCAAGGTACTCCCAATTCGCGGTGCGCAGATTGATCAGCTCAAATAGCCACCACACCGGCGCTGAAAACAAAAAGAGCAGCACAAAATTTTTCCGTGAACGCGACCAGAGCGAAATGCCCCCGCGTCTCCACACCAGAGCATCGAGAACCAAAATATATCCAAGCCAAAGCGGAAAAAAAAGATAGGCCGTCCGCACGCCCGGTAGGGTCCAATTCAGCGGCCAGCAAACCGCAAGCAGAATCAGTCCCACCCAGCCGCGCACAGGCCAATACTCCCGTTTGTGACGCATCGTTTTCTCAACTGCTCGCGTTTTTTCTACGCTGTGGTAAACATTTATTGAAGCTGATGGTTGATTAAATTGTAGGGCGTCTGTGTCAGAAGCCGGAGAAGTGCTTTTATGAGTGCAACAACAACACCAAACGGCGAAAGAGCCACCGCTATCGCTGAACCCTCGCGAGAAAAGTTAACAAAGAAAGCGATCACCGCCGATCATCCGACATGGTGCCCCGGGTGTGGTGACTTCGCCGTGCTCGCCGCGTTCTACAAGGTCCTCGAGAAGCGCAATCTCGAGCACGAAAAGATCGTCACCCTCGCCGGCATTGGTTGTTCGTCGCGGTTTCCCTATTTCGTTAATGGCCACGGCGCGCATTACATTCACGGCCGCGCGGTCCCGCTCGCCAGTGGCATCAG
>QHNV01000156.1 GCA_003218535.1 Verrucomicrobiota bacterium
AACTTCGCGCCAACATCGCGCCCGCATCTTCTGCAACCCAGCATCGCAGATCCATTTCGCCAATCGCTCAGCTTCGATCTGCGCGCGTTGAGTTTCCGTCAGCGACGGATCAATATCGTCGCCGAGCTCGAACCGAATTATCTGGCCCGGCAAAATCTCCGGTCGCGGACTGAACTCAACAAACTCAACCTGGCCTCCAGTATTGTTCAGAATTTTCGCGAACGTGTCGTTCACGAAATCGAGCTGGGCCTGATCGAGCCGAAAAGTTACGGAGAATTTCAGTTCTTTAGCCGCACCGGTTGAGATCAAAGTCTCATGGAGCTCGCGATAGTGATTCAGATCAGCTGGGTCGCGATAAATCGACTGCTGAAAATCGCCGACCATAGAGAAGTGCCCTGAGCGGGGAGGATCGCGTTTGGTCTGAAGCCACTCGCCGGTAGCATCCCCGGGCCGGGTGATCTCGAGCAAAACAAAGAATTGGTATGGATCGGTATCCTGAGCTTCGTCGAGAAGGACGCGATAATTCTTCTCACGAATGCGCTTTGCCACGTCCGGCAGTCGCAACAGTTCGGCCGCGAGCGCGACTTGATCCGGATAAGTGATCGCGCCACGAGCCAGGCGGAACTCGCGATATTCGCGTTGTACTTCCGCGGCCACGTAAGATGCGCACGCGCTTGCCCATTCCCGTAGCGGTCGAAACGCTTCGCGCCACCGCGCGGTGAAATCTCTCGCCGTCGTGGCGCACGGTGGCCACGGCGCGAACTCATCCGTTCCGCGCCAGCGCCGCAGCCATTCACGCAGTCGCGACTTTGCCTTCGGAATGTTCGTCGCCTGCGCGCTTTCAACTGCGGCTTCGACTTTTCTGAAATCGCATTCCGGACACCGTCCGAGCGATTGCGGCGGGACGAAAGCGTGGTCCTGGCTTCGCGCAAGCTCCATCAACTGCCGCGCCTGCATTAAGCGCAACAGCAGACGGCGATTTTTTTCACCTAACGAGTGACCGATCTCTGTCAGTTGCTGGACGAATTCATTCCACAGATCGTCATCGTCAGTGATCGTTTCGAGTCTCGCCGGCAGGCCGAGACGGTGTCCATGCGTGGCGAGCAGTTTCATGCAGAAAGCATGAATCGTTCCGAAAAACCCGCGTCCGAACGCTTCCACGGTTTCCAGCGGCAGTTTGGCATCGAGGATTTGCTGTCGCGTTCGCTGCTGCATTTCATCGGCAGCGCGATTCGTGTAGGTGACGACGACGAGCTGCGGCAGCCATTCGAGCGCACACTGTGGACGTCTCGCGATCTCGACGATGCGATCGGTGATCGCGCGTGTCTTGCCCGACCCGGCCGAAGCGATGACCGAGAAATTGCGGTCCAACTCACGAGCAAATCGCTGCCGCGCTGCTTCGTCGGCAATCGCAGTCACTTCACTTCCTCCTCCTCTTGAATCACGAACGCTGGATGGGTCAGCGCCCATTTCGCTTTGAGCAGGTCCGTATCGATCGGCAGAATCGCTAGAGGATAATTCCTCACGAAACCAAAATCTGTGTGCACCGGGCCGAGCATTCCAAACACGCCCGTTTCCTGCATCCGGTGCAGCTCACTCCAGAAATCTTTTTGCGCGAGCACATCGGCTAGACGGAACTGCGGTTCGAGCTGTTCCGCCGGAGAGAGCAGCGTCAGTTCAACATCCTGAGCTCCGAGCCCGTGCACCGCGAGCGCGTACAGCGCGAGCTGAACACCGCGGCCTTCGATTAGTTGCTTGCGAAATTTTCGCTGCGGCGTGTCTTTCTTTCTCCATTCTTTCAAGCTAAAACCGCGTTGCCGTCCTGTTTTGTAATCGACAACCCAAAGGTCTTCGTAACCGATTTGCGAGTGGTCAGATTTCGCTCGCGCGAGGATCAGATCGATCCGGCCCCGAACTCGTAGCGTCTCGTTCTCGCTCAGTGGAATTAAACTGGAGTCACCAAGCGACCATTCGACTGCCATTTCCGACCAGTCGTGAAGATCAGAAACTTTTGCGGCGAGGCAGTCGGCAATGTAAAGCGCATTGCCCCAGCCGGAGCGCCACCAATCTGGAAGAACTTTGCCACGACCAGAGCAGAGCACGGTGACGCGTTCGCGAAACTCGCGCGCTTCTTTCCAAATTCGCTCACGAATTTCATCGGCGCGATCTACGCCGATAAATTTCTGCTGTCCGCCATTTCGGACGCTGTCCGCGAGCCAGCGATGGACCCATTGTCCGGTCGCAACTGCCCAGGCGTCGCCGGTGTCATCGGCAGGCTCGACGCCCAGAAATATTTCCATCCAAACGATAGCCGACCAACGCAATGCTTGTTCCCATTGCGTGACGCGCAGCGATTTTTTCTGATCGGGTGGACTTCGGAGCGCGAATTCATATTCGCCCGCAGGGCGCAACTGCCGGCGCGCGTCGAACGCGTACCGCGTCCGACCAACGCTAATCGAGTCCACTTTCTGGGCATCGACTGGCGACCAATCCTTCAACCAATCGCGGGTTTGTTGTTCCAATGAGTGGAGTGTCTGCTGCGATACACCGCGGCCGTGTGTGTTGAAGTAAAGCCACGAAAAAAATTCGCTCGGGTTCGCGATGCGACTCGGCGTTGCTTCGGAATAAAGATTCGCGCTGGCGGCGATGCCTGTGCTGACAGATTCGATCAGGTTGAGAAGCTGCCGCCGACGGATCTGTCGTTGTTCATTGCGCCCGAGCAGGAGCGTTTTGCCGCCGCGCACGCTCCAATGACCTTCACCTTGCCGGCCGCGTTTTGATGCGCGACGATTCAGCGCCTTGTTTTGACGATTGAGCTCATCGATTTGCTCATCGCGAATAAAAGCAAGCTCGTCATGCAACGCCGGCCACGCTTCATCATTCAAGCCGGCAAAAATCAGATGCGACCAAGGTTGAGCCTGCGCGTTCGCATACGTAAGCAGGTGCACACGCGCGTACGGATGCGAGCCGAGATCGTCGCGCTCCAGTGTCGGTGCGCCGAGAAGTTCCCTTAGCCATCGCAAATAGGAAGTCTTTGAAAAATCCGTCGCCAGCCGATCGCTCCAATTGCGGCTGAGCCGCTCGAGTTCATTCCAATGTTCTTTCCAGCGGAGCTTTGAAAAAATGGTTCGCGTGTATGCGAGAAATTCAGTGAGTGACGCGTTCTCGGGCAGAAGCTGGATTTTCTCCAACTCCCGCGCGACAGCATTACCGTGCTTCAAATCTGAACCGTTCGCGCAATAATCGCGCAGCAGCTCAATGTCATCGATGAGTATGTTGTCGTAAGCGCGACGCAGAGTCTCTTCTATTTGCAGGACCAACAATCCATCGAAGATCCGGTCGTCGATGGCACGAAGAAATCGAAACAGCGGCTTTAATCGTGGTGTTCGTTGCAATTCGAGCCACGCGCGCCAGGCGTCGTCGTCGAATGCGCCTGGCGCGAGATGCGCGATGCCATCGTTATGCGCAATTCCAGCTGATTCGAGAAATGTTGCGACCAACCGCGGAAGTGTCCCTGGTCCTGAAAACAAAATCCCAAGTCGTTCGCAGTGTGGATCGGCGAGGAATTTTGCGGCCACAGCGACGATCGCGCGCGCTTGCTGCGTTGTATCACGACCGATGACAAAATGAACGTTCGACACCGGAACTGGTAAGGACTCAACCGATGAACCTGTCGATACTCTATTGGTCGCCGGAATTACCTCTGCTGCCCCAAAAGTTTCCTCCCATGTTCCGATCCACGTTTCATCGAGGTCGCGGGCCTCATCGCGCGGGTCGCTCAACACGACGGTGGCTTCATCCGCAGAAAGTGTCGCGGCATGAAGCAATGGCCAGAGCGGCCAGTGTGCTGCGTCAAATCCAAACAAGAGCAAATTGCTAAGCAACGATTCGGTTTGCGCGAGGGCGGCCCGGTCTGCGTCGTGAACGAACATGAAGCCGCATTCATGGACTTGTTCTTCGAATCGCGCGGCGATTTCACGCAACACAGACAAGTCGATCTCATCAAAGGTCCAGCCAGCGGCGCGCAGCTCGTCAAGCTCGCGGAGAAAACGATCGGCATCTCGAGCAATAGATTTTGCAATGAGCACTGTTTCGTCATCAGTGCTTTTGCTGGCGAATTCTTCGGCGGTGACGCCGAGAATCAGACGAAGATGCTCCCGCAGCGGCACGTGCAGGTTGCGACCCCGAAGCAATAGTTCCCGTAGCTGCGGTAGCGAGAGAAATTTCACCCCTAGCAAAGATTTACTTTCGGCAAGCAGGCGGCTCCGAAAAAAATAGGCCTGGCTGAGAGATGCTGTTACGACAGCAGCAGGATTTTTGTCCTGCAAGGTGCAACTGGCAATTCTTTCAAGCCAATGGCGGACTACGTTCTTCCAAGCCGCTTCCGGCGAGGCTCCGATGTACAGCGATACGCGCCGCGAATGTAATTCAGGTTCGCTGCGCGCGTGCGGCATCCGTCAATTTAGCGGTTGCTGATTTCTTCGCGAGTCGCGAGCACGCGTTCATCTCCGATCCGCCGCGTGACACCCATACGGTCCAAATATTCCAGGAACGGAATGATTACGCGACGCGTGGTGCCAATTTTCTGTCGAAGCTGGCTGGCCGTGGCGGAACCGTTTTCGGAGAGAAAGCCAGCAATGGTGTTCTGCATCTGTTCAGCGGCCCGGCGAAGAACAACGATCTCCCTGCTGATCTCAACGATCTCACCTTTATCGATCAAAAATCGCAACGCCTGCTGAAGATTTCGATCCTGCGAAAACGCTTTGCGGTCGGGAGGATCAAAAGGTCTGGCTGAGAGAGCAGCGCGAATGTTTTCCGCGACCGATAACAATTCCGGCGGCAGCGACGGCCGGTGGCTGACGCGAGCAATTTGATTTTCGAACCGAACAAAACCGTTTTGTGTTAGTTCTGAAATTATTGCGTTAAACAATTTGTCGGACTCGGTTCCTAAATCCGTCCGAAGCTCCGATAGATCGACTCCGCGGCGTTCCGGGTTTTTCTTGTGCGTTCGGTCAATCAAAGTGGCTGCTCTATGGATCACATCGTGCCAGTAAGATGCGCTGGTGGCGATATCGCCCGACAAGATGATCTCGCCGTCGTGACTCAGCCGAGACAATGCTTCAGAAATTTCATCGGCGCCGAAGTTCGATTTTACCAACAGCGTTTTGGATTCGGCGCATCCATCGCGTTGAAGCTGGGATCGAATGCAAACATCGACATCATGCGGTGCGATTGCGCGCGCCTTAAGAAATGGAAATTGTATGGCAGAACGGAAATTTACGAGATCGGCGTCCGGATCGAGCACTGTGCCGCCGGCAATGGTGTTTTGTTCGGAAGAATCGCGGACAACGACGCGATCGCCGGCAAACGTGACAATCGGGGAATCGAGCCGCAACCGAGCAATTGCGCTTTGCCCGGCTCCAAGCGCAGGTTGGTCCAACAATGTGATCTTCGCAGCCACGCGACCTGTTCCAAAATGAACTTGAAAGGAAGTGCCGTTCTTGATTGAACGCGCTGCAAGAGAGTTTCGCTTCAGTCGAGACGATCTTTCGAGAAGCACGTCGATTGTCGCGTGCGGACTACCGAGGCTGTGGACCGTGATAATGTCGCCGCGTTGGATTCCGTTCTCGCCAATTGAGAGATCAGGTAGATTAATGGCCGTGCGCATTCCCGGCTGAGCGATCTCCACATCGCGACCATGGTTTTGAATGGAGCGAACCCGAGCTGAAACATTTCTCGGCTGAACGACAACATCCTGGCTGCGCCGAATCGAACCGCCGCTCAACGTGCCCGTGACGACCGTGCCGATTCCGCGCAATGTGAATGCTCGATCGACAAACAATCGCGGCTTCCCGAAATCGCGCTGTGGATGCATGGCTGCGAGTTCCGACGCGATCGCGCTCTTTAGATTTTCAATTCCCTGGCCGGTACGGATCGAAGTTGGAACAATCGGCGACTCCGCAAACCGCGTCCCGCGAAGTTGAATTCGAATTTGTTTAGTCGCGCTATCGATCCCTCCCAAATCGCTTTTCGTGAGTGCGATCACGGCGCGGCTGACTCCGAGGTACGTTAGAATTTGCAAATGCTCTTCCGTTTGGGGCATCCAGCCGTCGTCGGCGGCGACAACGAAGAGCGCCAGATCAATCGACCCGACGCCCGCGATCATGTTGCGCACAAAATCCTCGTGGCCGGGAACATCGATGACGCCTGCGTGAATCGTCTCGCCATTCGGCGCGGTGAGATTCAATTCGGCGAAACCTAGCTCAATCGTGATCTGTCGCTTCTTTTCCTCCGGCAAACGATCCGGATCAGTTCCAGTCAGCGCTTTGACGAGTGCGCTTTTGCCGTGATCGACATGACCTGCTGTTGCGATGATGAAATGCCGCGTGGTCACTTCATGCATTCTGCGCGAATTGTTCTGACGACCAGATCATCCTGTTGCGGAAAAATTGTGCGCAGATCAAGTTTGAAGCGGTCGTTCGCGACGTAACCGATGAGCGGGGGAACTGCCCTGCGTAGGCGCGCGGCGAAATCCGCCGGTGAACAATTTTGTGGGACGATCTCGAGTGTCACCGACGTCATTGTTGATTTTGGCAAAGCGCCGCCGCCGGCTTTGGCTTTGCTGCGACCAATGGTGATTTGCAGGCCAGAGCAGCTTTCAAACAGCTGATCACAGAGTGCCTCAGCTCGCGTGCGCAATTCATCTTCTGAAATTTGCAACAGCGCGAGTGCCGGGATTTCGGCAGTCGCTTGGTTGAGGTGAAGATCGACAGTTGCTTGTAAAGCCGCGAAGCAGAGCTTGTCGCAGCGCAACGCGCGCAACAGCGGCTCGCGTTTCAGCGCTGCAATCAATCGCTTTTTGCCAGCAATGATTCCCGCTTGCGGGCCGCCAAATAACTTGTCCCCGCTAAAACACACCAGATCGACGCCAGCCGTCAATGCTTCGGAAGGCGTCGGTTCGTGTTCAGTGATTCGGAATTGCTCCGTCGGCAGGATCGCACCGCTTCCCAAGTCCTCTACAAGAGGAATTCGTTTTTTCCGCGCCAACCCTGCGATTTCCGCGGTAGCAGGCGATTCGACAAAACCGCTCATAAAAAAATTGCTGCGGTGAACCTTGAGAATCATTGCCGTCTCTGGCCGAATAGCGCCCGCATAATCACTGAGCGTTGTTCTGTTGGTCGCCCCTACTTCGCGCAAAGTCGCGCCGCTCGCTTCAAGAATTTCG
This sequence comes from Verrucomicrobiota bacterium, assembly GCA_003218535.1. Lineage (GTDB taxonomy): Bacteria > Verrucomicrobiota > Verrucomicrobiia > Chthoniobacterales > UBA10450 > Udaeobacter. The sequence goes on from QHNV01000156.1 coordinate 7,226, forward strand.
CCGATGCGAAATCCGCCACCGATCTGCACCAGTTCGCCGCGGGAAATGACAACTTCGTTTTTCGCCGGCGCGTCCGGCGGTCGCGCTCTACCACTCTTGTTGATGAAATGGTGAACGATCAGCACCAATGCGGCAGCGCAATTATTCACGACGGTAGCAGTTTCGGCTCCGCAAAGCGCGGCGAGCGAATTCTCAAGATAAGCTCCACGCCGCCCGCGCTCGCCTGTTCTCAGATCGTATTCTAGATTCGAATAGCCTGATCCAATTTCGTTCAGAGTACGAATCGCTTCGTTTGGTAGCGGCGCACGCGCGAAATTTGTGTGAATGACGACCCCAGTCCCGTTGATGACAGGTTGCAGGCGGCTCGCGCGAAGTTCCTCGAGCGATCGGCCAACGCGTTCGACAATCGATTCAAATTCCGGAATCTGGCTCTCGCCGCGGATTTTCGAAAGCTCGCGACGAATAAGATCGACGACAACCGGCCGCGGCAGATCGCACCGGTCCAAAGGATCGAGCACACTGGCGACGGCGGGAATTTGCCGCCGCGCATCGGATTTTACCCCGTCATGCATATCAATGGACCACGCCGCCGTCGTGGTGCTATTTTTCCAATGACCGCAGCGGAAGGCGTTTCCGCTTCTCGCAAGACGCTCAGCACCTTCTCAAGATTCGCTTCAGCAACGCAGAGCAGTAATCCGCCACTGGTTTGTGCATCTGTCAGAAAGATTCTGCGCGCTTCACCCGTATTCCCCCAGTCCACGGCAACTGTTGTGTCATCGAGATTTTGCCGACTTCCTTCGGGGACGCAGCCCTGCTCGATCAACTCCCTGATTTCATCGCTAATCATTGGCACAGCGCGCGGATCGAGGGCAGCTGACACGCGACTGGCGCGGCACAACGAAACCAGGTGCCCGATCAATCCGTAACCGGTGATATCGGTAGCGGCGCGGACCAACCGACGCTCGGCGAGTTCGGCGCCAATGGTGTTGATCTTCGACATGATGGCGGTCACCTTTTTTCGGAGCGCGCGTGAAGCAATTCCGCGTTTGATCGCAGTAGTGGCGATGCCGGTGCCAAGCGGTTTCGTTAAGACCAGCAGATCGCCGGGACACGCGTTTGCGTTCGTGGTAACGCGACGAACGTCGACGATTCCGGTGACGGCGAGGCCGTAAATTGGTTCGGGATTACGAATCGAATGGCCGCCAATGATTGCGCACCCGACTTCGGCTGCCTTGGCAAGGCCGCCGCGCAAAATCGAAGAAATCACTTGTGGCGAAACGGAGTCGGTAGGGAACCCAACGATATTGAGCGCAGTCAGCGGCCGGCCCCCCATGGCGAAAATGTCGGAAAGCGAGTTGGCCGCCGCAATTTGCCCGTAGGAAAATGGGTCATCCACGACAGGTGTAAAAAAATCAACCGTCTGCACCAGGGCTCGATGCCGATCCAAGCGATAAACACCGGCGTCATCGAACGTGGTCGAGTTCACGATGACTTTTCGGTCAAGCGAAAGCGGTAGCTGCGGCAAAACTTGTCGCAGGGCCTGTTGGCTCAATTTCGAAGCTCACCCAGCGCACGACGAGAGCGCGGTACTTGCGGGGCGACGACGGTTTTGAAGACCGCGAGGGCCACCAGGCACCCTTCACTCTCCCAGAAGAAGAAAATGTCCAACGTCCAACATCCAACATCCAAATTTCTCGCGCGCCGACCGCGCTTTGGAGTGGGGCAGTCCGCCACCGAACGGATTCGCAGTGGCGAACTTGACGCCGCTTTTGAAGGCCTAATACCCAGCGACGGATTACAGAAACGGAAGCACGCGTTTTATAATTTGGCCTTCTTGATCGTCTTGACGATCTGGTCGAAATCCGGCCAGTCGCCGGTATCGAGTTTGGAGTGGAGCAGTTTGCCATTGGTGCGAATTTCGAAAGCGCCGCCGCTCGAGGGAATCAGCGTGAGCGATTTGATACGCTCGCCGAGCTCAAGAATTTTAGCCGCCAAACTGACGGCCTTCGGCGTGTAGTTTCAAACGACGCAGTACTCGATTGATACTTCTGTTTTCACCAACGAGCTCCTTTCCGAAAACGAAGCTATCGATGCGACCGAGTGCGGTCAAGATGCTCCTATGCCTTCGAGGAGCCAATTCTTCGACGGTTGTACACCGCCAGTACAAAAAAAGGAGTCTATCAGCGATTTAGCGTAGACGGTAGCGCTCCGGGGCCTGTTCCGGGTCAGGCGGCCGCAAATCAAAAGAGCAGGATGAATACGCCGGTGACCATCAGTGCGAGCATCCAGACCAAATCGATGTTGAACCACGCGCGGCGTAGCATGCCGACGCCAAGTTTTTCGTAAACCAAAATCGCGACTACTGCTGTCGTCAGAAGATATCCCAACGTGTGAACTGCGACCGAAGCCGTGAGCAAAGAAGGCGCGGTGAAATTCGCGAATCCCCTGCCGCAACCTTGTTCCATGGCGTTGTGTGAACCC
>QHNV01000157.1 GCA_003218535.1 Verrucomicrobiota bacterium
AGGAAGCGTTCTTCCCAGGCACGTGACACTTCATCGGCCTGTTTGACTGTCACAGGAGGGCCGATACGAGCACGGCGCGGCAGAGAAATTTTCAGAAAGTCCAGGACTCCGTGGATCGTCTGTTCGTAATCCGTACATAGTTTCTCATATTCGACGCGGAACGGCTCGATGCCCACCCGGTGGAAAAAGTTTTGCCAAATTTTTTCCTGTTCTTCACCGTCTCTGAGACATCGTTCGATCAGTTCAGGATCGAACCGCGGTTCACGTCGGGCAGTCTTCCCGTCTTTCACCTTCCAAAGGTCAGTCTGAACAGCTCGCGCCTTCGATAATGCCTGCCGCAGTTTATTCCGCCGAAAAGTGTGCACAAACTGGAGCCCTGGAAAGGCGTTTTGCAAAAGATCGAGATCAGATGTTCCTTGGTGGCCAAACGCGCGAGTTTCACGCAGCCGCTGAAGGAAATCTTCCAAATACCAACTCATCAACTTAAATCCGAACAGTTCATTGGAAGTAGCTTTTGCCTTGACGATACCGCGGACATAGCCTGCATAATCATTAACAGGATCCAGCGAATGTTTCGCTGCGTAGCCAGCTTCGAATGCAGCAAGAAAAAACTGCTTCGGCCGGCCTGCCCGGCGCGTGGCGTGTAACCCGTCGGTCAGCAGATTGCTGCCCGAACGCGGAATGGCGCAAACCACATAACACCGACGAGGATGGCGCAGATTGTGAAACAGACCGCCCATCGCGAAATTTAGACATCCAGATTGCGGACGTTGAGCGCGTTGTCCTCGATAAATTGCCGGCGCGGTTCGACTACATCACCCATGAGAATAGTGAACATTTTGTCGGCATCGACAGCGTTATCCTCGTTCAAGTCCACCTTCAAAAGCTTGCGCTTCTCCGGATTCATCGTGGTCTCGAACAGCTCTTTGGCGTTCATTTCGCCCAGACCTTTAAAACGCTTGATCTGCACGCCGCGCCGGCCAATTTCCAAAATCTTTTGCAGGATTTCGGGAATCGAAAAGAGCAGATGCGCGACAGCTTTGTCTCCTTCACCTTCAATTAATTCGAAAATTGGCCGGTCACTTGTGGCGTAATGGCCGACCTTCAAACCCTTTCGTGCAAGCTCGGCAATGATCTTTTGGATGGCCGCCGACTCGTGTAGCTCGACAAGCTTGCCCCGACGGCGGACCCCATTTGTTTTCGGCACCTGAGCTTCTCCTAACGGCAACAACTCCTGCTCGATCTGGGTGTCGAACAAATTAAGATCGAGATTCGATTCGTGAAATTGGCGCACTGCTTTTTCGTCGTGAAAGTAATGCACGGTCTCCTCATTGCCCTCGCGTACTTTCACAAGATACGCCGGCAGTTTGGCGGATCGAGAATTTCGGTGAGCGAGATATGTCTCGAAATCTCCGCCGTGACGGCGAACCGCTTCGCTCAGCTTCGCGAGCTTGCCGAGGGATTCGAGAATATCCTTAAGTTGCGCCGCTGTGACCTCCTTGTCATCCGCCAGGTTTTTTAGTCGCACATCCTCCGCGCCCAGCGAGATCAGGATTTTGTTTAGCTGGACGTCGTCATCGACGTATTCCTCGCGTTTTTTTCGCTTGATTTGATAAAGCGGCGGCTGCGCGATGTAAATTCTTCCCGCGCGCACGAGCTCGGTCATCTGGCGGAAGAAAAAGGTCAGCAGCAGAGTTCGAATGTGCGAGCCATCGACGTCCGCATCGGTCATGATAATGATGCGGCCGTATCGCAGCTTTGTAATATCGAAGCGCCCTTCATCCTTCCCATTGCCGTCTTCCTTTGGTTTACCGATGCCGGTGCCGATTGCTGTGATCATGGCTTGAATTTCAGCGTTCTTGAGAAATTGATCTTCGCGCGCTTTCTCCACGTTTATCAGCTTCCCGCGAATCGGCAAAATAGCTTGATAACGCCGATCACGACCTTGCTTGGCGGACCCGCCCGCCGAGTCACCCTCAACAATATAAAGCTCTGTCAATTCCGGATCGCGTTCCGAACAATCGGCTAATTTTCCAGGCAAACCGCCGCCCGTGAGTGCGCCTTTGCGAATCGTTTCTCGTGCTTTTCGAGCAGCTTCGCGCGCGCGCGCGGCAGTCAGCACTTTATCGAAAATGCGGCGCGAAATCGGCGGATTCTTGTCGAAATGAGTCATTAGCCCCTCGTAAACGACTGAGTTCACGACTCCATCGATCTCAGTGTTAACGAGCTTTACCTTAGTTTGTGACTCGAAGCGCGGATTGGGTAACTTCACGCTGAGCACGCAGATCAATCCTTCGCGCACATCGTCTCCAGAAATCGACGGATCCTTCTCTTTCAGGAGACTATTTTGTTTGGCGTATTGATTGACCGCTTTGGTGAGCGCCGTGCGAAAACCGGTCAAATGTGTGCCACCATCAGGATTCGGGATAGAGTTCGCAAACGGTAAAATCTGATCGTTGTAACTGTCGTTGTATTGCAGCACTACATCGACAAATACTTCATCGCGCTGCCGGGAAATCACGATCGGCTTTGGATGCAGGACCTGCTTATTCTCGCCAAGCTGCTTTACGAATTCCTCGATCCCGTGTTTGTAGAAAAATTTCTCTTTCTTCGGCGGGTCCGCGCGCTCGTCCGTCAGCGTGATCTCTAGGCCGGGATTGAGAAAAGCCAGTTCACGCAACCGAGTTGCCAACCGCTCGAATTTAAACTCAGTCGTAATGGTGAAGATCGTCGGATCGGGCAGAAACGTAATCAGCGTCCCGGTGTTTTTTTTACTTTTGACCTCCCCAATGACCGTAAGCTTGTCGGTCGTCTTGCCTTTGGCGAACGCCATGTGATAGACTTTGCCGTCGCGCGACACTTCTACCTTGAACCATTCCGAAAGCGCGTTGGTGCATTTGGCGCCTACGCCGTGCAGTCCGCCGGAATACTTATACGCGCCTTGTCCAAATTTTCCGCCGGCATGCAGATTCGTCAGCACCAGCTCAATTGCTGGCATCTTCCACTTTGGATGGATATCGACGGGAATCCCGCGACCATTGTCGCGCACCGAAATCGATCCATCGACATGAATGGTCCCCTCGATTTTAGTGCAAAACCCGGCGAGATGTTCATCGATGGAATTATCTAGAACCTCGTAAACCAAATGATGCAGCCCGCGCTCATCCGGGTCTCCGATGAACATCCCGGGCCGTTTCCGAACTGCCTCAAGGCCTTCTAACTTGTCGATCTGCGCGGCGTCATATTTTTGAGTTGCGGCGATTCCGGTCGAGCTGGCGCGAGGTGATTCTTCGACCGGAATTTCTTCTTGAACTTGCGGCATAAAGCGGGGCCCTGCGGCCCTCAACAAAAACGATAGCCGGAAACGGCTTGGAAACAACTAATAATCTCGTGGTTTTGAGCGCGTTATTTCCGCTACTGGTTGGATGCGGCGATATCGCGAAGCCCATGATCTTGTGGTTTGGCGGCTCGAGTCCCGGTTACTGCTTTTTGGCGTCTTGACCGAGTGCTTTCAGGCTCCGAAAGTAGGCCCGTTTATGCGTTTGCAGACGCTCTTGGAAGCACGCTGGATTTTGGCGTTTTTGGCGCTCGTTGCCGTGGCGGCTACGTTCTTTTCGGTGTGGTTATCTCTGTTTTGTTTGTTGCTATTTTTTTTAACCGTCGCGTTTTTCCGGGACCCGGAACGAATGGTGCCGCCAGATCCAAATTCAATCGTGGCTGCCGCGGATGGGATTGTTATGGATATCGTCGAGTTGGATGAAAACGAGGTAATCAAAACAAAAACACGCCGCATCGGAATTTTCTTGTCGATCTTCGATGTCCATACGAATCGCGCGCCGGTTGATGGCCGAGTGATTTATCGTCAGCATCAAGAGGGACTTTGTCTCGATGCACGCCATCCAGACTCCCCTGAAAAAAACGAATCGATGACATGGGCTTTCCAGAACCCGCGTATCACTATTGTTGTACGCCAGATCACCGGCGCAATTGCGAGACGCATCGTAGCCTGGGCGAAAGTCGGGGACGAACTGAAAAAAGGTGAGCGGTTCGGAATGATTCGCTTCGGTTCGCGAACAGAATTATATTTACCGCTCAACGCTGAAGTTCTTGTGAAGGTAGGCTACCACGTTCTCGGTGGATCGACAGTTATCGCGCGACTGCCCGACTAAATGAACGAACAGCCATCTAAAATCTATCTCCTGCCTAATTTGATGACCGCAGGAAATCTGTTTTGCGGATTCACCGCCACCCTCAAAATTCTTGAGGGCGCGCTCCTTCAAGCATCAAATCCCGACGCGGCTGGTGATCTCTTTCATACCGCCATCTGGTTTATTCTTGGCGCCTTCGTTTTTGATTTTCTGGACGGACGCATTGCACGTTTGGGCGGGCACGAGACTCCGTTCGGGCGCGAGTTCGATTCGCTGGCAGATATTGTTTCATTCGGGCTTGCTCCCGCTCTGATGGTTTACCGCGTTGTGTTGCAGGAGTTTCCGCGCGCCTGCTGGATTATCGCGTTCATATACTTGGCATGCGGTGCGCTGCGTTTAGCCCGTTTCAATTCCGCAGACGCGAAGCACGACGGAAGCAATCATCAAAACACTTTCACAGGTTTCCCAATTCCCGCCGCGGCGGGCCTGATCGCTTCGATCACACTATTCCTCCTTTGGCTCGCGGAAGGCGAACATCACCTCGGTAACTGGCGCTTCGTTCTGCCGCCATTACTGCTCTTTCTTTCATTCATGATGTTCAGCCGGTTTCAATATCCGAGCTTCAAGGGGATCAACTGGAAAACGAAGAAATCAATCCCGCGGTTCCTGATCATCATCCTTGTTCTCATCTTCACCGTTTTGAATTATGAATGGATGCCGGCGGTGTTGTTTCTGGCTTATTTGCTTTACGGAGTGCTGCGATCCTGGCTCTCCCGCGAATGGCGACGTGAAATCGAAGAAGAAATCGGCGAAGAACCACCTGGCGAGACCGCCGAGCAAACACGCTAGGATCCCACGAATCTGTAGCGGCAGTCAGTCTATGATCGCCGACCAATTTAGGCGACGCCATAGAGCGTCGCGACAGCTTAGCGATTCAGCCGCGCGAGAATTTCGGGATCGCGCACATCTGCCCATTCGCCGGTCAGCTCTAGCGCTCGCACTTTTTTTTCTGAATGCGCGAGTGCGCGGATTGCGTCGGTTAGTTCATATTCACCGCGCGGCGAAGGCCTCAATTTCGCAGTGAATTCAAAAATGCTTGGACGAAATGCGTAAAGGCCGGCGTTGTACCATGAGGTTTCAACCTCCCCCGGCTGCGCTTTTTCGCGAAGATCGATAAGCTCCATTCGATCATTCAGAAAGACAGCGCCGCCTTTACTGACGTCCTCACCCCGCGTCACGGTGATAATCGCTTCAATCTCATCCGGAAGATCGACAATGCGTCTGTAATTTGCCGGATCGACCAAAATGTCGCCGTAGCTCAAAATGAACGGAGTATCTTTGACGAAGTCGCGGGCAAGATTGAGAACGCGACCGGTCCCATCTTGTACCGTCTGCGTCGCATATTGAATGGCGATATTGTAGCGGGAACCGTCGCCGCAAAAATTCCGCACCGTATCGGCGCGGTAGCCGACGATAAGAAGAATGGCGCGTATTCCTGCGTCCCGCAATCCTTCGACGATGTGCCGCAAAACTGGTTTGCCGCGCACCTCGATCATCGGTTTGGGAAGATCTGCGGTGAGTTCGCGCATGCGCGTGCCGCGCCCAGCCGCAAGCACGACAGCCTTGTCGATTTTCACCATCAGTCCCAGCTTAATGCAGCCTTGCGGCAGCGGTCACGATCCAGCTTTCTTTTCAGTGATTATTAGCGCGGGCAAATTGGCTTGCTTGATCATTTCGCTTACTTTCGGCAAATCTTCGTTCTTGAGCTGCGCCCATTTCTTTAACTGGTCATCGAGCTGGCTGCTCAACATTTGGAACACGTCGAGTTGCGGTTTCGTCGGTTCTTCATCGCTGGACTCGATTCCGTGACTAAAAGTGTCAAATCGCTCGTTCAACATGTTTGGAAAAGCGAGGTTCGCTTCCGAACCTTTCATGTTCACCTGAATGAGTTTCTGCTCGACTTCGGACATTTTGTGATCGAGATCGTCCGCCGCCGCGAGCGCCGGCTTTAATCGTTGATCGTCACCGAAACGTTTGTGCAGAGTTTGAATTTGCGATTTGAGATCGCGGATTTCATTCACCGCCTGATGTAGCTGAGAAATCCGATCGTTCACCTGCATCGCCAATGTGAACTGTTTTTGTAACGCAGCTTCCTGTCCTTTCGTTCGCGGATCGATCACCAAATGCAGAGGCGCAGTCTGTGATTTGCTGCCCACCGTCAGTTTCACCTGATAACCACCCGGCAACGCAAGCGGGCCCTTGGGGCCTGTGCTCGAGTAAAACGCGCCAGGTATTTGTATGGGATCATCGTAGCGCAGATCCCATGCGAACCGATTCATTCCTTCGTTAGCGGGAATGGTTTTCACGCGCTCCACGCGATCCGGCCACTCAGGCGGTTGCTCGCCTTCTTTCTTTTCTTTGCTGGAAAGATGCCGGATCACTTTGCCCGAAGCATCGAGAATCTCGAGTGAGACCTCCTCCTTAGGCCCAGTCTTGAAGTAATAATCGATGATGGCGCCAGGCGGCGGGTTGTCGCCCACTGGTTGGCGTTTGTCGAATTCTTCGGGGTAATGCAAACGCAACGCGGTCTGCGGTTGATAAAGAATGACGTCCGCTCGCGCGGATTGCGCGTTCACCTGACGGAGCGGGGTCAAGTCGTCAAGTATCCAGAAGGAGCGCCCGTGCGTCGCTACCACCAGATCGTCGTCTTTCACTACCAAATCGTGAATTGGGGAGACGGGCAGATTCAATTGCAGCGGCTGCCAGTGCGCGCCGTCATCGAACGAAACGAAGACTCCGAGCTCTGTTCCTGCGTAGAGCAAACCTTTACGCTTGGGATCCTCGCGCACCGCGTGCACGTACGCGCCATCGGGAATTCCGCGCACGATCGAGGTCCAACTTTTTCCTAGATCGGTCGTTTTAAAAATGTACGCCTTAAAATCGTCGAGTTTATGTCGATCCACCGCCACGTAAGCTGTGTTGCCGTCGTGTGGAGAGGGATCGATAAGATCGACTGTGCTCCACTCCGGCATTTTTGGCGTGACGTTCGACCAATGCTGGCCATCGTCAGTCGTGACGTGCACGAGTCCATCGTCCGTGCCCGCCCAGATCGTTCCTTGTTTCACCGGTGATTCGGCCAAAGCAAATACGGTATCGTAGTATTCGACCGACGTGATGTCATTAGTCAGCGGCCCGCCGCTTGGCTGCTGCTTCGATTTATCATTGCGCGTCAAATCACCGCTGATTTGGGTCCAGCTTTGTCCGTGATCGGTCGATTTGAAAACGCATTCTGCCGCCGTGTAGAGCATGTCAGGGTTATGCGGTGAAAGCATTAGCGGCGTGACCCATTGAAAACGATGGGCAAGATCGACAGCGCCATGTCCAGAATTATCAATGGGGACCGGACTAACGTCTTGCACTTCCTCCTTATTTTTGTCGTAACGATTGATGTAGCCTTCGTTGTTTGAATAGATGATGTGCCAATCGCGCGGGTCGGGCACGACGAAGCCACATTCGCCGCCACCCGCAACGAACCAATCTTCCCGCCCGATCACTCCTGAATCGCTGCGGCTGGCGATGCCGACGTTCGAGTTGTCCTGTTGTGCGCCATAAATGTGATATGGAAACGCATTATCCACCGCGACGTGGTAAAACTGTGCCGTAGGCTGGTTGTTTTGAGTCGTCCATGTTTTGCCGCCGTCGGTGGAGATGCTGGCGCCGCCGTCGCTCACGTTTGCGATGCGATTTGGATTCGTCGGGTCAATCCAGAGGCCGTGATGATCTCCGTGACGTGCGGGCAACAAGGTGAAAGTCTTTCCACCATCAACCGAACGGAACAATCCAGTGTTTACCAGGTAGACCGTGTCTGGTGATTTCGGGTCAGCATAAACTTTACTGAAATACCAGGCACGCTGACGAAATCGCCCATCGTCATTCACCCTTGTCCAATGCTGCCCGGCATCTTCAGAGCGGTACAGACCGCCTTCCTTGGCCTCGATGATTGCATAGACCCGGTTCGAATCGGCTCCGGAAACTGCGATTCCGATCTTACCGAGAATGCCTTCGGGAAGGCCATTTCCCTCGAGATGTTTCCATGTGACGCCGTTATCTTCCGATCGATAAAGGCCACTGCCTGGGCCACCACTGGAGAAAAACCACGGCTGCCGTCGCGCCTGCCAAAGCGATGCGAAGACGATGTTCGGATTATGCGGATCAAAAACGATGTCGATCCCACCTGTGTTTTCATCTTTCGACAAAACTTTCGTCCAAGTTTTGCCGCCGTCGGTCGTGCGAAAAATTCCGCGTTCCTGATTTGGACCGAACGCGTGACCCAGCGCTGCGACGAGAACGACGTTCTCATTTCTTGGATCGACGATCAGCGCGCCGATTTGATGTGTATCTTTCAACCCGACGTTTTCCCACGTCTTGCCGCCGTCAATCGACTTTGTTTTCCATACGCCGCCTGCAACCGCGCCGAAATAATACGTGTCCGGCTCGCCGACGACGCCTTCGATGGCTAACGCGCGGCCACCGCGGAACGGCCCGATTTGTCGCCATTGCATTCCATTAAACAATTTCTCGTCGATGGAACCTGGCGTTGCCGCTGTCGGAGACGGGCTCGCCTGTGTTGCAGTAGGTGAAGTGACGCCGGGTCCACCGCCGCGCGGCGTTGGATTGACGGCAAGTGCATGTGAAGATACAAGAATAAAAGCGGCCAAAATCGATCGGTCCGCAAGCGAGAGGCGGAAAATGGGCTTAATCATCCGCCTAAGGTGAAAAGCTTGCGACACCGTTCAACAGGAATATCAGCAGCTGCCTTGGCCTCCTTAGAATGTCTACTGCGCGCGCGCTGCGAGGATGTAGGCGACGATGGCATCGCGTTCCGCGGGCTTCAAGTTTGAGCGGCGCGCCATGCTGTCCACGATCCTTGGCCAATCCTCAGTGCGATAATGCCAGAACGCCGGCAGCGTGTGACATTCGATGCAACGATGAACGAATAGTGTGCGGCCCTCGCGCAACATCGTGAGATGGATTTGGTCACTCTTGGCGGACCAGTCAGGCGTGACGGGCGGCGGCGCAAACCTTGTCGTTGCACAACTGCTAAGATCGATAAGGCAAATGATTGCCACGATCCAGATCGCGACATTCGTCATTTCACAGAGCAATTCCAAAGATTGTCCGCAGTTGAAAATCCGGTTCGTCTTCGGTATTCGTCGCCTGTGCAAGAGCGGTCATGGTCACGAACCAGTTTTGGCGGCGATAAGAAACATTCGGGCCGACGAAGAAATTCCTTAACTTTTCTTCATCGCGCCATTCGGGGAAAACGAACTCATGGAGCATCTCCAAGCCGACAGAGACACGTGGTGAAATTTCATAGCTTACCCCGAGCGCCTGACTGAACTCGCCTTCGCGCTCGGTCAAATCGTTTCCTTCCCATACGGATTCGAGGGTCGCGTTGTAAGCAAGGATAAGCGGTCCGAGATTTTTCTGCGCGATCAATTTTGATTCCAGCTCGATCAATCGATTGCCGGCTCTTAGTTCCGCGTAGATCGACAATCCGACGGGATCGACAACGGGATTCGTCAGGTTGTAGATCAATTCGAGCGCTGTATCGGAATAAGAGAACCCCGAGTGTTCCCGACCGTTTTCATAAAACCAGTCTGCGAGATATATGCTCACCTGAAAGGTGTCCGTCACGCCGTATTCTAGTTCGTGACGGAAATCGACTTGATCGAATCGCCCGGAGCCGGCGACGCGCTGCCATGTAACCCAGTTCTCCAATTCCAAGCTTCCGGTTGCCGACGTATTCGCTTCGTAGAGAAAAGTGAAATGGCGCACGCCGCCGTCGCCGACTGATGCGCTGGCCAGCAGGCCCAAGATAAAAGGTAGCAGTTTGTGTCTCACAGCTTTGGCCGACTGGTCGCGCTCTCAGGCGCGTCCCGCCGATGCGGCGACTACGGGTGGGCCGGTTTCGGCTGCAGCGGCTGCTCTGCTCTGAAACGCAGCAGGCGAGCCTGCCTGTGCAGCGCTCCCCAGACTTTCCACAATTGCGGCCTTGGCTTCGGCCTGTGCTTCCGTGGCTGGCTCGGCGCTTTGAGGCGGCGCGCCACCAAGATGTCGAGCTGCATAGTAGGAGCCAATAACCAAAACCGCTGCGATCAATTGTGCCACCAGCGTTTCGACAGTCGGAAACACTGCAAACCACATTCCCATCCACGGCGGGATCACATTTGCCAGCTGACTGATCTGTGTCGTTGGAATCCAGTGCGCCGCTTGCATCTCCTGCGCTTGTTCGCCCACCATCACCAGCAATACCATGCCGAGAAGAATCCCGGTCGTGATCAGCATCTTCCGATACGGAAGACGCTGTTGAAGAACAAATGTCAAGATGGCTACCAATCCTGTGAGCACGATGCCCAATAACGCGCCTTTCAGCACCACGCCGCCGCCCAGCCGCAGGTAATAGCCTTGCAAAAAGAGAACTACCTCGAATCCTTCGCGGTAAAGCGAAGTGAATCCGAGGAGGATCAATCCCCACCAGAGGTGCCTCTGCGAAATTCCGACCGCGCGCGCATTTTCCACCAGTGATTTGCGCCGGCGATTGTGAGCACGAATCCAGCCGCCCCAATAAATCTTGTGGAAAAACCAGTTCATGATCACGAGCAGAACGATCACTGCAAGCAGTCCGGTCGCCGCCTGTAAGTCGAGCGCCGACATATTGTCGCTGAGCGAGCCGACAATTCGCACCGCGATACACCAAGTGATCAAAGTAGCGACAAACGCCAGGCCTGCGCCGGCAGCGACCGGTCGTCGATGCACGCGCTTTGCGCCCGTCATACTGGCAGTGATGGCGGCAAGTACGAGAACGCATTCCAAGCCTTCGCGGAAAACGAGAATGCCGATATCGAGAAACGCGACCGCCGGGCTCGTATTAGGCCGCATCGGATCGGGCGCGCCCTGTGCAGTAACCGCCTGCCACACCAGCATCGCGATGACAAAGAGCGCGACCGCAACGATGCCGATGCGCAGAACAGGCTTCATCTCGGCTTGAAACGTATCACAGAGGCAACCTGGTTGCTGCCGATCAGTTGCTTTTTTTTAGCGGCTGGTTGCTGGCGAAAAGTGGGCCAATACAGCTGAACGCGCCTGCCAAAGCAAGGAATA
>QHNV01000259.1 GCA_003218535.1 Verrucomicrobiota bacterium
CTGGCGGTCAGACAATGGGCTTCTACAACGCCCAAAGCAGAAAAAGGGGGTTACGGTGCCTGCTCGCCTATTTTAGCCTTAATCCGTTCTTTTGCCTTCAGGGGGAGCGAGGCATCGGAGGCTTTATCAGCATGTTCCGGAAATCTGGATGCGGTCCGGCGAATGTAGCGAAGCTGTTCTTCGTAACGCTGGCACCAGCAGCAGATCAGAAAATGAATTCGTTTCTTGATCCGCATCATCAACGGCATTGGCTCGTCCATTGATTGCGACAAAATACGCACCATCTCCCGGCATTTCGGCGTGTGTTTGCCAATGAAAATCACCAGCTTCGTTTGCAGCCAGTTGCGCCGCGCCAGGACCGATGGATTACCGATCGGAGATGGATTGTATGGTTCAGCAGCCATTTAAATTTCCCCGTTGGATCGATTCATCTCATCCGCGTCTACTACACGTATCGGCAGCGACGCGGGTAGTGATCGTCTGGCAACGCGGTCCATAGTGTGAATGTAAGGGCTGCTCATCGCGCATTCGCCACCGTTGTTAAGATTGCTGTTGCGCGATGCTTGCGAGCCGGCCTCATAAACAGCTGCTTGGTAATGCGCGCAAGCTGGAGCGACGCTAAAGGAAAGAACAGCCAGCGTCCGGTGTGCCAGTGACCTTTACCGGCGATCGCTTGATGATAAACAAGAAGCGCGGCGGCGATATAAGCCAGGCGATGAAGGAGCTTCCAATTTCTTCCGCCCAGACTGCGAATGGAGAACTGGTTGCTGGTGACGGCCAGAATAATGAGAATCGACAGCCCTGCGGCGCCGTACCAGATAAATGGTTTCGAAAAGCTCCGTAGCAATCCGTCCAATCCGCCTTCGTAAACTACATGTGCGGCAAGGTGCAAAAGCGCGTAAATGCACGCTGAAACGCCGATGGCACGACGATGGCGGTTCAAAGCCGCGACGATTCTCGACTTTGGAAACAATGCGCGCAGCGGGCTGAGCGCGAGCACGGCGCCCAGCATCCAGATCGCAATCTCGCCGGTTAAATGCAGCAGCTTTTCGACCGGATTGGCGCCGAGTCCGCCGGTCAACGCTGGAACAACCAGCAGCCAAATACCAATGCCGATGAGAGTGCTCAGGGCGAATAATCTGTTCCCGAGAATCCTTGCCAGCCTGTTCATGTCTTAAAAATTCTTCCGCAAATCCATCCCGGCGTAGAGATGTCCGACTTGTTTTTCGTAGCCGTTGAACATGAGCGTCGCTTGCTTGCCGGAAAAGAATCCGGCACCGATCACGCGCTCGCTTTTCTGGCTCCATCGCGGATGATCGACGTTGGGATTCACATTGGCGTAGAAGCCGTACTCGTTAGGCGCGAGCTGATTCCAAAGCGTCTTGGGCTGCTCGGCTACGAACTCGATTTTCGCCAGCGACTTTGCGCTCTTGAATCCGTACTTCCATGGAACGACCAGCCGAATCGGGGCGCCGTTTTGATTGGGCAGCGGTTTGCCGTAAAGACCGACCGCCAGAAACGCGAGTTCGTGGCGTGATTCCTCGATCGTTAGGCCTTCAGTGTACGGCCACGGAAAATCGTTCGAGCGCTGCGCTCGGCAATTCGCCGAATCGAAAAAAGAAGCAAAGCGAACATATTTCGCTTCGCCCTTTGGCTGTGCAAGATCGACAAGTTTTGCCAGGGGAAAACCGTCCCACGGGATCACCATTGACCATGCTTCGACACAACGATGCCGATAATTACGCCGCTCGATTGGGCCAAGAAGCTGAATCAATTCGTCGACGTCCATCTTGCGCGGGTTCGCGCATAATCCGCCGATTTCAATGGACCACGGTCGCGTTTTCCAGCCGCGATTGGCCAGTTCCTTAGGCTGATCTTTCGCTTGACCCCATTCGTTGAAATTGTTGTAGCTGGTGACGAGATCTTCGGGCGTGATCTTGACACCATCGAGCTTGTAACCGGCGTTAAGCGCGTCAGGAAAACCTGTGGATGCGGCCTGCGAGGTCAGCGGCAAGAACGCCGATGCGGCCACACCGAGTCCGAAGAGACGCAGAAATTCCCGACGTCGCAGGTAGTACGGCTCCGGTGTTGCTGCCGCGACGGCGGCGAGATCTCTGTCGCGAATACAATGATCGCTCACGTTGTAAGGAATCCGCCGGAATCGCGACGCATTCTAGACTTTCACATCATGATCACGATTTGCTCTTCCGGAGATTCCTCGGCGCCAGTCCTGGTTGCTTTAGAAGCCACGCTTACGGCGCCGATTGGCGTTTACACAATCTGTTCCAAAGAACTGATAGACGGTTCGCATTCGCCTTGTACCGGTGCATTGTTTGGGGCTATCTCGTGGCCGCGTTCGCGTTTCCAGCTTGCGCCCGGAATCATCCTCGAACAGCAGATATTCTTGCCGCATGACAGATCGGCCGCAGCCTTTTCATGGCAATTGCACAGTCCGTTTCCCATGCAAGCGCACCTTGTCGTCAAACCATTGTTCTCCGGGTGCGGCCCTCGCTCATATCGAGACGTGGGATTCCAATTACAATCAGAAAACGAAGGCGGCTATCTGATCTGGCTGCCGAACGTTCGAGGTCCCAGAATCATCGCCGACACCAACGGCTCTTACCGCAATAAGTTGGTGCGAACTTGCGATGACCTAGTTGGCTCTTGTAACGGTGAACATTTAAACACGCCAGGGACATTTGAATTTCACCTAAGCGATAGGCCCTCTGTCCTGATCTTCAGTAATCCAGACCTTCAGACTAAGAGCAGCCTCCACATAGGCACGTTTCTTGCCGGGCTCATGCCTCCCGCTGATCGAACCCGGCGCGCGACCGCCGAATCCAACGCGCAAACAGAGTCTCACCTCGTTCGCGCCGCCGAAGGATGAATCAGTCCAATGGACTCACCGTCGCAACAAAGCCAGCACGCCGGAAGCCGCTGCGACGAAGCCGCAACATCGGCCGAGTCGATGATGCATTAAGAAGGGCGTACGAGAAGTACGACAGGTCAGCAGAAACCAAGCGGC
>QHNV01000113.1 GCA_003218535.1 Verrucomicrobiota bacterium
TCACAGATCGCTGACCAGCTGTTACTTGTTAGGTCCGATCTGCTCCGGACCTGAGAGCAGCTGCTGGAAATCGAGACGATTACGGAGCGGATCCCAGACGGGGTCAATCTTCAAACGTGCTATGGAAACTACCTGGCCCGCCGGGATGGAAAGCAATCGTCGAAGCCCAACCTGAGGACAGAAGCCGAATCGATGTCGATAAATTGGAAGGATGCGCAGCAGAAAGCTGCGCTCCACCTCACCGCCGCACGCGCCCCGGACAGCTAGCCGTCTAGCAACTCGTCAACCTCATCTCGCTGGTAAGCCCGCCGTTGCGCCTCGCGCCAATCAGCGCGCTCGACGACGGTCGTTGGCGGCTTCTCGCGCAAGCGCTCAGGCTCAGAAACGGGCGGCGCCGGTAGCTGTAGGGCGCGCTCCGCCTCTAGCGCGACGTCTCGTGCGTCACTACTAGCTCCGCCCTTATCCGTTAGCTGTAGCGGAACAACCGGCTTATCGGCTAGCGCTCTAGCTCGCGTTTCCTCGAGCACTTTGTTACGCTTCAGAATTAAGTCTGCGCGGTCCGGGTCGTAAACCTCCATGTTCTGTTGAATGGCTACATTTACTTGCTGCGAGTTACTAAATCGGTATTCAGCGAACGCGAGGCGTAAGAACTCGACGTGCGCGCGCCAGTCTTTTGCACCGGCGGCTTTGATCTTGGCGAGCACCTTGCTGCGCATAATCTCGCGCGCTGCTTCGATCTTGTCGGCGAAGCCAGGATGAGACTTACGCCAGACTAGCAAGCTGGTTTCGCTGATCCCTGCTGCTTGGCAGGCTTGCTTGTTATTCAAGCCGCTTTCGATGTAGCGGCAGATTCTGTCTACGACTGCCTTCGAGTATTTTGTTTTCTTTCCCATTAGTTTTGTTTCCTGTAACTGGTCCATCGGAACGCTCGCGGCCAGCGCCCTTCGAGTAGCTCGCCGACAAGATCGCTGCGTAGAAAATCGAGGTCGGCGGTCGTTAGGTCGGGGTCGTCTGGAAGCAGGATGAGCCGTAATGCGGCTTCGTGCGCGTCGGCGAGGGTGTGAGGTTTGGGTTTCATAAATGTTTAGAATATCGATTCCTCGTCGTCGTCGCTTTCGAGCTTGTAACAATTAGCCTGACTCCCTTTGCCCTTACGAGCCTGCTTGATGAAAGGAATGCTGAGTAAGTCCCTAATCGTTCTGCGGGCTTCCTCCTTGGCGCAATCGAGCAGGTGCGCGACCGCGCTCATCGGCGTTGGGAGTGACTTCTTTCTGCTTCGCTTGGCCCGTAGCTCGAATAGGGCCGCAGCGCGGCGGGTATCTTCGTCGAATGCTGGCAGCGGCAGCGCTTCGAGCGGCATCTTCTTTACTTCGTCGATTATCTCGTTGAAATTCGCTGCACTGTCGCGCGCCCGGATTAGTTTTCTCATTAGGTTTTTGTCTTTCGCTACTGACTCTTCTTGTGACAGTTTGCGGAACTGTGCTTGCACCTTTGGAAGCTGTTTAATCTCGATTAGCGCTTCAGCTAACGTGTAGCCGCGAACAAAGAAGCTCTGCATCCATCTGAACTCCGACTGCTCAATATCATGCTGTCCGTCTTCGCTCTCCTCCTTAACGTTATACAGTGCTTCCGAACTCCACGGTCGCGACTCAGCACTCTTAACTCTATCACTCACCACTCTTGACTCTTCACTCTTAACGCTAACTTGTGACGGTAAGTTGTTACGCAAAGTTGTGACGCAAACTTGTGACGCAACGTGATCTTTTGTGTCAGACTTGCTGACCTTCAATAGCTTCTCGACTTGAATACATATCCCTCTCTCAAGAACACTCGCAGCCCTGAACAGGTTTACACCCTCCCCTGCCGCAACGATATTAATTGCCGACCGATAAGAGTTAACGCCTCCCAAGTCGCGGGCAACCTGCGGCGACGCTCCGCTTGCGCCTTGCGTCGGCTCCGACGCGGCGGCGTATGCGCCACTAGCGGGGATGACGCGTCCAACGAGTAATGGGTGTGTTGCTCCGGTGTTCATTTAGCGCCGCCTTTCATGTTTGTTTTTCCTCTCTGAATGGTCACAGCCGCTTCGCCTGTTCGATCGCGTGCCCCAGGTCGTGTTGCGCTCCGACAGATAACGCGGACCGTCCGAAAGCAGCCGCGCCCGGATAGACTTCGCGCTCCGGGTAATCTTTGCCGAATATGCGCCGCGCCGGTTCACGCTTAATTTTTATCGCCTCCCAGCCGATGTATTGCCCGAATGCCCCGAAATGCTTGTAAACCGCGTGGCTAGAATCTCGCCATACCTGTTCAAGTCGATGGTCGGAGTGGCCCAATGAGGCAGGAAGAGCCTTAAATCCTTTACGTATTAGCGTTTTGTGCGTTTGCGGGCCATCCTGGTGCGTGTTTTGCGGTAGCTTAGCTTTACCGAGTAGCCGTTTGCCCATTGCTGCTAACTTGGGTTGGTTTGTATTCATAATTTCTTTTTCTTTTTATCCGAAGACGTTGAAAGGTGTGTCAGGCCGAATTGGTCGAGCTGGCCCGCTAGCGCCCAGAATCGCAATCTGCCGCGCCGTAAACCAGTTCGACGCCGCTTCCCGCTCGCATCTGCGGCAAACGGACTCCGCGCCTACTGGTTCGCATTTCGTGCGTCGCGCGCAAACGCAGCAGGTAGTGATGCTTTTATCCTGGATGGGTGGTGTCAGCTCGTTAGCTGACGGATGGCTGGCTCCGTTCAAGATCGGGGAAGCACAGGCTACCATGCGTATAACGCCGCCGAAGGCACTTTTTGAGTCATTTATTTTCATGTTTTTATAACTTTTTTTCCATATCTCTGGCGTTGGTCCGTCGACCAAGCCGAACCGGCGAAACATCCGCTTTAACTCAGACGGCAAGCTATAGCCCTTGCGCCTAAGCTCCCCCGGATTAAATCGCACGCTCATGTCTACGCCCCGCGCGTGGAAGCTCACGTCGACAACTTCCCCGCTTTCGCTAGCATCGCCGTCGTCGCTAGCGCTATCGCCCGCCTTTATCGCAACTGTGCCCATGCTACCCTGCTTGCTAACGTGCCAGAGGTCGTTACGCTCCCGCTCGCGGTTATAGCGCCTTATTTCGTCGAGCAGCACGTTTTTGGCTATCGCGAATAGCCAGTTCGCGAACCGGCCCTTCGCAATATAGCTCGGTGCTTTCCTTGCGACCTTATCGAAGACCAGCCCTGCTAGGTGTTCAAAGTCTAAGGTCAGATACGTTCTATTCCTGAAGTATCCGATCACGGCTTTACGGTAGCGCGCGATCAGCTCGCCTAGCGCGGCTTTGTCGCCCATAGCGAGTCGGCCAACAAGGTAGTCGTCGTCCGATGCTTTCATTGTGCTTAACCGTCGCGTAAGAATCGTTCTAGCTCCGCAACCGGAAATAACAGATGCCGTGTTGCACGGTTCGGCTTCAAAAGCCCGCGCTTGACTAGTCGATGAACGGTTAGCAATGATAGCCCACCGAGATAGGCTGCCGCTGCCTTAGTTTTCAACGCGCCTTTTAAAGGCAAGGCGGTGCCAGATGGTTCAATTTTCATACAAAATGCTCCTAACTTTTCCTGAAGCGATGCTTAGCCCGGCATCACCTTTACTTGCCGACTACTACTCCGGCGTCGGCTATCCGTTGCCCGTTGAGTGCGGGCGCACTTAGTAATCAGCCCCGCTACGGGGAACCGTCCGGGGCTGTGCAACTACGTGCTGTTATGTTATCTCTTCCCTATACATACCACGTAATCTCAAAACGCGCTGCTGTGCGCAACTAAACGGCGCATTTACCTATGAAAAACGATGACAACTAAACGGGCGTCTTGCGTGGCCTTTTATGGAACTTGGAGGCGTGTTTGCGCGGTCTTCCTTTCGTTCATCTGTGTCTACCTAGCTAGTCGAACTAGCGGGCGCAGCTAGCGAGCTAGCCGTTGCGCTAGCTAGCGGCGCGTTGCGTGCGTGCGCGTGCGCGACGCTGCGTATGCGTGCGAGGGGAGCCTCGCCGGATGGGACCCGTCGGCGCGGGGGGTGTGCCGGGGTGTGCCGGGGGGTGCTTGGAAAAACAATTCCAAGCGCGCGCGCCGTGCGATTCGCCGCCGACGTAGGCCGCGCGGCGCTCAGGATGCCCGCCAGCGCGCTTCTTGCTTCGCTTCGCTCGCTCTACTCACTACTGCGCGATTGGCATCGCCATCGGAATCACGTTCCCCGGCTGCTCCGGTTGTCATCAGAGCCGCCATACGGTTCGAGTGTTCCGGCCTAACGTGCGAGTAAGTCTGCAGAATCAACCGTCCGCCGTCGCGATGGCCTTGCCATTCCGCAATCACCTTCACGTCCACGCCGCGCTCGATTGCGCGCGTAATGAACATGCGACGCAGCGCTCGGTGCGTAAAGCTCGGGAAGCCGAGACGCACGCACGCATTGCTAAGCGCCTTGCGCGCTTCGGCGATCGTAAACAAACGCGCATTGTGCGCCTTGCCCTTGCAGAGTTTCTCAATCAGTAAGCGTGCCTGCGGATAGATCGGGATAGCGAAACCTTGATCAGTTTTGTGCCTGTAAATGATGATGCGCCCGGCATCCAGATCGACATCGCTCCGTTTGATTGACGCAGCCTCAGCTTGCCCTAATCCAGCGAGACCTAGAAACTCAACAAAGTTGGAGCTTTGCTCAGCGTCAGCATTGAATCGCTGACTACGAATATCGTCCACGATCTGCTCGAATTGCTCGAAGGTTGGCGTTGTCCGAATTGGCTTCTTGCGCTTGCGATACGTCAAATCGGCTGCGGGATTCTCCATGATGACGTGATCTTGGACGGCCATATCCAGCGCATCGCGAATCACGGTTAAGGCTGAGTTGTAATAGCTCGCGGATAAGTCGCCGTAGTGTTTCGCCAGCCACGCCGTAACTTGCGAGGGCTTTACCGTGCGCAATGGCAACGTGTCGATGCCGAACCACGTCGCTTTCAGCTTGTCGATAATGACGCGCTTGTCCGCTTTGGTCGTCTCAACTCCGGTGAGCGTCGCGGAATAATCGTCGAGCACCTTCTCAAAGCTCGTGTTGCCCTTAGTTGCGTCAGTGCGCTCCAAGCCATCTTTGAATGCGCGTAGCTTGCGCTTGGCCAAGTCTAGATCGGCGGTGTCGAGCTTCCGGCGATATAGCTTGCCGTGGAAACGCACTCGTGCGAAGTATTGGCCGGATGGGTTATAACGATACAGGCCATGCTCTCTTTTTATCTTTGTCCAGATGTTCTGTTTCATAGCAGAAACAGTATCGCAGTATCCTAAAGGAGTGCCAAGAACAAGATTGAGAGCGGGACAAAATAGTTTATAAATTGTTGTTACTCAATTAGTTCGGGCTGTAGCGAAGCTTGGTATCGCGCCTGGTTCGGGACCAGGAGGCCGTGGGTTCAAATCCCACCAGCCCGACGTGAATTAGCATACTCCGCTTGTGCTGCTCTCGCGTATGAGGCTCGTGCGTTGACCGAGGCAACCGAGCGCCTTTTAAGCCTGCTGGATGAGTTTAGTCTTTTGCCAGTCGAAGGTTTGATTCCGGTTTTCGCTGGAATCTCGTTTCGCGGCCTAACGAAAAGCGATTGCTTCTAAGCGTGTCTTGGAAGTGACGTTCCGAGGCTGAAAAAGCGGCCCGCCCCAGTAATCTTTACCCTCCCGGCGAATAAAAACCACGCCTGCACAGCCCTGCACACGCGCGGGGGTGTTCCGCGATGCGGCTTGAATTGCATATTCAGCGTCCTATTATCGGGCCGAAATGGAGTTCAAGGACTGGGTGACGATTGCAGCGCTATTGTGCGGGCCGGTGTTAGCGGTCCAAGCACAAAAATGGATCGAAACTGCACGAGAAAAAAGAAACCGCCGCCTAAATGTCTTTAAGAAACTGATGGCTACGCGCGGTGCGCAATTGTCTCCTGGCCACGTGGAGGCGCTGAACATGATTGATTTGGAATTTGCAGGGCGAGGAAAGAAAAATGAAGCGGTAAGGACGAGATGGAAGGAATATCTTGATCATCTCTGCAGTCTCCCTCCCGACCCAGAGCAACAGAAGCAGCTGCTGCCTACCTGGATTCAGCGCAAAGACGATCTGTTGGCTGAACTCCTTTGTGAGATGGGGTCTGCTGTAGGATACAAATTTGATAAGGTGCAGGTTCTTCGCGGGATTTATGCGCCACAAGGTCATGCTAATTGGGAATTAGAAACACAGTTGCTGCGGCGATTCTTGATTGAGCTTTTGGCTGGCCAGAGAACCTTGCCGCTGGATGTTCGTTCTTTGCCTGTGCCTCCATCAGAACAGCAGCACGAGAGAATACCCGCTTCAGAAAGCACTGGTCGCCCAATTCAGCCGCGAGATGGCGGCTAACGACAAAGGTAAAAATCGGTCACCAGCCCATTTCAGATGAACAAAGAAGAAATAATTCAACAATTGAAGCACGCGGCGCGAGCAAGGAGATCATCGACAAGATCAAAAACGCCGCCACCGAAGAAGAAGCCCGTGACCTCGCATGGAAGCAACTAGGTTGGTTTGAACGGATGTGGGGACGCGCGTTCTGGAGCATCGTGCTGTTTCTAGTTTCTTTATTTGTCGGGCTAATCTGGCTATTTGTGGGGCTAATCCGGCAAATGAGCTGGGTATGGATTATTGCTATCATTGCAGCCCTGGTCGTCGTCGTCTTGGTTTCACCAATCCTATGGAGAATGATCCTTGCCACATGGGTAGCATTAATTGCGACACACGCGCAGAAAGAAGGTGAACGCTTAAGCAACGAAATGGATCGCCTGCGTGCGCAAGGTTTCACAGGCAATGAGTTAATTGCCGAAGTGCAGAAGAAATTCCCACTTACACGTCGTCGCCCTTGGTATGTAGAACTTTACGCGCTGCTTATTGGGCGCTGAGATTTTTTCACCGGCTCCGCACAGAAAGTAAAGAAAAATGAAAACACTAATGTTTATTATTGGGATTGGAGAAACGTATGAACGTGTTCATTAGCTGGTCTGGATCGTTATCAAAAGCATTTGGTGAGCTGCTCGTTACCTGGCTTCCAGATGTAATCCAACGCGTGAAGCCGTGGCTCTCAAGCCAGAATATCGATAAAGGCTCACTATGGCCTCGCGAAATAAACGAGGCGTTAACGACTACCCTTGGCATATTGTGTGTGACTCAAGAGAACAAACATGCACCATGGCTGTGGTTTGAGGCGGGTGCCTTGCAAAAAGGACTGACCGAAGCCCGAGTCTGCCCGTTGTTGATTGATCTAGAAAAGAAAGATTTGGAACCTCCTCTTTCGCTCTTTAATCTGACGATTCTCGACGAGGAAGACATGTGGCAACTTGTGAAATCTATTGACGCGGCTGATCCCGAAAATGCGTTGCCTGAAGCCCGACTGAAAAAGGCGTTCGATCAGCGATGGTCTGATTTTGAAAACCAATCTAAGAGCATCAGCGAAAAGCATAAATCAGTCGCGAAAGCACCCGAGCGTACTGAAAAGGAAATGATTGTTGAAGTGCTTGAGATTAGCAGGGCAATACAACGAACCGTAGCGCGCGTTGAATCTAAGGAAACTATTGGGTTTTCGACCGGCCTCTCCGGCGTCACTCCGCCCCACGGCCCTCAGTCTGGCTATTCCGGCTTCTATGGGCCGGTCGGTCCTATGTCTAGCATTACTTCGGACGTCCAACTCTCTCCAGAAACATTAGAGGCGATAAGGAAGTCTCTAGAAAGAAAACAAGAGGGAGACGCTAAGTAGCGAACGTGGAACTGTTCACGGGTCTTTCTACGGGTCTGTCGCCCCGTTCTCGAACGATCTCAACCGTTCCCTACGATGGAACAACGAATCTTCGCTCTGAGTGTTCGTTCGTCCCGAACCAGGCGCTCTACCAAGCTGAGCCACAGCCCGAAATGGATTAAGCATGCCACCATGCCCAACCGACGCGCCCGTTACTTCGCGTACGTTGCGGCATATAGCAAGGAAATCGAGCCAAGTCGGTGTAAACAGGTGTAGCGGTGCTTGTATCAAGCACCGAAATCAATTAAACAGGCGTTTGCCACAAACGCCTCTACAAAATGGCCGTCCAAAATCCTTCGATGCACTTTTCTGTCGCAATTGTTGGTGCGCTGATCGGCATCGTAATTCTGTTATTCGGCCGAAAGTTGTTCTGGCTCTGCGTCGCTGCAGTCGGGTTCGCAGCGGGCGTCGAGATCGCGCCGCACCTTGTGAATGAGCCGTCGCCACTGCTAGCGCTGACCGTTGCGCTGGTTCTTGGTTTAATTGGGGCTTTGCTCGCGTTGTTCCTTCAGAAAATTGCGATTGCCGTTCTGGGTTTCCTCGCAGGCGGCAAACTTGCCGGCGCGATCGCCGCCGCGTTTTTTGTTCACTACGCGCAATACTCCACCTTCATCTTTCTGGTGGGCGGAGTTATTGGCGCAATACTGCTGCTCGTTTTATTTGATTGGGCGCTGATCGTTGTCTCCTCTCTCATCGGCGCGCACCTGATTCAAAGCGCGATCGTACTTCCGGCGTCCGGATCGACCATCGTATTCATCGCGCTTACGATCATTGGTATCGTGATTCAAGCAGCGTCCCTGCGGAGAAGCGAGGTATAGGCGCGTATTGTTTTTTTGCTGACAAATCAAAACAGAATCACAAGAATTGTGTCATGAACCGTCAACAAA
>QHNV01000114.1 GCA_003218535.1 Verrucomicrobiota bacterium
CCAAGTCATTGACCGCCAAGTTTGGCAGGTTTTTGGTGCGGCGGCCCATTGTATCTTGGTGCCGCCTCCCATTGTAAACTGACTTTCTCAAGACTGCTAAATCCGGTGGTGCTTTTAACTCCGGTGTTGCTGACGATATTGCCGTTATCATCAACATCGATCCATCGACCCGTGCCGCCGATAAGCGTTCCCGTCTCGTTGGGACACCAAACCGAGTGTATGTGTTTCGTAGCCGACGCCACCTGTGCGGCTAGATTGAAGTTGAGTCGAGTGGGTTTGCCCAACTGCGTCTTGGCGTTTGGGATTGACGCTTTGGCTGATCCGTTGACAACGAGAGTGACTTTATAAGTGCCAACCGCCAAGCCACTGGAGATGTAGTGGCCGCTGGCATCGGTCTTAGCAATCTTAGAAAAATTTTTCGCTTCAATCCGGACATCGGCGCCTTTGATCGGGCGTCCGGTCGGATCCTTCACAACGCCTTCAAGAGCTGACGTCCCAACTGGCAGCGCTTGCACTCCGGGTGAAAGCGTAAAACAGGTGAGCATAAACGGAATAAGAAATAAGCCGCGCTGCACACGCGAGCGATTCATCGAATTTCCTAATGAGAGAGTTGTCGTTTTCATAATACGCAGAGTGTGGGAAAATACCGCCCACTTGGCAAGGCAAATCGGTTTCGTTAGCTATTCAATTCGCAGTTTTGGATGGCTCCCCGTTAGCGGGCGCCATTGACTGATTATCGAAATAAAGGCGCTGACAGCTTTTCCATCTCGCAATAAAGCGCCGGCCGATTTGATCATGTCCCGGTGGGTAAGAAGAGAACGCATTTTGTCTGCGACAGATAGCAAAGGGTAGCTCTTGCCAAGCGTTATAGAATGCGCGGAGAAACAAAGCGTATCACGTTGGCGTGCAAAAACCCGACGACTAATTCGGGCTGTGGCTCAGCTTGGTAGAGCGCCTGGTTCGGGACGAGTTTTAGGCGTGTTTTCGCCGATTCCGCATGTTCGCATCGTGATCGACGCGCGAGAGCGTTTGTCATAGGTGAATCGCACTCCACAGCCGCGCTTAATCACGTGATCTCACGTTTTCTTAAAAAAGCAGTGGCGGTATCAGATGGCAGTGACAATGAGTTTCTCTCTCTCGCGCGCGATGTGTCGCAAACGGGCAGCGACGGCTTGATTGTGTCCGCAGTTGCTGGTTCTAATGCCACGGATGAGGCGTCGAAATACGAATCGAACGCCAGATCTTTCCAGGGGGAGCTGCTGCTTTTACAGTAGCGAGCAAGGTACTTCTGGTTCGGCATGCCGCGGCCCACGTCGAGATTGCTTTCGCCACAATCAAGGGCAATGAGGCGGCAGCGGAACCGGCAGCGTATCCCCGTAATAGTGCTCGATGATCGGCAAGAAACCCTGCCCAAACGCCATCACGCCCGACCGGTAGTAAAGCTTTGACGTCACCGTGTAGTTGGCTCCGTCCTTAACCGATGCGAGATAGATGATATTGTTTGGAGTGACTGGCGGTCCCGCCGGCGGCAGCTTCCCAATCGGAATCGTTCCCACGTATTCCACGCCGTTCCACGATAGGGAGATGTAGCCGAAATCATAAACCGTCGAAGGCCTAGTGTCGATCTGAGAGGCGTAATAGAGCTTCACCTGATTGATCGGGCTCCCACCGGCAGGAGCGGTCACGTGAAAGACCATCGTGGTCGGTTTCGCCTCCATGCGAACCGTCGGCGTGCCGGGCGGCAGCGGTCCATTCTTGAAGCAGTACTTGAGCCAGGAGTCGATGACCTGGATGACCTCATACAGGTCTGTATAGAGATATCCATCTCTCAGGATCCCGTGCTTCCCGTTTGGCTTCAACATAATCCGCTTCAGGAATCGCGCGCTCGTTCCTGCACTGGCAATTCGGTCGTAGGTGTAATTGATCGCCGGTACGGTGAAGTACTGGTCGTGTGTGCCGATGATCGTCAGCAGCGGTCCGTGCTGCGTCGGTGCATAGGCGATCGGGTCAAAATAGTTCAGGAACGTGGTAAGTGTCGGATCGGTACAGTAGTTCGAGACGGTGTTAAGGTAGTCCAGTCCGCTTCGCAGCCCGTTCCGCGTGTAATAGTAGAGACCGTGATAGAGCCAGGCGCCAGGATAGAAAGCGATGGGCCGCCAATCACCGGCCACCGCAATTCCCACCGCTCCCTTCACTCGATCGTCCACCCCGTTAATGTAGTAGGTGAACTGTCCCCCCATCGAAGCCCCGATCACACCCAAATGCGTCCGGTCGATGCGCAAGGGGTTCAGGAAGAGACCTGACAATTTCTCGAAAAGGGTTAATGCCCGCATACCCGCGTACGCGTAATGGTACAGGTAGCTCACGTAAGGGGCCGGTACATTCATGCTTTTTTCGACGGAAATCCATCCCTGTTCCGTGTCCGGCGGTCCGGTAGAGAGGCCTTGACCCGGTCCGTCGATCGAAAGGGCGACGTATCCGAACGATGCCAGAAGCATCGCCTCATTCGGGTCTCCGTGCCCATGGTGGCCGTGACCAATAACGATCGCCGGATACGGCCCGCCGACCAATGGACTCGCCAAATATCCGTGGATACGTATCTTCCCACCGGTGTGTATTGCGTAAGGCGCGACCGTGTCAGCCCACGTCGCATTGTTATTGGAGTCGAAGTAGACTTCGAAGTAGCCGGTCCGCGCAGTGATGCTGTAGTTCAGTGTGCTCTTGTCCCGAATACTGAGCTGAGTGTTGGAAGACCAGAGGTCGAGAGGTGCGGACTGCGCGAAGATGCGACTGAAAGGACTGCTCAATAAAACGAGGACGAGCAAACAGAGAATCGAGCGTCTTGGCCCAAGCTTCATGGTACTCTCCTGCCGCTTCCAGCCTCTCTTTCCACTAATATTAGTCGGCTGGTTCATATAATTTCTTTCTGTTCTCTCGGTGGTTAATCCTGCGATTGCAGCTCTGAAAAGGCCAAACGCTTTACCGAGAGAAATTGGTGCCCTTGGCCAATCCAGCTCTGTTTTTGAGTGCCGAGGCTTCCAAAATAGCTTACGTATGTCAAGGAAAATCCTCGATCCCGAATCGCCACTTCAAGTTCGAGAAACGCCGACAATTTCTCATCCGCGCGCACAACGAACCGCTTTCCGTCATCGCGATGCGCATCAGCAACGAAGATCGTCCGGCCCGCGAGAATCCACGGCTGAGATAGACGCAACGTAGCTCTTGCGGTGCAGTGCAG
The DNA here is from genome assembly GCA_003218535.1 of Verrucomicrobiota bacterium. Classification (GTDB taxonomy): domain Bacteria; phylum Verrucomicrobiota; class Verrucomicrobiia; order Chthoniobacterales; family UBA10450; genus Udaeobacter. The sequence goes on from QHNV01000114.1 coordinate 3,239, forward strand.
AATGCGCGAAGTAAGAAGGCGTATCAGATTGGCACGCAAATCTGACGATCAATTCGGGCTGTGGCTCAGCTTGGTAGAGCGCCTGGTTCGGGACCAGGAGGCCGTGGGTTCAAATCCCACCAGCCCGACGTGAATTACTGATGGTCGGAGAATGTTTTATTGTTACGCGTTGCGTAGCCAGAAAACCGGACATCGGTACGTGGGTTCTTGCGAGAATTTGACTGAGCGTATTCGCCGCCATAACGCTGGCGACTCCAAGGCGACGAGACATGGCGTGCCATGGATTCTAGTTCGCAGTGAAGGCTTTGCCACTCGTTCCGAAGCAGCGCAATGCGAGCGATATTACAAGACCGGACGAGGCAGAGATGAGCTCAATCGGATTGGGTAGAGCGGTCGCCGCGGCGACAGGCCGTGGGTTCAAATCCCACCAGGCCGATGTGGTAATTGGAAATCCGAAGCACGAATATCGAAATCCGAAACAAGCGGAGTGAAAACACGGATGTTCGAACATTGCTTGCGAAGAGGATTGCAGACACTCCTTTGAATATTTCGCCATCCGGATTTGTTTCGAGATTCGGCGAGGTTAGCGAGCTTGTGTCCAGAACCGAAATTAGATAAACAGGCGTTTGCCACAACGCCTCTACCATATGGCCTTACAAACCGTTTTTCCGTCGGTGCATTCCTCCGTCGCGATTATTGGAGTGCTGATTGGCGTCGTCATTTTGTTTTTCGGACGAAAACTGTTCTGGCTGTGCGTGGCCGCAGTCGGATTCGCGCTGGGCGTGGAGATTGCCCCGCACCTGGTCCACGAACCGAATTCCCTTTGGGCATTAATCGTTGCTCTCGTTCTTGGCTTAATTGGACATCGGCGCAATTCTCTTGCTGGCTGTCTTTGATTGGGCGCTGATCGTCGTGTCTTCTCTTATTGGCGCACACTTGATTCAAAGCGCGATCGTGCTGCCGCCGAATGGTTTGACAATTGTGTTTATCGGTCTCGTGATCATTGGCATACTCGTTCAGGCGGCATCGTTTCGGAGAAGTGAGATTTAGAGAAACATATTTTCTTAACTGACAAATCTGAGCGCGTTCACAACAATACGCAGATGAACTCACCAACAACCGGGTTACGCGTCGCGAGCATCATCTTCGCTATTTTTTTTCTGGGTCATGTTCTCCGATTAATCAGCCATGCGTCAGTGATGATCGGCATCCATCATATTCCGATGTGGGTAAGCGTCGTGGCACTAATAATTGCGGGCTTACTCAGCATCTGGATGTGGCGGCTCTCGAATCTAAAAGGCATCGCGTAGTCACTTCCTGAGCCAATCTGCCGGGACATCTATAAAAGATCGATCCAGCTCTGCGATTGAGAGGCAGCCGAGCAGCTTGAGAGTGCGAATGAGATCTGCGCGCAAGATTTCGATCGCCCGCGTAACGCCCGCTTCGCCAGCTGCGCCGAGACCGTAGGCATAGGCGCGTCCCGCGAGAACCGCCCGCGCGCCGAGACAGAGCGCCTTGACAATATCGCTGCCACGGCGAATCCCGCCATCCATCAGCACTTCGGTCCTCCAGTATGAACGCCTTTGATGATGATAGGCCCGCGCCAGGCATCGCGAATCCAATTGAGATCTTGCCAGCTTACCACGGCTTGCTCCAAGGCAGTCGTCACATCCGCATATAACATTGGCCCCTTTCCGGGGATGATCACATTAGCAAACTTCATTAGTCCGCCATCTGCCAGAAACGCCGCTAGCCACCGGGGCTTGGTTAGAAGCTGATTCACAAACGGCAGCATCGCTCCGAATCTGCCGCTCAAGAGCTCTTTGGCGCCGTTGCGAATGTCGCGCTCCCGCAACCCCGCGACCGCGGTATCGATCGTAACAACAAGCGCTGAAAAACCTGCCGCGCGTGCGCGTTCGATTGCCGCTAAGGCGCAAGAACGACCTCCCACGAGATAAAGCTGATACCATACCGGTGCACCTGATGCGGCAGCGACATCTTCCAGGCGGCAACCTGACAGCGTCGAGAGCGTGTAGATGATTCCCGCTCTGCCAGCCGCACGCGCCGCTGCTTCTTCGCCACGTGGATACATGAGCCGACAGCTGCCGACGGGTGCAAGAATCAGCGGCATCGACAGCGAAGTGCCCAGCACCGTCGTGCGTAGATTGCACGCGGACGTGGCTACTGCGCAACGCGGCCGGAACGTTACTGCCTCAAATGCCTGACGGTTGGCGCGCAAGGTCAGCTCGGCTTCTGCGCCGCCGTCAATGTAGTCGAATACAACACGAGGCAGTCGGCGTTTCGCTGCCCGACGCAAGTCTTCGATGTTGATCACGCGCGGCGATTGAACTGATCGAGGCATGCGTCCCACGCGACGGAGCCTTAGTGCCGAAAATGCCGGACACCAGTGAAGATCATCGCCATGTTATGCTCGTTGGCGGCAGCTATCACGCTTTCGTCACGAATCGAGCCGCCCGGCTGAATCGCGCACGTCGCGCCGGCATTTGCGGCGGCGATCAATGCATCCGGAAACGGAAAAAAAGCATCGCTCGCTACGGCGCTGCCTTTGAGTGAGAGCCCGGCTTCTTCAGCTTTCCAGATCGCGATGCGCGATGCGTCAATACGCGACATTTGTCCAGCGCCAATACCTAACGTACGATCCGCGCTCGAAAAGACGATTGCATTCGATTTCACGTGCTTGACCACACGCCAGCCAAATAACATGGCGTTCAATTCGGTTTTTGTTGGCCGCCTTTTTGTCACGACATTTTGTAAAACGCCATCCGCATTGTTCGCGTCTTGGACAAGCACTCCACCGTAAACTGACCGAACATCCCTTGTCGGCCTTGCTTCGATTGTCGGGGTCAGCAGCCGAATGAGACGCAGATTTTTTTTCTTTTGCAAAGTGCTTCGCGCTTCCACATCGAAATCCGGCGCGATGATTACTTCGCTGAAAATCTCGCTAATGACTTTGGCCAGCGGCTCGTCGATTGGACGATTGCAAATAATGATCCCGCCAAAAGGCGCTTGCTTGTCTGTGGCAAATGCCTTGTCCCATGCCTTGCGAAGATCGGCATCCGAACCTACGCCGCAGGGATTGGTATGTTTAAGAATTGCTACGGTTGGCTCATCAAATTCACCGATCAAGTTTGTCGCTGCGCTGATGTCGAGAATGTTGTTAAAGGAAAGCTCCTTGCCGTGCAGTTTCTCGAAGTGTTTATCAAAATCGCCGTAAAGGGCGGCCTTTTGATGCGGGTTCTCTCCGTAGCGCAGTCGAGCCGCTAATGGCAACGAGAGCGAGAACGAAGCGTCGGTAGCCTGCTCTTTCTCCAGAAAATTACTGATCGTCCGATCGTACTCCGAAGTCTTTATGAATGCTTTGATGGCGAGTCGCTCGCGCAATTTCAGCGTCGTTTCCCCGTTGTTCTCCCGCATATTTTCCAGCACCGTGTCGTAGTCCGCCGGATCGACGACTACTGTGACGGATTCGTAATTTTTCGCGGCGCTGCGAATCATCGATGGCCCGCCGATGTCGATATTCTCGATCGCCTCCGTCAAAGCCACATCCGGTTTGCGGATCGTTTCCTCGAATGGATACAGGTTTACGACCACGAGATCGATCGGTTCGAACCCGCATTCGCGCGCTTCCGCTTCGTGTTTCGGGTTGCCACGCTTGTAAAGCAGGCCGCCATGCACGCGCGGGTGAAGCGTCTTCACGCGACCTTCGAGCACTTCCGGAAATGCGGTGAAGCTGGAGATCTCGCGCACCGGAATTTTTTCCTTCCTCAGCAGTTCTGCCGTTCCGCCCGTGGAAATAATATCCACGCCCCGACCCTCCAGAGCCCGCGCGAATGAAGCGATGCCATTTTTATCCGAAACGGAGATGAGAGCGCGAGATATCTTCATCAAGACAGCTAAGAGGGTTACAAAAGTTACAAGGTTAAAAAGGAACTATTGTAACGATGTAACTTTTTTAACGTTGTAACGCGATCGCATCAGCGATCAAGAGCCACATTCTTGGCCGCCGGATAAAGCACGGGGCAACAACCGATCGTTTCACAAAACGCTTTGCTAAAATGACTGAGGCTCGAATAACCGACTTCCGTCGCTGCCTCGGTGACATTATAGCAACCCGTGCGCAACAGTTCTGCGGCGCGTTCCATCCGCACATTACGCAGATACTGCGGAATGGTCAGTCCGACCTCGCGGGAAAAAATCCGGCTCAGGTAAAACGGACTGCATCCTACCTCCTGTCCCAGCATTTCCAGCGTTGGCGGATTGACCAGATCGCGCGCGAGAATCGCCTTCACCCGTTCAACGCGTTCGCGGGCTACCCGTTTCTGCCGCATACAGAAAAATTCCGGGTCTTTTGGCGCGAAAAGAAAATGCGCCATGAGCTCGAGCGCTTTGCTTTGGTACCAGAGGATTTGGGCGGCTTTCGCCACGGGCGGTTCGCGCAAGCTCGCCACCACATTGCGTTGCTGGACGGACATCAGCCGCGTAGGCGCAACCACGGTCTCGTTTTTATCACCGAAAATCACGCGACGAATCTCCGGTTCGAGACCGGCTTCGTTCTGCACGAATTGTTTTTGTAGATGCGAGCGCGAAAATTCCAAGGTGACAAACTGGTGGTGATCGCGCGCATGTCGCGACGCTGGCAACGGCTCGTCGGCGATTGCGTAATACCCGGAATTGCCTGGAAGATAATCGCTGCGTCCATAGCCTTGTGCGCCAACCGCGCCGCGGCCGTCGAGATTCAGACAAAACTCAAGGCTATGCGGATGGAAACTGCGTCCCCAGTCGAGTGCGCGCGCGGTCCGGAAATCGTGCCATTCGATGCTTACGCCCAGGCGATCGAAATCGCCATAAAGCTGACGCCAGCCCGGGGCGACCTCTTCCCATGCGCCTTGCTCGGCATGCGTTGCCTCGTTTGAGACCATCTCATCTAATTACCAGCGCGGTCGCCTACAATGCAAGTGAACGTGATTCACCTTTAACGGTATAACGAAATCGCCTGCTACTCGCGGTTAATGAAATCAGAGAACGAATGTTTTACTCTCTCAAAGACGCCTCGCGTCTCTTCCTGAGTTCGATGGAATGCGCGTTTGATTCGGGCCTCAATGCCGGTCACGATTCCGCCCTCTTGCGCGTCGTACTCTGTTTCCACGTCGTCCATTGTCGTGCCGGCAAACATTCCTTGTGTACGTTTAACTGTTCCCCGTGTCGCGCCGATGTAAATCGTCCCGACCGGTCGCGATGATTTATTAACAAGGGTAATGATCCAAAGCGGCTCGCCACGCTCGTCCGTGCGCAACGTGTAATCGACCGTGGCAAACTTAGTATGCGATGTTTGCGCAGTATGACTCGCCAGTGCGTACGCTCCGCTGGAATCAAGATTTAGGCGCGTGGTGTCGATCGTTGCTCCTTCGGCGGAACCAACAACCGAGCCGTGTGGTACTCCTTCCGAAGCAATGCGGCCGTCATGGACCTCGACTTCCCGTACGCCTTCGCGCGCGTCCGGGCTCTCGAGAACAATGTTCCATCTCTTTGGCTGCGGATCGCCTTCAACACCAGTGATCGAGACAACGTGATGCAGAGCATTCCGCCCTGATTCCCGAGCAATCACGCGCAGAGCCTCATAGGCAGTCGCATGTTCCTGCGCCAGCACCGGAGTAACAAAAACTAAAAGACCTGCCAACGACTTCCACATTGTAAGGAAAGTGAATAGCGGTTTCGGCAAGTGTCCACGACGTTTTACTGTGGTGGGGCTGACTGACCGCAATTTCGCAGGTCGGTTCAGGCCTGCTACATTGCCAGCGCGGCGAAGGCGGGTGAATGGAGGGAGCCGAGAAGGCCACGACATAGAGGGTAGGCCGGAGGCTAGTGAGCGGCAGCGAACGGATCAACCGCCCTACTATTTGCTCGATGCTTGAATGTGTATCTCAAATCTGCTCAGCTTTGACAGCAAGTTGATGAAGAAAAAGACCATCGAATTTGCCAGTCACACAGGCAACCTGGCCTTAATGCGCAATTGTGTTCGCGATTTTCTCAACGGTTATCCGTTTTCCGATAGGGAACGATTGCTGATGGTGCTCGGCGTGGATGAAGCTTGCACGAATATCATCCGCCATGCCTACAAATTGCGCGACGACCGGTTCATCGCACTGCACATGGAAGAGTCGCGGAGATGCATTCGGATGCGTTTGCGAGACTACGGCCACCAAGTTGAACCACACGAAATGAAGGGACGCACCGGAAATATGCTTAAGCCCGGCGGACTCGGTTTGTTTCTCATTCGCACCGCATTTGATGGCGTCGATTACGTACTTAAGCGTCACGGCACTGAGCTCGTGCTCACCAAAAATCTGGAATAGGATCGAGAATCGTGAATCGCTCTGACGAAGCATCGATGTATCGATTTACGATTTAACGTTTCTCATGAAACCGCCGGAACCAGATGCTGCTTTTGAAATTTCACTGCGGCCACCAGTCTTCACCGAGTTCAGCGGACAGGCGAAAGTCCGCGAGCGGTTGGAGTTAATGGTGGAAGCTGCCAAACGACGTGGGGACGTGCTCGAACATATTTTGTTGAGCGGACCGTCTGGTCTGGGTAAGACCACGCTGGCCTACATCATTGCGAACGCGATGGGCGTAAACGTCAAAAATACCAGTGGACCCGTGGTCGAAAAGGCCGGTGAACTCGCCGGACTTTTAACCAGCCTCGAAAAGGGCGACGTACTTTTCATCGATGAAATCCATCGGCTACAACCCGCCATCGAGGAATACCTTTATCCGGCGATGGAGGATTACCGGCTCGACATCATCATCGACCAGGGTCCTCAGGCGCGGAGCCTTCGCCTCAATCTGCCGAAGTTCACGCTCATAGGCGCAACCACGCGTGCCGGAATGGTGAGCGCGCCGCTTCGGTCGCGTTTCGGCATGACCGCGCGGCTTGACTATTACAACGCCGAAGAAATGCAGAAAATCATTCTACGTAGCGCGCATTTGCTCGGAGTGGGAATCGACGCGGCTGGTGCAGCTGAGATCGCCGCGCGCTCACGCGGCACGCCGCGCACGGCGAACAATCTCTTGCGATGGGTGCGGGACTACGTGCAGGTCAAGGCGGACGGAAAAATCACGGCAGAGCTGGCTGATCGCGCGCTGGCCATGCTCGAGATCGATCGCGATGGCTTCGATCAATGGGACAAGCGCATTATTGAGACGTTGATCCACAAGTTCAATGGCGGGCCGGTCGGTCTGAGTTCACTCGCTGTCGCAGTCGGTGAAGAGGCGGGCACGCTCGAGGAAGTTAACGAGCCGTACCTGATTATGGAAGGCTACATCAAACGCACGCCGCAAGGCCGCGTCGCGACAGCAAACGCCTATCGTAAGCTTGGCTTAAAACCACCAAGCGGAGCGCAAAGTGAGTTATTTGGCAGGGGCGATTGACCTTAATCGCCCGGGCAGTTGAGGTGAACGGCTGCCCCTGCGAATTACGTCGTTGCAGCGAAGCCGATTGCAATCAACCTTGTCGGCCAAAAAGAAAGGGAAATGTCACATGCGTCACAAATTGAAATTCATCCAGTTCATTCCGCTTCTTGCTGTCTGCTTTTTGCTTTCGGCGATCGCGCGAGCGGTCAGCCCAACACCGGACGGCGGTTATCCAGGTTTCAACACGGCTGAGGGATTCAATGCTCTCTTTAGCCTTACTACCGGCGCCTGGAATACAGGCATCGGCGCGCAGGCGCTGTATAGCAACAGTACCGGGTCCCGCAACACCGCCGTTGGCGTGTCCGCGCTCCTTAACCACAAGACCAATAACTACAATAATGCCATAGGTGCTTTTGCTCTCAAAGGCAATGTAAACGGCAATGCGAACAACGCCGTTGGCGATCAGGCACTGTACAGCAACACTACCGGGTCCTACAATATCGGCGTTGGTGACGATGCGCTCCTTAGAAACATTAACGGCAGCAACAATACTGGAGTCGGAGCGGCTGCACTTTATCAAGATACCGCTGGTAGCAATAACACTGCCTTAGGATGGGCGGCAGGAATAAATCTCACCTCGGGCAGCGGCAATGTCTATATTGGCGCATCTGTCGGCGGTGTTGCCAGCGAGAACAACACCACTCGCATCAGAAATATCACCAGCACGCTGCAAAACAGCGGCGTGCTGGTTACCGTAGATTCGGTGAACGGCAACAGACTTGGTTACGTCGTCAACGTCTCCTCGCAGCGTTACAAAGAAGACATCGCCCGATCGATAGATCCAGCGAAGCCCTCTTCGCCCTTAAGCCGGTTAAATTCCGATACAAACAGCAGGTCGATCCGGACCGCGCTGAGCGCTTTGGACTCATAGCCGAAGATGTGGAAAGGATAAATCCCGATCTGGTGGTACGCGATACAGAGGGCAAGCCTAATACTGTCCGTTACGAATCGATCAACGCGTTGTTGCTTAATGAGTTTCTCAAAGAGCATCATAAAGTGCAGGGCTTAGAGGACAAGATCGCTCAACAACAAAAAGAAATGAAGGTTCTCACAGCACAGCTCAAACAGCAGGCAGCGCAAATCCAAAAGGTCACCAGCCAACTCGAAAAGGGCAAGCCAGCTGTGCCAGTAGTTGCTACAAATCCGTAAGGCGCCGGCCAGCGCGCAAAGCGACTTATCTGGCGCGGGCGATTGACCTCACTCCCGAGCGATTCGGGCCGCAGTAACGGCCCGAAGGCCACTAAACCGCCCTACCTGGCCTATTGCAAGGCGGGTTTAACCATGATTAACCCGCAGAAACGAATTTCCAGCGATAGGTCGGAACCTCCCAATGGCGCGGTAAACCGCTTCGAGATCTGGCTCAGAACGCGCCGCGATTTCTTCGACTGACAACGAATAGATCGGATCGAACGAAGCCACGCGTATGCCACGCGCGGTGGCCTCTGCACAAAACGAGCTGACCCCGCCTGGCACATCCAGGACATCTCTTCCAATTAGCTCTTTCAGTTCTAGCAAGAAGTAGCGCCGATATTCTTTAAACGTGCGACCAAGCAGAACGACCCGATCAAGTCGAAGGCCATGTTTCGTGTCTATCAGATCGGTGTTCATGCTCACGCCCAGGTGAAAGAACGTTTCGACAAAGACGGAGAAATGAGCGCGGACGACGTGCGGTACCGCTCAAGGGAAAACCGTTAGCACGCCGCTACTATAAGTTCCAGTGCGAACCCAGGCGTAACTTCCGTTCTCAAGGCGAACAGCCCAAAAATCGAAATCACCATTGGCTCGGTCACCAGCGGAATTGAGGGCCAGCGATCCGGTTATGCCGGAATACGCGTCCGCCTCACTCACGAATGCCGCTTTGAAAGCCTCGAAGTTCTTCAGATCGCCCACATCTTCCAGCGCACGCTCGATCACAAAAAGCCCATCGTAAGTCGATAGCGCAAACGCGTCAGGCTTGATTCCGGTACGAGCTTCGATCTCCTCCGCGATTGGTTGCCACTCGCTCTGCAGCGAGTCCGGGAGTCCGAAGATTGGATTGGGGTAATCTACACTAGCCGCGAAAGCCGCGGCAGTCGCATCACCCGTTAACGCCGCAGAAAGCGCCACGCCATCGCTGCCGTACCACGTCGTTGTCGAAAGCGGGGCGCCCAGAGAGTGCCCAGCGTTAAAGATGCCCACCACTTCATCGAATGCCGCCAGATAAACGGCGACTGCAGATGGAGCGAAGCCACTATTGTTGATCAGCCCCTGAATTTGCGACGCGACAGTACTCGTCGCCAAAGAAAAGTCAGTTGTTGTTGGTTCGTACTGAAAGCCTGCAGCAACTGTACCTGGGAATTGTGCCATAACCGAATCGTGCAAACCGTTGTTGCCTGCATCGTTTCGCCATAATGGAACGATGGCTTGAATTCCATCGTGCTGCATCAGTTTGACGATCGCTTGAGCTTCGAGCGTGTCGTCTGGACAAAGACGAAAGATGTTATCGTCAGGAATGGCGAGCGAGTGGGCCGTGCTACCCCTGAGTGTCGCGTACAAAAAATTCAAACCGATATCCGCCGTGTTGGCTTATCGCTTCTGCTTCGATTTGCTCTTCGGCAACCTGCAACGCGGCAACCGTGCTTCGGCCGAGAGAGAACCCCGATCCCGTTAATGACGCGAGCACCCCAACCTTGAACACCCGCTGAGAATGCAGTTGGGCAGATTGATCCCCTGCTGCCTGACCAATAAAAGCGAGGGCCAATCCACAAACGATAGCACGGGAGGCAATGCGAATGTTCATAAGCGCCCGACCATCTGCGGATCAGCGAGACTGTCAAGAATGATCCGGCCGCATGAAGTTACCTTATGCTGCGCGCGTTGGCCTCTGCGCAAAACGAACTGAGGGGCCTCAGTGGCCGCCCAGGTACGCACTTTTCACTTTCTCGTTTGTACGGAGCGCGTCGCATTTACCATGCAAGATGATTCGGCCGGTCTCAAGGACGTAGCCGTAATGGGAAACCTCCAGTGCGAGATTAGCGTTTTGTTCGACGAGGAGAATCGTAATGCCTAGCGATCGATTGATCTCGACGATTTTTTGGAAGATGGTTTTTACCAGGATCGGCGCAATTCCGAGTGATGGCTCGTCCAGCATCAGGCAGCGCGGTTTGCTCATGAGCGCGCGGCTGATAGCCAGCATTTGCTGTTCCCCGCCTGATAATGTTCCGGCAACTTGCTTCGCGCGCTCTTTTAGCCGCGGGAAAATTTCGAAAACGGAATCGAAATCGTTCCCGAGTTTATTTCGATCTTTGCGCAGATAAGCGCCCATCAGCAAATTTTCCCGCACGGTCAGATTAGCGAAAATCATGCGACCTTCCGGCACTTGTGAAATACCGCGTTCGACGATCCGATGGGCCGGCAGATGGCTGATCTCCTCCCCCTCGTAACGAATGCTGCCGTGCCGTGTCTTCAGCAATCCCGAAACCGTCCGCAGCGTGGTCGATTTTCCGGCGCCGTTTGCGCCAATCAAGGTAACGATATCGCCTTTGGCGACAGTCAACGAAACGTCGTGCAGTGCGTTGATCGATCCGTAATTAACTGCAAGATCCTTCAGCTCTAACATGTCGATCCTACGCTTTCTTCTTTTCTCCCCCCAGGTACGCTTCGATCACTTTCGGGTTTTTTTGCACCTCCGCGGGGGTCCCCTCCGCGATTTTGATGCCGTAATCGAGCACGGTCACGCGCTGACAAATCCCCATCACGACTTTCATGTCGTGCTCAACAAGGAGTACGGCGATCTCGAATTTTTGTTTCACAAACTGGATTAGTTCCATCAACTCTTCCTTCTCCCGCGGATTCATGCCGGCCGCAGGTTCATCCAGCAGCAAAAGCTTCGGCCGCGTCGCCAGAGCGCGCACAATTTCCAAGCGTCGCTGATCGCCGTAGGAAAGACTGCCGCAAAGCACATCGCGAAATTTACCGAGATCAAAGATTTCCAGGAGCTCGTCTACCTGTCGCGCGACCTCGTTTTCTTCGCGGTAAAATGTGCCCATTCGCCAAAGCGCGTGTGCGAGCCCGTGACGCAGGCGCTGGTTGAATCCCGAACGAACGTTGTCGAACACATTTAGCGTGGGAAACAAACGAATGTTCTGAAACGTTCGTGCAATGCCGCGGCGGGCGATGTTGCTTGGCTTAAGACCAGCGATTGCCACGTTTTCGAAAGTAATCGAACCATCAGTTGGCCGATAGACTCCGGTGATGATATTGAACACGGTTGTCTTACCGGCGCCATTTGGGCCAATCATTCCGACCAGATCTTGCGCGCCGATTTGCAAATCGAACGCAGAGACTGCGGTAAGGCCGCCGAACCTCACGCTGCATTGCTGGAGATTAAGAAGCGCGCCCGTCATATTGATCTAAGGGGCGTGCGGCGGCAATTTTGTTCGCTTGACCCTGGCGCTGCCGACTGGGACTCCTCTTCGCGGCAACCAGCCGAAGAGCCCTTGCGGACGCAACAGCATTAGCGCGATCAGGACGAGTGAATAAATGATGACGCGATTCGCCGCGATGCGCCGGACGATTTCCGGAAGCCATTGGTAACCCGAAACAAAACGCAAATATTCCAGCAGCAATGTGAGCAAAATCGCGGCGAAGGTCACACCGGCTGTGCTGCCCATTCCGCCGAGAATGACCATGATCACAATCTCGATGGATCGCTGGAAATCGAATCCGCTTGGATTGATGTACGTTGTGCTGTGGGCGTAAAGACCACCGGCAATGCCTGCAAAAAAAGCACCGAGCACGAACGCGGTAACTTTGTAGCGCGTAGGATTAATTCCGACGGCTTCCGCTGCGACCGCGTCATCCCGGACCGTGAGAAAGCCGCGGCCGTAGGTGGAATCGATCAAACTCACAACAACGTAGATCGTGATTGCGACAATCGAGTAGGTCCAAAACAGGGTCGTATAACTTGCGATCCCGCCGTAGCCACGCGGGCCACCCACCGCGTCCGTGTTTTGAATCACTACTCGAATGATTTCGCCGAAACCGAGGGTGACGATCGCAAGATAATCGCCCTTTAATCGCAACGAGGGGACGCCAACAATCAGGCCGGCAACGGCGGCGGCAAGCCCGCCGGCGATCAACACGCCTAGAAACAGCGCGGCAACGCTGAAGAAACTTGCACCGCCAAGCGCATGGAAAAACCCGGCGCTGTGTTCGTTGGAAAGATACGCCGAGACATACGCGCCGATCGCCATGAAGCCAGCATGCCCTAGGGAAAATTGCCCAGTATAGCCATTGATGAGATTGAGGCCCACCGCGAGGATGATATTGATCCCAATGAAGATAACGACCTGCAAATAATACGCGTTGATCGCGTCGGAAAAATGCGACGCGAAGCCGCTCAGAATAATGGCGGCGAGGAGCAACCACTTCTTGATGTGCCGATAGTTCATTGATTCCCCCTCGGCCGAGTGTTGTTTTTCTTAGACCTTTTCAGGCTGCACACGTCCAAAAATTCCCGCCGGCCGGACAAGCAAAATCACAATGAGAAGCGAGAACGCAATTGCGTCGCGATATGTCGAAAAAGCCGAAGCACCGACAAATGTTTCCACCACCCCAAGAATAATTCCGCCAATGGCGGCCCCTGGAATGCTTCCGATGCCGCCGAGCACAGCTGCGACAAACGCTTTGATTCCGGGCAAGAGTCCCATGAGCGGATCGATTGATGGATAACTGAGCGCAAACAAAATTCCGGCCGCGCCCGCCAGCGCGCTCCCGAGACCGAACGTGAAGGAAATCACGGTGTCGACGTTAATGCCCATGAGGGCCGCCGCCGTGGGATTATTGGAAAGCGCGCGCATCGCCATTCCAAGTCTTGTGCGCTTGACGATGAGAGTTAGGGCAACCAGCAAAATAACCGTGACGATGAATGCTGCTAACTGCGTCGTTGTGATTGTCAGCGCGCCCGTTCCCTCAAGCGCGCGATCCGGCATTAATTCGGGAAATGACTTCGGATCTGCGCCGAAAACAAATTGGCCCCCGTACTCGAGAAATAACGAGACGCCTATCGCGGTGATAAGCACGGTGAGCTTTGGCCGGCTGCGCAAAGGACGATATGCGAGTTTTTCGATTGTGATGCCGAGCAAGGCGCAGATTAGCATTGTCAAGATCAAGACTGTGACCGGTCCAAGCGGTGTGAGCCATCCCGTGAAATGTGGCAGCAGTCGTGGGCTCAGGTAGTAACCGCAAAAAGCGCCGATCATGAAGACATCTCCGTGGGCGAAGTTGATGAAGCGCAACACGCCGTAGACCATCGTGTAACCGAGCGCGATGAGCGCATAGAACGCGCCCAATGAGAGGCCGTTGATAAGCTGCTGGATGAATTCGGTCGAGGACACGAGAAGTTGGAAGTCGATGGTTGATGATTGATCGAAGAAGATTCTGGGAGGGCTACCGTTTCGGCAATGAGTTGCGCAACCCGCTCAGAATCGTGCCCGTAGCTCGGCTAACGCGTAGAGGTTCTCGAATTC
>QHNV01000115.1 GCA_003218535.1 Verrucomicrobiota bacterium
ACGGTGCGCGAGCAAATTCAGAGCGAAACTGCTCAGGCACTAAGAAACGACGTGGCACGCTACAGGGATTCGACCGATGGCGCTTGGCTGGAAGAGCGCGAACAATATTACAAGGCGTTTACCGAAAGCCTGTATCTACAACGACGGGCCGGGCTTATTGAGACGCTGTTTGCATGGTGGTCGGACGTTCTGCGCGCCAGCAATAGGATCGAGGTAAAGGAGTTGCCCGCCGCGCAAAGTGAAACCACGGCAATGGCGAAGCGTTTCGACACCACCGACATCTTGCGGCGGATTCGTTCTCTTGAAGACCTGCGCGATCATCTCGGGCGCAACATTCAGGAAGCGCTCGCCGTCGAGGTCGCCTTTCTCGCAATTTTCAGCGGTGAAACCACGTTGGCGTGATCCCAGCCAGGGTAGGGCGATTGACCTCAATCGCCCAGGCGATTCAGTGAATCGCCGCTACCGTTTACAACGTGTTGACGAGCACGTTTGAGCTGGTTCGCTGATTTGAATATGCGCGTTCACCTTTTGAATTTGCGCGGCTTGCTCTTTAAGGTTACATGGGATAGCCCATCAAATTAATCTGCTAATCATGAGATTCTCGTTGGCGCTTCTGTCGAGCTTCGTCTTTCTTGGTGCGCTCCCGGGCAGGGCGGACGACGTTCTCCCGCCACGTTTTAATTTCGATCGCTATGCGCAGATGATAGATCATTCGCCATTCGCAGTTGCTACGGCGTTGGCTTTGCCCGAAGCAACGCCTGATTTCGCCAAAGACCTTTACGTCGCCAACGCCGCGCGTTCATCTGAGGGCGATATGGCCACAATCGCTTCGAGTTCGGACCAGAATTTCAAAAAATACCTTAGCACGAAGGAACCAGTGGACGGCTACAGCATCGCCAGCATTGAATGGTCGGAGAAGGTTGGCGAAACGAAAGTGACCATCAGCAAAGACGGAAGATTTGCGACGCTTACCTTTAATCAAGCGCTTCTCTCACAGGTTGCTTCCGCCGGGCCGGCTACTGGTCAAATGCCCCCTAGCGTGCCGATAAGCCCCTCGGCGAAGGCAGGCCAGGCCTCCCGTGCCCATTCGCGCGGCGTAATTCAGCGAAATCCAAAGGCAGTAGCTGCATCTACGCCGACTCCCGTGCCGGCGCCCACGCCAAATCTCGACCAGGAGCTGTCACCAGAGCTAGAGCAACGAGCTACTGCAGCAGCAGCACAGCTGCAGCAGGAGGCAGCCGGTCAGCTGAGTGGGCTAAAGGTAAAGAGTCACGAAGATCAATAGCGTCATCGCAGCGTCTGAAAGTATTTTCTCTGGCCGCCGTTGAGTAATGCGACGCTCAGAGGGCGCCGTCGCGGCAGAAAGCCTGAACAAAAAGCCGCCGCGCCGGTGAGGCGTGACGGCTTTTGTGAAATTTTGTAGAGGCGGCTGTCTCCAGCCGCAATGTTTTTGGATTAACTGCTTGAGTCTGCGCGTGAGGACACGCGCCATTACAACTTAGGCCCGGTCGATATAAACTAACTCACCCTGATACGGCCAGTCTTCTGCGGACTTAACAAGACCGGCGCGCACGGGATTCTGCCTAGCCTACTCCCATTTTGGGGGTAACCTTCATGTTGCGCAATTGATGATCGAAAAAACCGGGCTACCAAAAAGAGCGTCGGCATTCATCCGGAAATGCTTGCAAGATCGCGCGCTTTAGTCCCTTGACCCAGTTAGCGAGCACAAAGTTTTGATCACCGCGAATGAAGAAATGCACGTGATCTGGCATGATCACGTATCGTCCGAGAGCGGCGTTGAATTCCATCGTCGCTCGCGTGCCATACACAATGAGACGTTCGTGTGTGCTTCCAAAGAAGGTATCCTGCGGCGATACAGCGTGCAGGTTGTTACGAAGAATAATGGCGCGCTATACGACTGAAAGATCAGCGGCAATCGCGGCGGTCGTCCTTTGATCATTGGTTCAGGTGTAGAGGCGGCTGTCCTCAGCCGCAAAAAACGTTTACGTCTGCGCGTGAGGACACGCGCCACTACACCTTACAGAGCTTAGCGGCGCCCGCCGAAGCGGAGCGCCGCTAAAACGTCGAAGCTTTATTGATTTGCGACTACTGTCGGAGCCGGCTTGCTCGTCTCAACCTGGGCGCTCACCTTCTGGATTTGCGCGGCCTGTTCCTTGACTTGCGCAACGAGAGCCTCCATTCCCTTCTGTTGCTGGGCAACTGTCGCCTCCAAGTCCTGCACTTTACGGTGCTCTTTAATGAACTCATTGAGCAACATCGCGTTGATTTGCTCGTAGCGCACACTCTCGGGCTTTCCCTCCCCGTCGCGGATTATCAGGTCTGGGTCCACCTGTTCCACTTCCTCGGCGATAAGACCAAACTGTATGGCGCCATTGGGTTCAATCTCCTTTTTGTAGTGGAAGGTGACTGGCTTGAGCGCGAGAATCACTTCGCTAGCTTTATCCATCGGCTTGATGTCGTCCTTCACACGCCGCGTCGAGAGAAGCGTTCCGATCTTGTTGTTTGAATTGACGTAAACTACTCGGGCACTCGCCACAGAATTGTAAACATTGCGGATATAGGTGGTGTTGCTCTCGGCAGCAGTCCCTCCCTGCGACGCACCGATATAGACATTGCCACTGCCGGTGGTGAGGTTGAAACCGGCACCATCGCCAATCGCGGTATTCAAAGTGCCAGCACCCAGGGCTCGTAGTGCCTTCCAGCCAAATGCGTTGTTGAAACTTCCTGTACTAACTTGTAGCGCCTGAAAACCAAAGGCTTGATTGTCGATACCGGTTTGGTTACTCTGAAGGGTCTGGTAGCCGATGCCGTTGTTGGTGCCGTCACTTGGCGGAAACCCTGCGGTGGTGTTGCTGAGAAGCGCTTGGAAGCCGACTGCGACATTGCCGTTGCCGGTGTTGCCATTGAGCGCTTGGAAACCCATGGCCGTGTTGGTATTGCCAGAGACGTTAGACGCGAGGGCACCTTGCCCCAGGGCCATGTTGAAGCTGCCCGTGGTGTTGCTGACAAGGGCATTTTCACCTACCGCCGTGTTGAAGCTGCCATTATTGAGTGCGAGCGCCTGACCACCCACGGCCGTGTTGTCATGGCCAGTGGTATCATCTCGGAGCGTTTTAGCGCCAAGAGCCGTGTTGAACAAGTTGCCGCTAGTATTGGGAAGGCTAAGGAGCGCCTGAAATCCCTCAGCCGTGTTGAAGCCGTAGGCTCCATCCGGCGCCGGTGTTACTGCTTGCGCGCTTGGTAAAAACGCAAAGCAAGCCAGCACCAGCGGAACGAGCAGCAGGGTTATTATTTTGAATTTTATTGATGGTTTCATGGTTTTGTACCTTTCTTTGTTAGCCAGAGTTTTTGTTGGGTTTAATGTATTGGCTTTTGAGAACTCCCTTTTTGCCAAAAACCTCCTTAATGTGTCAAGCAAAAAGATTTAAAATTTTTTCTGGTAAGGAAATTTTATGATCTTCATAGGGACGAACGACTTCATCTGCTTGGGCTCATAGCAGAAATTCTTCGGCAGCTTCCACCGACGCTGGCAGATTTGACGTTCTGCATGCATTAACCGATGCCGCTTGGCTTAGCGCGGCGTCTGCGTATTCTGCGGACATCGATGAGATTTGAGAGTCAAGTTGCAGTTGGCGCAACATTCAGGAAGCACTGGCTATCGAAGTCGCGATCTTGACAATCTTCGCCGCGTGACAGCCCTAGCGGTCGGCTGCTGCTCGCGAATTTTTTACAGGAGGTAACGAAGAAAACGAAGATTTGAATTTGGGTTCCCTTTTGTTTCCTTCTGTTAGTTTGTATTACCTTGGGTCTTCGCGGGCAGGCTTACGTGCAAGTCTTGACGGTTTATTCGCCACGACTTTCCGCGCCGGTTCGTTCATCTCAACTTGTGTGCTCACTTTCTGGATTTGCGCGGCTTGTTCTTTAAGCTGCGCTGTCAGAGCTTGTATTTCTTTCTGCTGCTGTGCGGTCGTGGCTTGGAGGTCCTTCTTTAACGCTTCCGCTTTGCGATGTTCTTTGAGGAACTCGTTGAGCAGCATTGCGTTCACTGCTTCATAGCGCACGGTATAGATCTCGCCATTGTCATCGCGTACCACCAAGTCAGGGTTCACTTTGGCGACTTCCTCAGCGATCAAACCATATTGCAGGGTGTTTGTATCGTCACTCTTGTAATAGAAGGTGACTGGCTTGAGCGCCAGGATCGATTCACTCGTGTTGTCCATTAGTTTAATCTCCTTCTTGAACCGGCGCGAGGATCCCTGTGGCTGAGTCCCAAGTTGACCATTGCTGTTTATATAGACTGGCGAAATCATACCGCCTTCTCTTACCCCGTAAATTCCGGCGATAAATGTTCGCGTTTGTTGTCCGCTAGTGCCTATCCGGGTGGTGCTTGATTCACCAGGCTCGCCCAGGTTGCCGATATCGACATTATAGCTGCCTGTAGTGAGATTGGCGCCGGCGGCTGCGCCCACACCAATGTTAGAGTTGCCGCTAGTGTTCTCAAAGAGAGCATCATCACCGATGGCCGTGTTGTTCGAACCGCTGATATTTCTGCCAAGCGCTGACTCGCCAAATGCGTTATTGGTGTTTCCGGTTATGTCGGAATAAAGCGCGAAAGCGCCGACAGCGTTATTATAGTTTCCTATTACGTGCTTATAAAGTGCATAGGTGCCGACAGCAGCGTTACGGAAACCGGCAGTATTGCTAGCAAGCGCATCAAAGCCATTAGCCGTATTATTATAGCCAGTGGCATTGTTATAGAGTGCAGAGTAACCCGTGGCCGTGTTCGCGTTAGAGGTCGTGTTTTTAAAGAGCGCGCCAACCCCAAGCGCCGTGTTAAAGCTTCCGCTGGTATCGGCGCTGAGCGCTTTAAAACCAAATCCAGAGTTATCGATGCCAGTTGTCCGGTTGATCAGCACGCCGTAGCCATCGGCTGTGTTAGCGCTGGCCAAAACGCCGTCCAGGTCTGTTGCCAGCGCGTTGGACAAGGACGTCGCAAATACAAACAATAGGACGATCAGTAGTGAACTGGTTATCTTAGGTTGATTAGATGGATTCATAGATTGGGCTTTTCTTTTTCCCGCCGCGTTGATTCTCTAATTGTGGATCTGAAACATGCCGACCACCCAGCGGGCGAAGTGTCTTCGATGATTCAGACCAATTTCTAACAGCGCAGAGTTTTGAGAAGAATGTAATGATCTGTCAAAGAAAAAGTTCAGAACACAATTGCTGACAGATTAATTGCGTTCGCAATCCTAAACATCTTTAGTCGGTTGAAATGGAAAGGTTATGAGGTTTGAAAATCAGGTTGCGGTCGTCACCGGGGCTGGGCGCGGGATTGGGCAGGCAATTGCGGTGCGATTGGCGAACGAGGGAGCGCGTGTAGCATGCGTGAGCCGAACCGAGGCGAACGCGAAGAAGACTGCAAATGAAATTAATTCATTGCGCTTGGATACGGCCAAATATTACGCCGTCGATGTCGCCGATCATGCAGCGGTGCAGAAAATCGGCGTGCAGATTCTGAAGGACTTTGGGAGAATCGATATCCTCGTTAACAATGCGGGGATGACGCGTGACGCGCTCGCCCTGCGGATGTCGCTGGAGGATTGGGACAATGTAATCAATACAAATTTGCGCGGCGCGTTCAGTTTTACCCAGGCGATCCTGCGCGCGATGATCAAGCAGCGCAGCGGGCGGATCATTAATATCAGTTCTGTGAGCGGAATAATGGGTAACGCTGGGCAGACCAATTATGCTGCCAGCAAAGCCGGGTTAATCGGTTTCACTAAATCGCTCGCACGCGAGCTTGCCAGTCGCAATATCACTGTGAACGCCGTCGCGCCAGGACTCATTACGACCGATATGACCGCCGGGTTGTCGGATGACGTTAAAAAAACGCTGCACGCCAAGATTCCCCTTGGAAAAACAGGGGTGCCGGAAGATATCGCCAACGCCGTAGCATTTCTGGCTTCCGCTGAAGCGAGTTATATCACCGGCCAAACCCTTTGTGTGGACGGCGGGATCGTGATGTGATGCTTCTGTAGCCGCGGCTTTCCTCAGCCGCAAGAATGAAATATGCGTGAACAGTCTTCCCGAAGTTATGGCTCGCTAAAGGACATATGGCTCTTACCCAGATCGCAGTATGATGGTTATGCGTCCTTCGGCCAAAACAGTGCCATCCGCCAAGATGCGGCATTCATAAATTGTATTGGCAGAGTCTCCGAACAGGCGGCGGGCGCAAACTAGCAGCGGCAAAGGCGCGTCGTCCAGGCGTGTTACATGCAAATGTGCATCGCGCAACGCAGCGAGATAACCAGGTGGCGCCACCATGCCCGCTGCGCGAGCTCGCAGTCCGCCGTGCACAGCGGCTGCTTGGGCGCCGTATTCGAACGCGTGGACAGGCGACAGTTGTCCCTGTCGGCGCAACGGATTGGCCGCATCACGATGCGTGTTACTCAGGCAAATGATCGATTGGTCGTCCCACTCGATTACACTATCAAGCAAGCACATGAGCCCGGAGTGGGGAATTAACGCGCGGATTTCGGTTTTGTCGATCGGGACTTCCTTGCCTTTGAGATCTTTCACGCGAACAGCCATTAATCCCAAAACGGGTAGAAGTTAAACCAGTTGTAAGGCGCAACGCGCGCGTAGTGCTCCAGCCGCTCAACATAGCGTTGCATCCAGTTCTGAATCTCGCCCAGGCGATGTTCGCGATTCAAAGTTATCTGATCTGCGAACTGCTCGAAGTAAATCTCGTAACGCTTGCCGCCGCGGTAGAGGCCGAAAAAAAGAATCACGGGGCAACGCATCATGGCGGCAAGCAGGATCGGGCCGGCGGGAAAAATGGCCTGCCCGCCCAGGAATTGACATTTTGTGGTCTTATCGCCGCTTGAGACACGATCGCCTAAAATGCCGATGAAAAAGCCCGCGTCGAGGCTCTCCTTGACCCGGAGCAATGTATCCGGCCGATCCGGATTGATTACCGTGCTGGCGATCTCCGGATTCAGCGCGTCCAGAAGGCGCGTGAGATTTTGATTATGTTCGACGTCCATTAAAACTTTGAGCGGAAAGTTGCGCTGCGTCACTCCGAGCGTACGCAACACCTCGAAACTGCCGAGGTGCGCGCCCAAAAGAATGCATCCTCTGCCGTTTTCCATTTGCCGGTGTAGAATTTCTTTTCGATGAAGGGTGACGTCAAAATGCTCGAACTCTCCCCTGAGTAGATAAACGCGATCTAGAACTGTGGCGGCGAAACAATGAAAATGACGGAACACGTGCCACCAACGTGGCGGCCGTTGGCGCAAACGCTTTAGGTATTCGCGGGATACACGCCGGGCCCCATGGCTACTGGCAACGAAATAAAGCGTGATTGGATATAACAGAATCCTCGCCGCCCGGCGTCCGACGTACGCAGCAATCCATGCGATTAGGCGCAGCGAGGTCGGTGTACCGCGTTCGGGCAAAGCGGCCCAGCGATGCGCGGGCAAAACTTTAGTGGACATCGCTTGGTTTGCCGACCGTATTTTGGCCGCAAATCGCTCCGGCGAAAAAATGCGGATAGATCTCGCGAATACGATCGATGTCCGGAGCAACTTTGACTTGGTCGAAACCTGCTCGCGTAAACGCGCGATGCCATTGATCTGCGGTCAAAAATCCGGGATTCGGGCGCATCTCAGGATCCAGCTGCACCTCGGCGAAACTCTCCAGAATCTGAAACATTAGCTCCGGATAAATAGGCTGATTAACATATGGTCGGATGCATTCGCCGATCACGAGCGAGCCATTAGCAACCAGAGCTGAGCGTGCCTGATTCAGACTAAACAAGAGATCGTCTGAAATATGCAGAACATTGACAGCATATACGAGATCGAATTCGCCGGGAAATACACCTTGAGCCGCCCAGGACAGATTGAGATCGAGCGCCGCCCATTTCAATGGAAGATTCGGATATTGCCTTGAGAGTTCGCGTTGAGCGCGCCGCCGAAAGAATGCGCTCGGCTCTGTGATCAGGTAACTCTTTATCCTTGATAAAAGCCCACACTTATCAAACCAGCGCAGCAGCGTTTCACTGGCGCTGCCCGCGCCCGCGCCGACTTCCAAAATGCGCAATGTAGGATGACTCAGCAGTCGGTGCGCGGCGAGCACTGCCCCTGTCCAGTTATTCACCGCATAAGTTAAATTGCGGTTGTCAAAATAGTTCAGCCAAAGCGGTATTCCTCGTGGCCCGAAAAGGCCTTGATCACCAAGCTGTTTGCCGCGGGCGATAGCAGGATAAAGGCCTGCTGCGTGATCGAGTAAGTCTAGCGTTGCTGCATTGCCAGGATCGATCTCAAGCCCCACGGCGCGCAGGCGCTCAAGCTGCGGTTGCCAGGGTGCATGTCGCAAACGATACGAGCGCACATCCCCGTCGCATCGTACCATTACGCAACCAGTCTCGACGAGACGCTCCAGCAACCAGGCCAGCGTGAAACTGAAGCGCGGCTGAAAAGAAAGTGCGCGACACAGCTCGTCCGCTGACTGCCACTTGCTGAGTTGGCCGATCATATTC
>QHNV01000116.1 GCA_003218535.1 Verrucomicrobiota bacterium
CGGCCGCCGGTCATCACTGGAAAATTGGATACGGGCAAGCTGTTCAACGGGATTACGCTTCATTCCACAGTCGAGCCGCTTCCGGGGGCCGACGCGACTACGGAACGGGTTGATCCGAACAGTTACGTTCTCGATTTAAAATTGCAGGCACGAGTGCCTTCCCCAAACCGGACGATCGACGAGCTGGCCAAGGTTAGTCCGCAATTGCCGGCGCTCTTGCCTGGGTTGGCAGGGATGGTCACAGCCGATCCTGTCTCACCGCTTTACGCTCAGCTTTACGATACCAAGCTAAGAGTGTTGCGTGAAAATCTTGTCCGGCTGGATCAACTTCTCTCGCGGCACAATTTTTTCGATTGCCAAACCGTATTGCAGTTGCAGCATCCACAAACGCATCGCAAAGCGCTCCTGCTCCAGGCTGACATGGACGTGGATGCCGATGGTTCCGATGCGGACCGCATGCCCATTGGGACCGGCGCGCCGACTAACTTCAAGCCGTCAACGAGTTATCGCTGGCCAAAAAAAACGGGGGCACCCAATCCGTATCTCGCAGGGACCGAAGAAAAGCTGAAACGTGCTGAAGACGAGTACGCACTCAAGACGACTACTCCGGAACGAAAACGCGATCTGCGCAGCGCGATCGCGCAACTGCGAGCGGAAGTCTTCACACTCAAGAAATTCAGTTTCCTGATCGGCGCGACCGATCCGTACGTCGTAGTTCCCAGCGCTTTCACGCAAGGAAAGGATGGCGTCAAAGTGGGAGATTATGCGTTGGTCGTTTTTGGGGACGCGATTTACCCGGCAATCGTGGGCGACATTGGGCCTAACGATAAGGTTGGCGAAGCTTCGCTGCGGATCGCGAGACAAATTAATTCCTTGTCCACGCCGTATAATCGACCGGTGAGCGATCTCAAAGTGACGTACCTTATTTTTCCTGGAACAGCAGAAAAGCCATTCGGTCCGCCGAATCTGGATAAACTACAGATGCGTTGCGGCGCGCTGGTGAAAGAAATCGGAGGCGCGTCCTTGCCGCTGTATCATTGGGAGAATATTATTCCGCCTCCGCCGACTCCCACGCCGACGCCGCTGGTCTCGCCGTCTCCTGTCATTTCGGCAAGTCCGAGCGTGTCGCCGTCCCCGACGTTTGCATTTCCAATTCCCAGTCCCGCTGGTTCCCTGCCGGAAAGTCCGACGCTCGCGCCGACCAGTTCGCCTTTAGCGAAGCCAACGCCGTGAGAATTGTGGATCGCCCGCTTGACGTTTCACGGGTCGAAGCGGCTAATCGTAAGGCGAAGAGTCCGGCTCAAATGGTTGCATCGGCATGGACGTCTCATCTCTCTCAATGGGAGTGCGGCGGTGCCGAGGCGGAACGGGTTCCTGTCCCTCAGCGTCGGGCGCGACGATTGTGGTGCGACCGGAGGGCAAACGGTACATTAGTTTTCCATCGGACGTGATGCCAATCATCCGAGCACGCGTTGAGCCGGCGCGGCCCTGCGACGTCGAAGCGATGCGCTTCTTTTTACTCCGCGAACTCGTCTGATTCGTATCAGCAGGTCGCGGAGCGGCGTTAGCTTGTACTGGGTTTTCGGCGGAACCCCCGACAGTATTTGGCCTTTCGCCTGGGGAGTTGGCCGGGTTTGCGGTGGTTTCGACTTGCGCGTTGGATGTCTGCCCCGTAGGCATCTGGCGTTGGACATCTGGCGACGCCGCCTGACCTGAACTCGGTGCCGTCGAGGCATTCGGTTGCGATTGCTGGCCGAATGCCATGGCGGTTTGGGCCGCTTGGGCCAGCGCCGCCTCGGGACTCATCGGGGTCGGAGCATTTTGAACGGCCGGCGTTGGTGAAGAATCTGGAACGCCTACGAGCACCCCAATTGTCTTCGGCTCACGATGATGCCCCAAAATCCTGGCGATGCGCTGCGGCAAGAGAAATAGCGCGATGACTACTGCTAATGCAATAAGGACGCTGGTTGCCAACGCGAGCCGCCGCAGCCGCCTGGGTTGTTCCTGTTTGATGCGCGGACTTTTTGCAATGAGTGGAATCCCCAGTTTGCGGGCGAGCTTCTGCCGGCGTTCGATTTTTAGCAGGCATTGGCGAATGATTTCCGCGAGTGCGACAGGATCCTTTGGGCGTTGATCAGGCTTGCGACGCAACATTTGTGAGAGCAAAGCCCGCAATGGTTTTGGAAATACTTTTAACTGGCGAGGGCGAACTGGCGTTGAAAGCTCCGAACCTGAAAGCAGAAAGTACATGGTCGCGCCCAGAAAATAAATCTGTGAAGCGAAATCGACCGGCTCCACGGTGGTAACCGTTCCTTCCGGTTTCTCCGTTCCATCGGTCTCGGCCCTGAATCCGGGCAATCCCAAGTCTGTTAACTTTATCAGCGGCCAGGTGCCTTCGGGAGTCACGCCGGAGACGACAGTTATATTGGACGGTTGAACGGCTGGATAGGCGAGCTTGTGAAAATTGGCCGATGACAGCAAGCTCACCACTTGCTCCGCCACTCGTAGTGTCGCGTCAGCCGCCATCGGGCCATGACGGCCCACCCACTCAGCGAGCGTCACGGCCTGGAGGTAATCCGAGACGCAGACGAAATTTTCTCCTTCGCGCCCGAAGTCTAGAAGCTTGATAATATTGATGTGCCGGAGCCTTTGGAGCGCGTGCGCGCGCCCTTCGAACTGCTGCTGTGCGGCCGGATCCAGGCCCTCAATCGGGATAGTGCTGAGCGCAACTATTTCTCCGGCCCTTTCGTCTATGGCTTCGTAAGTAATTGCGATGCCAGTCCGGCGAAGCTCAATTGGCGCGCCATCACGGTGAGTGCGGATCCGGTAGTATTCGAGAAAAGTTGTGCCTTCCATAATTCCCGGTTTAGTGCGCGAGCTCCATCACAACAGCTTGCTCGCTATGATTCAACCTCGAGTTCGCCGCTGAGTTGCTCCGTATCCAAGGTAAAATCCGCCATCGGCAATACAGCAAGGGCATAGATGTAGAAAATATCTGGTTATTAGCTCAGCTTACCGTGCCGAGCGAAGCATTTTTCGTGATGTCGGCCAGCCGCTACCCCGCTTGGACTCGAACCGCGTAAAACGGCTTCGCCTCACGCGATCTGATGCTTTAGTTGTCCACATGTTCTACGTTTACTTGTTTCACTCTGTCACGGATGAAGGCTTTTATATCGGTTTCTCAACGGATCAGAAGAGAAGGCTGTTGGAGCACAAACGCGGCGCTTCGCTTGCGACCAGATTCCGCGGGTCCTTGGAAATTGATCTACTATGAAGCATACACCGAGCGGGAGGATTCCGAGAGGAGGGAACGGTATCTCAAGGGCGGAGGTGGAAGACGCTTCCTGCGTCAACAGTTGAGACACTATCTTGACAAATTTCCAAGTCGTGGTGCAGCCACGTGAGGCGCAAGCCTTTTACGTGGCTACCCCGCTTGGATTCGAACCAAGAATAACGCCTCCAAAGGGCGCTGTGTTACCGTTACACCACGGGGTAACTTCTGATCTTGCGATTTGTAGATCGCCGATTTTCATTTAGAGTGCAATTCCCCAGATATTCTGGGGCGGCTGAATCGACTTGCGGAAGTTCGATCCCCGTTCGCAAAATCTTCTCAACCAGCTTATATTAGCGATCCCTGCCTATGAAGGAATTAGCAGTAGAAAATCTGCATGTAGCCGTTGGCGATCAGGAGATCGTTCGCGGGCTGGGCTTACGGGTTCCGCGCGGCCAGGTTCATGCCCTTATGGGGCCAAATGGCTCGGGAAAAAGCACTCTGGCCAAGGTATTGGCCGGTCATCCCGATTATCGGGTGACGGCTGGCAAGGTCTGGATCGATGGCGAGAACCTTCTCGAACTTGACCCGGATGAACGGGCGCGGCGCGGCTTGTTTATGGCCTTTCAGTATCCGAGCGAAATCCCGGGCGTGACGATTGCAAATTTTCTGCGGGCAGCGCTGCAGTCGCGCCTGCCCGAGGGCGAAGAGCTCGAGGCGACCGATTACTACGCAAAGCTTTACGAAAAGATGGAACTGCTCGGAATGGATCGTTCGTTTACTTCGCGTTCCGTCAACGAGGGCTTTTCCGGTGGCGAAAAAAAGCGCACCGAAATTTTGCAATTGGCAGTGCTCGAGCCTTCCTACGCTGTTCTTGATGAGACCGATAGCGGTCTGGACATTGACGCGCTCAAGACCGTTGCGCACGGGGTGAATTCGTTGCGCGGCCCAGATCTTGGGATATTGTTAATTACGCACTATCAACGTCTGCTTAACTATATCGTCCCTGACTACGTCCATGTGATGGTAGGAGGGCGAATCGTAAGGAGTGGGCGAAAAGAGCTCGCTCTGGAGCTCGAAGAGAGAGGTTATGATTGGGCACGGGAAGGCGCATTAGAGTCAGCATATACGAGGTAAGGAAATGAAAACCGACACTTCAGCCGTCAATATCGATCGGAGCAAAGGAGATTTCTTTTATCCGGAAGCTCACGTGCGCGATGCGGGCATCGGATTGAGCGAGCGAACCATTCACTATATCGCAGACGTCAAAGAAGATCCGGATTGGGTGCGCGAGTACCGTCTGCGGGGCCTGAAGACATTTTGGGAAAAACCGCTCCCGACGCATTGGGCGAGCAAGGATCTGGAAGCAATCGACTTCGACAAAATCCGCTACTATCTCTCCCCGGGCACTGAACCGAAGCGCAGCTGGGAAGAAGTGCCAGACGACATCAAGCGCACGTTCGAGCGGCTCGGTATTCCCGAGCAGGAACGAAAATTCCTCGCGGGCGTGGAAGCTCAGTTCGACAGCGAAGCCGTCTATTCAAACATCAAGAAAGCAGTCGGTGAACAGGGTGTCATTTTCGTGGGATCAAGAGAGGGCTTGAAGAATTATCCGGAAATTTTCCGGAAATGGTTCGGCAAGGTCATCCCAATCGCCGACAACAAATTTAGCGCGCTGAACTCTGCTGTGTTCAGCGGCGGATCGTTTATTTATGTCCCACCCGGAGTGAAAGTGAAGCACCCGCTCCAGGCGTATTTCAGGATCAACGCTGAAAATTTCGGCCAGTTCGAGCGCACCCTGATCATCGCGGATGAAGGATCCGAAGTGACTTACATGGAGGGGTGCACGGCGCCAAAGTTTAACACTCCGACATTGCACAGCGCTGTCGTAGAACTCGTCGCGCTGAAAGGCGCGAAGATTCAGTACATCACGGTGCAGAACTGGGCGTCGAATGTTTTCAATCTGGTCACCAAACGCGGTCTGGCCCAGGAAAACGCCGAAGTGAAATGGATCGATTGCAACATCGGCTCTCGTCTCACGATGAAATATCCTAGTGTGATCATGAAAGGTCGCAAAGCCCGTGGCGAAGTTCTCTCCATCGCCCTCGCCAACGACGGTCAGCATCAGGATACCGGCGCGAAAATGATTCACGCCGCAGATGAAACGACCAGCAACATTATCTCGAAATCGATCTCGATCGGTAAAGGTCGCGCTACTTACCGCGGACTGGTCCACGTGCCGAAGCATCTGAAGCATTGCAAAAACAACACCGAATGCGACGCGCTTCTCATCAACGCGACGTCGCGAACCGACACGTATCCTGCTATTACGGTGCGCGGCACAGGCAATGCAGTTCAACACGAAGCCAGTGTCAGCCAGGTGAGCGCGGAGCAAATTTTCTACATGCAACAGCGCGGTCTCAGTGAGGCGCAGGCGATGAGTTTGAGCGTGAACGGTTTCGTGAACGATCTCGTCCGCCAATTCCCGATGGAATACAGCGTCGAGCTCAAGCGGCTGATCGAGCTGGAGATGGAAGGCTCGGTGGGGTAACCGTTTCCTCCTAACAAGTTTTTCTGTAGCGGGGGTCTCCGGCCACCACATTCGCTTAAGGTCACGCCCTGCGTCTTCTGGCCAAAAGCGAAAGCCGACGAGACGTCACAGGTTCTGATGTCCTCTCGATCTCTTCGCTACTTAGTGTTAACGGCGAAATCTGGTCCCCGTAAGCGCATCGCTACATCGCGTTCGAGCAATACCCTTTTTGCAAATTCAGAAGTCCTATGCGAGATGCGTTCGATCGAAATAGTCTCTCTCTGCTCATTCGGGATAAATCTCAACTAAGCAGTCGCGACATTTGAACAACGGTTGTGTTGAAGATGTTGAACATGAATTGCGGCGCGATGCCGATGACGAACATCAACAATGTCACAGGAACCACGACAAGTTTTTCCTTTCGCAAGAGATCTGGAAATGCGCTGCAACTTTCTGCCAACGGCCCGCTGAAAAGGGATTGCATCGCTCGCGCAAAAACGATGGCGGTAATGAGAAGACCGATTACTGCAATGGCGGTGAATGCGGCCGCGACCGCGAAGGAACCTTTGAAAATCAGAAACTCCCCAATGAATCCGTTTAATCCAGGTAAACCGAGCGAGGAAAACATGGCGACGCTCATCCATCCGCAGAGAAGCGGCGTCCGTTGCATTAGCCCACCGAAGTCGTCGACGCTCCGGCGGCTGCCGGACCTTTGTTCAAGCAAGCCGACGAAGTAAAACAGTGCAGCGGCTGTAATTCCATGGTTGAAGATTTGCATGAAGACCCCGCTTAGCGCTGCATGCATGTCGATCTCGGCGGCAACGACGGGCGAGGCAGCTACCGCAAACAGACCAAGCATGCAATAGCCGAGATGATTGATCGAAAGATAGGCAACCATTCGTTTCAAATCACGCTGTGCCCACGCAGCCAATGGAGCGAAGACAATCGAACAGACTGCCAGCACCAGGAGCCATGGTCCGACGATCTTGATTTGGTTGGGGAATAGCGGGATCAGAAGGCGCACGAAGCCATAAACTCCCATTTTCGAGAGTACGCCTGTTAGCACCATCGATACGCCAGTGGGCGCGGTTTGATAGGCGTCCGGCAGCCAGGTGTGAAACGGAAATAGCGGGACTTTTACTGCTAATCCGACAAAAATTCCCGCAAAGGCCAGCCAGGCGAGCCTGCCGGTGAGCAGCCCATGTTTTCCCAGGCTCGCGAGTGTTGTGAAATCAAAAGTGCCCTTGGCGAAATAAATCCCGAGAAACGAAAGCAACATCCCCACGCTGCCGAAGAATGTGTAGAGGAAAAACTTTGTCGCGGCGCGATCGCGATTTTCGCCGCCCCAGATTTTGATCAGCAGAAACGCCGGGATCAGACTCATTTCATAGAACAAAAACCAGAGGACAAAATTCTGTGCCGTGAACGTCCCGTAGAGGGCGGACTGCATTACCAGCATGGTCGCATAGAACCCCCGACCGCCTGGCAGCGGTCGCGCAAGAAACGCGAACGGGATGATCAGCGACGTGAGCAACACGAGCAGGAGGCTCAGGCCATCGACACCCACGAGATATTCGGCGTTGATCGCGGGAATCCACTCGTGGCGTTCGACGAATTGAAGCTCGGTCGCGGCGGTGTCGAACTTCCACCATAGTCCGAGAGCGCATGCAGCGGAGATGACGTTAAACATGAGCGCGATCGGCCGGCCATTTTTTTGTGGCCAGGTGCAGACCGCGAGCGCGCCAAGAAGCGGAACGAAAATAATCGCCGTGATCAAGCCAACCATGCGTAAAGAAGGAGCAGCGCTAGCATGCCAATGGCGACCACGCCAAGGTACGTTTGGATTTGTCCCGAATGGGCTGTGGACATCACGCGGCCCAGACTGCGCGCGCCGGCGGTGGTTTCATCGACTCCGGCATTGATACCGCGTTCGTCGACGCTGGTTGTGAAGATGGCAAACAGTTGGCCGATTGCGCCGAAGCCGCGCACGAGGCCATCCCAAAAATAGCGATCCATCCAGTCGGACAAATGCGCGGCCATCCAACTGAAGGCGACGACTGTGCGATTATAAAGTTCGTCGATCCACATTTTGTTCGCGAGGAATCGAAACAAAGCTGGCTGCGCGTATTCGAGTGGATCGATCTCAGCCGGCCGATTACGTTCTGGTGCACCAGCGTTGCGATACATCCAGATCCCGAACCCGATACCGGCACCAACGAGCACGAGCGAGACAAAGAACATCGGCTGAATCAGGCGCACGAGTTCGAACTGCGCAGATTCGCCCGTGAGATACGTATGCAGCCATGGCCATGCGGGCGTGAGAAGCACGCTGAAGAAAATCGCGCAGATCGCGAGCACGATCAGAGGCGTCGTCATTACTCGCGGGCTTTCGTGGACGCGCTCGGATGCAGAGCGTGAGTTCCCGAAAAAGACGTAAATGATTTGCCGCGTCATGTAGAGCGCGGTGAGAACGACTCCCGCCAGCATCAGGTAATATGTCGCATGCGATCGCGGCCAGTGCGCCGTCGCATGAAGAATTTCTTCCTTTGTCCAGCCGCCGGAAAAAAAGAACGGGACGCCACTGAGCGCCATCATCCCGATTGCGTACGTCACGAACGTGACGGGCATGGGCCGCCGCAGGCCGCCCATTTTGCGAATGTCGTGTTCTCCATGGCACCCGTGAATTACAGAGCCAGAGCCAAGAAATAAGAGCGCTTTGAAAAAACCGTGGGCGAGCAGATGCATTATGCCGGCCGCAACGCCGCCAACGCCTAACGAAACCATCATCAGACCAAGTTGCGACACGGTCGAATACGCCAGGATGCGTTTGATGTCCGCCTGCGCGACTGCAATGAGCGCAGCCATAAGCGCCGTGGTTACACCGATCCATACAACTACAGTGAGCGACGGCGTCACGCCATTGATTGCGCCTAACGAGAACAGTGGATACACGCGAGCAACGAGAAACACGCCGGCGGCCACCATCGTTGCCGCGTGGATCAGCGCGCTGACCGGCGTCGGACCTTCCATCGCGTCCGGCAACCAGACGTGCAGCGGGAATTGCCCCGATTTACCAGCCGCGCCGCAGAAGATTAGCAGCGCGATGAATCCCGCGACTGCGGGACTCGCGCCCAGCATGGCGAGACCAGCGCTTTCGAGGCAACCGTTGCCGCCATCGTAAAAAAGAAGTGTGCCGCTGCGATTGTACAGCCAGAGCATGCCGAGAAAAAATCCCATGTCGCCGATGCGCGTAGTGACGAACGCCTTCTTTGCGGCAGCCGCCGCGCTCGGTCGCTCGATCCAGAACCCGATCAGCAGATACGACGCAAGCCCCACCAGTTCCCAGAAAATAAAAAGCAAAACCAAACTATTCGCGATAACGAGGCCGAGCATCGCGCCAGAGAAAAAGGAGAGATAAGCAAAGAACCGAACGAAGTTCCTGTCCTCAGCCATGTAGCCGACACTGAAGACGAAAATACAAAGACCAACCAGGGCGATCATCATCAGCATCGCGGCGGCGAGCGGATCGAGAATAAATCCGAGCCGTAACGTTTGTTCGCCGAAAGTGAACCAGTTGAAATTCTGAACCACACGGAAGCCATGCGTTTGCAGAGTGGGCAAAAAAGCCAAGATCGAGAACGCGAGGGCAAGCAACTGCCCAATGACAGCGAGCGCAGCTGCGCTTTTCCGGCGCACATTCGACAAACTCAAAATTACGAGCGACGCCGCGAAAGGCAGCGCCGGGATCAGCCAGAGATTAGTGACGATCCAGGAACTCATCCTCTAAGCTGATCAAGTTGATCGACATTCGTCGTGTGGTAGTGACGGTAAACGGCAATGACCATTGCAAGGCCGACGGCGGCTTCTGCCGCAGCAATCGCGATGGAAAAGATTGCGATCATCACGCCCGTAGGCGGTTGATGCTGCGGACCAAATCGCCAGAAGGCGATAAAGTTCAAGTTCGCCGCCGCCAACATCATCTCGATCCCGATGAGAATGAAAATGGCATGACGGCGACTGAGCGCGGCAAGAAGGCCGATGGAAAACAATGCCCCGGATACGATGAGGAAGATTTGAAGCGTGGGCGTCATCGCGGCGCGAATTGGATTGGGGAGCGCACGCGTCCCGCGCGCTGGTTTCGGCGTCGCGCCGAAACGATCTCTTCTTTGAATTTCGCAAGCGCTGGGCATGGAGAAAGCATAAGGAAAGTCCGCGATCGCGAGGACGCGCGCGCTACCCAGGCGGGCGCTCCGCGCGTCATCGTTTCTCCTCCATAACCAGAACCAGCGCACCGATCAGCGCGGCGGTTAGCAGAAGCCCGACGCATTGCAAAGGCCACACGTAACTGGTCATTAGTGCTTCACCAACTCGTTTGACCGTGAGCGCACGAATGTGAGGAGCGATGATTGAAAGCGATTGCGTCTTTAGAATCGACCAGGTCAAACCGCTAAACACAGCGACAGCGATGGCTACGCCGCTCCAATTGAAGCCACGATCTTTTCCAACATCGCGACGCGTCAGAAGAATTGTAAAAACGATCAACACCGCGACGGCCCCGATATAAATGAACACTAGCACCAGGCCGACAAATTCAGCGCCCAGCAGAAAGAAAAGCGCCGCGACACCGACAAATGCGCCGGCGAAACTCAGCGCGGCGTGCATCAGTTTTTGCAGCGTCGCAGCCGCCAGCGCAGCGCCAAGCGTCAGAATGGCGATGATGATAAATGCGGCGCTGTTCATTCAGTGAACGAAAGTTTTCAATAACCAAATCCTAGGGCGGGGCGCATCGCCTGCCCGGTGCAATGATTCGGCGAGCGGAGCGCTTGCCCTGCAACAGCCGCCACAATCAAACGGGAAAAAGAAAGGTCTAGCCCCTGTATTCATTCAGCGAAGCGATAAACGCGCGGCGCGAACTTCCTCCGCGTGTCGAGCAAGATCGACAGAGCAGTGTAAACAATAGCAATCACTACGAGCGACCACAGCCACCCACGCAAGCCGCGCCCGGCATAATGCCAAACGGCAGCGGCGATGACACAGGTGAAAGCCATCGGCAACATGAATTTCCAGGCGACATTCATCATTTGATCGATGCGTGTGCGTGGGAGTGTTCCGCGGATCCAGATGTAAACAAAAAGCAGCGCGCTCAGTTTTACGAAGAACCACACGTAGGAGGGAATAATTTCGAGCACGCGCGCAGGCGCATGCCAGCCGCCCAGAAACAAAGTCGCGGCAAGCCCGCTGACGGCGAACATCCCAATGTATTCAGCCATAAAAAATATGGCGTATTTGAATCCTGAATACTCGGTCATGTGCCCGGCGACGATTTCCGATTCGCCTTCGGGCACATCGAACGGAGTGCGGT
>QHNV01000260.1 GCA_003218535.1 Verrucomicrobiota bacterium
GCGGCTAACCACGGGTTGCCATTGAGGGCGAGATCGGAAGCGTAGGCGGCCGGCAATTCGTACCAATATTCTTCTGGCTGGACGGACGACCCTGAGTAGGAGACGCGCGCTGCGGACCGCACGAATCCCGGCGTGCTCGGCGAATCTTCAATGACGCCTGGGGTCACGTGCACGCGGGGAGCTTAGACGATTCACGCCAACCGTGCCAGTCCGGAACTTAGTTATGGTCAACACAACCGCGTTCCGACGGCTCCTTATTCTGCAAATGCAGATAGCTGCTCTACTAGCCGCCGCCGCTGCCGCGTTTTTCATAGCAGCGGGTCGCCGCAGTTAGTCGTTTTGCTTTTACGAAGTGACTGCGCGAATCGCCGATTCTAGTTCGACAAACCCAGTCAGCTTTTCATCCGGACGCACAACGAAACGCTTTCCGTCAGCGCGATGTGCGCAGCAATCCAGATTATGCGCCCGCGAGAATCCACGCCTGCGACACAGCCCCCAACTCCAACCGGCTTGGCTGAGATTGTCAGCGCTCAATCGTGAGCCTTGATCGGCCCTTCGATAATCTCGGGTTTCTGAGTGATAAGTTTAGACAGATGCTCTTGTACGTAGTCGGCAGCTAGATGCACCGACTCATCAGCACCAGCTTTATCCCCAAAGACGCTGACGGACGCGCCTTCGCCCTTACCAGTATCAAGCCAATAGTAGCGGACAAACCCCTTCGCCTTCTTGACGATTGGCACGAAGTCCTCGCGTACCCGGCGGTCGATCTCTGCACTGTCCTTTGGATCAAAGTGATAGTGACGAATGACGGCGAACATGATGCGTCTCCTTAGCTTGAATTTCCAATTTCAATTCTATTTCTGCGGAGGTGATATGTTCGGCGGCCTTTCGTGTCAAGCTCGAATCGCCCATTCGAGTTCCAAAAACGCGATCAGCTTTTCATGCACACGCACAACCTAACACTTTCCGTCGCCGAGCATCGCGTTAGAAACGCCCTTGACTGCCAGACGGCAGGACTTTTCCCAAATCAGTTATCGCGGTTTCGTTCGAAGCCGATTTAGCTGGCTTCGCCGGACTCGCCCGAGAGAAGCACACCGGAGCAATCGCGATCAACGTCGCACAAGAAAGAATGAATTGTTTCTTCATACGCAATTCTTGGACTGAATCGCTGACTTACGTCGAGGTTTTTCAATTGCCCGTCCCTGATAGCAACCATTATGCATTCTCTGCACATTTACGAAGTTCGCCGCGTAGAGATCATCGCGCCGTCTCGGTAAAGCGTGAAGGCTGCTATCAATGCATAGCCCCGGAGTAGGCCTGCGGTACGTTGCTTGGTGGAGGCGGCGCCACTAAAGTAGTCTGACGCGTTGTGGTCGTGGTCGTCTCGGGTGCACTCGCGCAAGAGACCAGCGTTAGAACGAGGATCAAAAGTGCAAAAGAAAAAATGATCGAGCGAGGAGTTTTCATAGATTTTAGCCAGTGGAAGTTCACAATTCTCAGTAGAAGATGGTTGTCGTGTCAACTCCTGTATCGCATGAAAACGGTCCTGGGCACGGCGTTAGCTTGAAATAGGCGCTTACCGAAAGATGATCGCGGCGTCGATCTGATTTCCGATGCGCTGCCGTTCGGCGGGCTGTGGTATGCCGGGCAAAACGCGGTCAACCATGCAATCGGTTACGCCAAACATCGCAGTCGATCACACAATGCGGTGATCCGCGTTTACGATGAAGCTGGCAACGTGATCGAAGCGCACGAGCACAAGGGCGAGTTCAAAGAGCCGTAAAGAGACTCGATTACCCGTGGCGACCACGAAAACCGAATTGAATTGGCAATACAGCCCTCCCGATTTCTTCGAAGCTCAATATCGCTCGCAGACGGATGATTACACGCTTGTCGCCGATGGTGGTACCGTCCTCGTGACGCTCCTCACGCTATCGGATCCTATTGATGCCGGACTGCACAAACGAATTACCCAAGACGTTGAACGTGTTTTCCGGCTTCAGCAGGTCTCGGTACATAGGCCGTTTACGCTTAATGCTGCGAGCGTTTATCAACACCATTCGGACGGAACGAAGGCAATCTCAGTCAGTGCGCAGGGTGGTGAAGTTCTATGCGCGGTCGGCAAAGGCGACTTTAACATCCGTAACGCTTCTGGAGCCATCGTGCAGGACACCAAGGCCGAGGGCATCGCAGCGCATACCGAATTTATCGATTCTCTCATCCCAAAGCTCGCGCGTTCCGCAATGAAAGAAGGACGGCATCGCGGCAGGCATTCTGAACTGCGTCACGCGACCGTGGACGAACTCGACGAAGCTCGAAAAATCGCGCGCCGCTTGATTGAAGCGTTCGCGAATCAACTTTAGCTGCGAATCGCCGCTTCCAATTCCACAAACGCAGTCAGCTTTCCCTGCGCACGCGCGACAAACCGCTTTCCGTCGTCGCGATCCGCGTCCGCAACGAAGATTGTTCGCCCGTGAGAATCCACGTCTGCGACACAGCCCCCAACTCCAACCGGCTTTGATGAGATTGTCAGACGATGATTTGGTTAGAAACCACTCGACAACGCCAGTCGAAAGTAACATTAGGCGCCGGAGCCCCCTTGGCGTCCCAGGCGAAGATCGTTATTTGTACGTCGGTTCCATTGTTGACCAGCGCGTGTGCTGTGGTAACGAAAAATGGAGTTGTCGAGCGGGCGGTTGCAAGCACATTGATTGGTTCTGCGAGCGAACGCAATTGGGGAAGACACACGAAATCGCTGAGCAGGAATGCTCGTGTCCCATCGGCCTCGGTAAATGAGACGCCGCTCACATCGAGCAGGGTGGCGTCACTACAGCTCTTACCCGGAAAGATGATGATCGACCTCCACGCAGCACTCCCGTCGGTGTAGTCATAGGCACCAATAGGGTACCTTAAAACCTTGATGAGTTGCTCCGCGCTGAAGTCGATCTTGTGGCCGGTAAAGGCCTCAAGTTCTTTCTTGATGTTCGCTGGACTGGCAGTCTTCTCCGATTTCTTGATAGGCATTTTGCGTTCCTCCTGATAAGCATTTTAATTCCGGAAGGCGAACGGGGTGGTGGCGAGATAGCCGCTATGCACTCTGCACCGGTGACGCTTTCGCGTTTCGTTGGGTGCTTCCACCGCCTTCATTCGCCAAGGCCTAAGCGTACGCCCGCTACCGCAGCCCGTCAACGCAATGACCATCCCTGCTCGACTTCGCAAATCCGATAATCGAGTCGCAAATCCACCGCTGAGACGCAGCCCCAACTCCATCCGGCTTTGCCGAGATTGTCGGCGATGATTTCCCAGTACTTCAATTCGATGCTTTTGCGGTATCGCCCAGCGGGCGTATCTAGGGCTGACGCTGCGCTTGTTGTAATTCCTGTCTCACTCGCTCCCTGTCAGCACGCACGTTGTCTAAACGCTGCCGAAGCAGAGGTAGCTGCGCTTCTCGTGGATCTGTGTAGTACCCTTGCGTTGTCCCCGAAAGCCACATGCGTCGTGCAGTCTCTCGTGCACTGTCTATTTGCCCAATTTCTGCGAGCAAATTGTCTTCTTGTTGCTGCAGCTTGCCAATGCGATCCGTGAGAGCCTTGATGTTCTGCTCCCCGGCGTATTGTTCTGCCCACTGCCTTTCCCTTGCCTGATATGCAGCTCTTCGCTGCTTCTTGAGTTCTTCTGCCTGCTGAGCGGCGGCGACTTTCGCCGCATATGCGGCGGCGGCCTTTTCAGGATCGTAGTTAAACCGCTCCTGAACGTCTTTAGGCAGCTCGGTGAAGTAGAGCTTGGAAATCCCGCTTTTAGTGATTACTACGATCCCGTCCGGCTCGACACGACTCACCTTGACGTTCTTGTACTCTTTCCCATCAGTCGTCTTGAAGTCATCGGCCATTGCCAGAGACGCGCACAGTACCGCTAAGATTGACAGTGGGGTTTTGTTCATCGAGCCGCCTCTTCTCTCAACTTCCCACCCTTATGTCGATCCTTAAGTCGCCGAT
>QHNV01000048.1 GCA_003218535.1 Verrucomicrobiota bacterium
CCCCTGACTCGCTAGCTATTGACTACATTTCTGCTGCTGAGCCTCCAGGAACAAGCAACCTAGTGTTCAAGGTGAAGGTGACCAGTCTTAGCTCAGTGCCTCCTAATAGTAGATGGAGGATTGTCTGGAACTCGTATGCGGCGCAATCGTACGATCCGGCAGCCGAACAATTCTACGCGGGCATGAGAACGGATTCGAATGGCGCTGTCACTTTTGACTATGGAACTATCGCTACCGCGGTCGTTGGATTAGTTATTGGTGTTCCGACCGAAACTCCAATAGGAGCGTTGCCTGGAAGCAGCTTTAACGCGGACGGCACAATCACCATGATCGTACCGAAATCCGCGGTTGGGAATCCACAGCCGGGCGACCTGCTCGGAGCGGTTAATGGGCGAACATTCACCGGCGATACCAGCCAGACTCAGAACTTGGAGCGTTCGACATTGTTAGTTGACCATACGTTCGTTAAAGGACAAAGGGACAACGGTCATCCCGCGGCGACGTACGCCGTGGTGGGCAATGTCGCATGTGCCGCACCTACGCCGACTCCGACGCCCAAGCCGCACAAAAAATAGAGCACGGGCGTTACGTGAGATAGCAGTGGGAGGGCGCGATTCAGGGGGTCGCGTCCTGCGCGGATATTCGCCTGAGCGGTGCGACGTGGTTGTAGCTGAGATCGTTGATCGCGGCTAGGTACCAATCATAGCTGTGTCCGGTCGGGATCGCCAATCGACGGCTATAAACGCCAGGATACCGCCTATAATTTATTTCACCTTCAACAAAGACTTGGACTAATATTCGTCTATGTCTGAACCAACTGCTCACGCATCCGGGATCATCGATCCCGGCTACAACTCACAGGAGCAGTTCGATCGGTTGCAAAAGAAGCTCGTGCCGCTGTGGAAATCGATCGAAGCTTTCAATCAGGATCCGCAAACGATTGTTGTAGTGCCATCGATGTCCGTCGAACTGGCGGGCGCGGGTGCAGTCGTGCAAGCGTATGAAGAACGCTATCTGTTCCTTCTTCTTCTGCTGCGTCAGCCGCGGGCCCGGCTGATCTACGTCACTTCGCAAGCGATTCTGCCAAGCATTATCGACTACTACCTCGCTCTCTTGCCGGGCGTCATCCCGAGTCACGCGCGTCAGCGCCTGTTTTTGCCCTCGCCACTTGACGGTTCAGTGCGTCCGCTGAGCGACAAACTGCTCGAGCGGCCACGCCTGCTCGAGCGAATACGTTCTTTAATAATGGATCCAGATCGCGCCCACCTTGTTCCCTTCAACACAACCCGACGGGAAAAAGAATTAGCGCTGCGGCTGGGCATCCCAATGTACGGCGCCGATCCCAAGTTCTTTCCGCTGGGAACGAAGAGCGGATGCCGGAAGATTTTTCAAGAGGAGGGCGTACCGCATCCTCTGGGCTACGAGAACGTCGGTAGCGCGGATGAAGCGATTGAGGCCATCATGGAAATGCGGGCCAAGAAGCCTTCGATGCGACAAGTTCTGGTAAAACTCAATGAAGGCGTCTCGGGTGAGGGGAACGCAGTTGTCGATCTGACTAACCTTCCGTCTGTAGCCGGGATTGCTGATCCCGGCCGTGAGCGAGCTGCAATAGCGGACCGCCTCCGGGCGATGCAGTTCGAATTGAAGGGAACGACCTACGACAACTACATCAACAAATTGAAAGAGCGGAAGGGAATTGTCGAAGAACGAATCATGGGCGATGAATTCAGAAGTCCCAGTGTCCAACTTCGCGTCACTCCGCTGGGTAACGTGGAGTTACTCTCCACACACGATCAACTACTGGGCGGCCCATCCGGGCAAAGTTACCTCGGCTGCGTCTTCCCAGCCGACACGGGCTATGCCTCGCTCATTACGCGGGAAGCGGCGAAAGTCGGCAGGCGGCTTGCCAAAGAAGGAGTGATTGGCCGTTTCGCCCTGGATTTCGTCGTGGTGCGTTCAAATGGGAAATGGGATCCATATGCCATCGAGATCAATTTAAGAAAAGGCGGGACGACTCATCCATTTTTGACTCTGCAATTTCTTACAGACGGCACGTACGATCCGAATACGGCGATTTTTACTGCTCCCAGCGGACAGCAAAAGTTTTTTGTCGCCAGCGATCACGTCGAGTCGCCTCATTATCGCACGCTGACGCCTGACGACCTTTTCGACATCGTGGTGCGGTACAACCTGCACTTCGATCAAACCCGCCAGACTGGCGTGGTGTTTCACATGATGAGTGCGCTGGGCGAGCTGGGAAGAATGGGGCTGACGGCCGTCGGAAACTCTCACGAAGATGCCAAAGCCATTTACACGCGAGCTTTGAATGTTTTGGATCAGGAAACACTTGGAATGGAAAAGTAAAAGTCCCAATCGTCTGCTGCCGGGATTTGCGTCGCAGTCCGGTTTCTTGAGTCGAATGCCGAAGCGCGATCGTGGCAGGTTGCGAAAATGCGTTCTTCGCTTAGAATAGCCACCTCCGAATGGCAGAGAACACGCAGACGTTGAATCTCAAGCAGTTCCAACTGCATGAGAGCGATACCGGCAGCGCAGATGTGCAGATCGCACTTCTCACGCGCAGGATCGAGCATTTGACCGAGCACCTGAAGACGAATCGGAAAGATCACTCTTCACGGCGCGGACTTCTCAAGATGGTCGCGCAACGCCGGAGTTTGCTCGATTATTTGAGTAAGACGAAAGTCGATCGCTATAAAAAGCTGATTGAGACGTTGAACCTGCGCAAGTGAGGCGCGCGAGGATTCTGAGAAGGCTGGCAAGCCAACTGTTTAGCTGTTCAAAGTCAAAGAGAAAATAGAAGAAGACATAACAATAATCAGCAGTCCAGGCCGAACGAATCACCTTGGATTTTAGGTTTTAGTTTCGAACCGTGAGGCTCGCGGCGAGCGATCCTCATCCGAATTTAAAACCTACAGTCAGGGTGACCGGCCTGGAACTCGCACATCCAGGAAAGTAAAATGCAACAAAAGGTCACGGCCCAAATCGGGGCCAATCCAATCTCCATCGAAACAGGCAAGATCGCCCGACTCGCCGACGGCGCGGTTATCGTCTCCTGCGGAGAGACAGTGGTGCTGGTTAGCGCCGTTTCAGCCACAATCATCAAAGAAGGTCAGGATTTTTTTCCGCTCACGGTTGATTATCGTGAAAAAGCCGCGGCGGCAGGAAAATTTCCCGGTGGCTATTTCAAACGCGAAGGGCGCCCTACGGAAAAGGAAACGCTCACTTCGCGCATGATCGACCGGCCCCTTCGGCCGCTCTTCCCGCAAGGATATTTTTACGATACACAAATCATTTCGATCTTGCTCAGCGC
The DNA here is from genome assembly GCA_003218535.1 of Verrucomicrobiota bacterium. Classification (GTDB taxonomy): domain Bacteria; phylum Verrucomicrobiota; class Verrucomicrobiia; order Chthoniobacterales; family UBA10450; genus Udaeobacter. The sequence goes on from QHNV01000048.1 coordinate 3,329, forward strand.
CGACGGCGAGAATGATCCTGACATCCTCGCTTTAAACGGCGCTTCGGCCGCGCTCTGCGTTTCGGACATCCCGTTCGCCGGTCCGATCGGCGCGGTGCGCATCGGTCGCGTGAACAGCCAGTTCATTGCCAACCCGACGCACGCCGAGCGGGCGCAGAGCAATCTCGACTTGGTTTACGTCGGCACTGAAAACGACATCATCATGATCGAAGGAGCGGCCAATGAAGTGCCAGAAGACGATTTCGTGAAAGCACTCGAGTTCGCGCAGGAGCAGGCGCGTGAGATGATCCGCATTCAAAAGGAGCTTGCCTCGCAAATCGGAAAGCCGAAACGCGAGATGCCGCTCTTACAAATCAAACAGGAGTTGCTCGAGATCGCTTACCAAGTGGTCGGCGACCGAATCGAAAGCGCGCTTTATAGCGAAGGCAAGGTGGCGCGCGCAAAGGCGATCGAGGCGCTGCGCGAGGAAGTGAAAAAGTCGATCTTGGAAAAATATCCGGACGCCGATCCCTTTTCGATTTCACAGGCATTCGACTACGTGCAAAAGAAAGCGTTTCGAATCACCATCCTGGATCGGCAGAAACGCGTGGACGGTCGCGGCTATCAGGAATTGCGCCCAATTACCTGCGAAGTGGGCGTGCTGCCGCGCGCGCATGGCTCGGCCGTTTTCCAGCGGGGCGAGACTCAGGCATTGGCGCTGACGACGCTTGCGCCGATTGAAGAAGCGCAGATGCTCGATGCTTACGGCGGAGGCGAACAATCGAAACGTTTCATTTTACATTACAATTTCCCTCCCTTCAGCGTAGGTGAAACGGGACGTACTGGCGGGCCGGGCCGCCGCGAGATCGGTCACGGCGCGCTGGCGGAACGTTCGCTCGAGCCGCTGGTGCCGAGCGAAGAAGAATTTCGTTACGCGATCCGTGTCTCGAGCGAGATCATGGAATCCAACGGCTCGACGTCAATGGCCAGCGTGTGTGCAGGAACACTCGCGCTCATGGATGCCGGCGTGCCGATCAAAACCCCGGTTGCGGGAATCTCAGTCGGACTGGTGACTGAGCATGGCGAGGATCGGGAAATAAAACGCTACGAATTGCTGACCGACATCATCGGTTCGGAAGATCACTTTGGCGACATGGACTTCAAGCTTTGTGGAACAGACGCAGGCGTCACCGGTTTTCAGCTCGATCTGAAGCTCCCCGGCATTAGTCACAAGATCATGGCGCAAGCGATCCAACGGGCAAAGGAAGCGCGCACGAAAATTCTCGACATCATGCGCAGCGCGCTGGACAAGCCGCGACCGGAGTTATCGAAATACGCGCCCCGAATCGAGACGATAAAAATCAATCCCGAGAAGATCGGCGCGCTCATCGGCCCCGGCGGGAAGACTATCAAGGGGATCGTCGCGGAGACCGGTGCTGAGATTAATATCGAAGATGATGGCTCCGTACACATCTACGCGACCAGCGGCGAAAGCATGGCGCGCGCGAAAGAAATTATCGGCGGCATGACCCGCGAGATCGAGATCGGTCAGACCTATCAGGGCCGTGTAGTCTCCACGAAAGAATTCGGCGCATTTGTGGAAGTTTTGCCAGGCAGGGAAGGACTCGTGCACATTTCTGAGCTGGCGGATTTCCGTGTCAAACGGACCGAGGACGTTGCCAAAGTCGGGGATATTATTTGGGTCAAGTGCATTGGGATTGATGATAAAGGCCGCGTAAAACTTTCGCGCAAGGCCGCGTTGAAGGAACGCGCCGAAGTCGAAACCGGCCAGCCAGCTCCAACCGACACAGCCAAGCGCTGATTCGTATTCGGGGAGCGAGTCCGCTCCGAGCAGTTGACTCCGAAAGCTTGCGCGAGTTGACAACTTGGGCTGGGGGCGAAGTTAAAGAACGAACGGAGCGACATGATCACGCCCTCTCGACTTTCCTACGCCGTACTCGCTTTCGTGCTGATTCTCGCCGGGCTCTTGCATCTGGGGGCGCCGCTGTTGGCAATGTTCTTTTCTTATTTTGCGCTCCGCCAGTTTTTTTCGCTGACAAAGAGAAAATGGGTTGCCTTGTTTCTATTTGTTCTCCTAGTGGCAGCGATTGCCGCCGGCGCGGTGTATTTTACCCGCGTTGCAATTCTCGCGTTGCCCGACGTCGCGGATACATCCATTCCATCAGCCACTGCGTGGGCGCAACAGAGCCAGATCGAATTGCCTTTCACGGATTTTGAGAGTCTCAAAGCGGTCGTTATCGACACACTTCGCCAGGAAGCTCATTATTTTCGAAACGTTGCGAACTTTGCCCGCACCGTGACGGCTGCATTGGTTTTCAGCATTATCGCCATCATTGCGGCGGCCGGTCTGTTTTTAAAAACCGGCCTCGATCCGCACCGCAGCGCGCACGCACTGAAGAACAATCTCTATTCCATTTCCTGCGACGAAGTCTCGAGACGGTTTCGCGATTTTTACCGCAGTTTCGCCACCGTCATGGGGGCGCAGATCGCGATCTCATTGATCAACACCGTACTGACGGGGTTTTTTGCCATCGCCGTTCATTTGCCTTACACGCCGCTGGTAATCGCCATCACATTTGTTTGCGGGCTCGTGCCCATCGTCGGAAACCTGGTAAGCAACACCGTTATTGTGTTCATTGCGGTGACGGTGTCGTTGAAGCTGGGGATCATCGCTTTACTGTTTCTTGTTGTGATTCATAAGCTGGAATATTTATTAAACAGCAAAATTATCGGAGACCGCATCCGGAATCCGGCTTGGCTGACATTGATCGCGCTAATCATTGGTGAACGGCTCATGGGCATTCCTGGGTTAATTCTCGCGCCCGTGGTGCTGAATTATCTGCGTGTGGAAATGCTGACGGTGGAAGTGCCAGGCGTACCAGAAAAGGTTGAGTCGCTAGTTCGGTGAAGGCGCTTGCGTTGTAACGAGTCAAAATTCCAGCCATTTTAACAGAGGAGGACCTTTGTGAAGGCAGGTTTTCTTGAAAAGCTAATCGAGCGACTCGGGCGGATTGGCCCGGAAGAAGTGCAGAATTATTTTCTGCGTCTCGCACAAGAGAAAGGCTTTCTCGAAACCGTCTTCAACGCCATACAGGAAGGAATCATTGTTACCGATTCGAAAGGAAGGATCACTTACCTCAACGATGCCGCGTGCAGTTTGTTCGGAATTGATGCCGGCGATTCGATTGGCAAACGACTCGACGAGCGCGTGCGCGGCCTCGATTGGGAATCCTTGACGCAGAGCGGCGGGCCGGTCAGTCGCGACATGGAAATTTTTTATCCGGCGAATCGCTTCATCAATTTTTATATCGTGCCGTTGGTGATAGAAGACCGCGAATCTGGAACTGGAATAGGTGATTCCAGCGTGCCCGGGTCATCCGCCTCCGGTGAAGCTACAGCGGACAAGCCGACCTCGGCAACATCTGTAACTGAGCGCGTCGGTCACGCGATGATTTTGCGCGACATCACTGAGAGCCGGCGCACGGAGAGGCAGACAATCGAGTCCGAACGGCTGAATGCGCTGACGCTGCTCGCGGCCGGGGTCGCACACGAAATCGGCAACCCGCTCAACTCGCTCAACATTCATTTGCAGTTGATGGAGCGGCAGGCCCGTAAATTTGACGGCGCGGCGCGGGACGAGCTTCAGGAATCAATTGATGTCGCGCGTTCCGAGATCGCGCGGCTTGATTCCATCGTTACCCAATTTTTGCGCGCCATTCGGCCAACGCGCCCGCAACTGCGTCCCGAAAATATCAACGTCGTTGTCCAAGAAGCTGTGCGCTTCTTTGCTTCGCAAATTGAGGAGCGGGACATTGTTGTTGAACAGGAACTGCGCTCGGACCTGCCTCTTATCCAAGTCGATCGCGACCAGATGAAGCAGGCGTTTTACAACGTGATCAAGAACAGTCTCGAAGCCATGAAACGCCGCGGGATTTTGCGCATCCGCACCGACATGGACGATTCGCATGTGTTTATCAAATTTGTCGATACCGGCGGTGGCATGTCGGCAGAAAACTTGAGTCGCGTTTTCGAGCCTTATTTCACGACGAAACCATCTGGCACTGGTCTTGGCTTGTTGATCGTGCGCCGAATTGTGCGCGAGCATGGCGGCGAGTTGTCAATCGAAAGCAAAGAAGGTAAGGGCCTCACGCTCACGATTCGGCTGCCCTACATCGACAAACGCGTTCGTATGCTGGAAGCTGGCGATCATCAAGAAAAAATTGAGAGTAAGGCCTAATCCCCGCGGAATATGCTTTTTAGCCAGTCTTCAAACTGGCGGAAGAGAAGGCCGAGATATGCGCCGGGTGATTCCTTGAAAAGTTCGATGATGCGCGGGCTCAGATCCTGTTTAGGTTCATCGATTGTGCCGGACAGATGCACGGTCGTCCAAAGATAACCGCTCCGTTCACGGTTAAAAACTTCTTCAGGGTTGGGCAACCAATCGAGGTATTGACGGGTGAGCCCAAGACTGAGTGTGCCGTGCAAGCGCCGGCGATCGATCGCGATCTCTCCCTCAGCCCGAAATTTTCCTCTCTCTTCAATTACGACGTCCTTGACGTCAATCTTTGGGTAACGCCAGGCAAAACTGAGCGAACAATCATCTAGGCGCAGCGACTCGAACGATTTGTTCCGGGCCACTTCGGCAAGTTTGTTTAGAAGGGGAAGATTTTGGATGCGTCCATCACGTATATAGAGCGCGCCTTCTCCGAACGAACTTTCCAGCTTCGGATTTTCGCCGCTCCAATGAATTTTGCCGGAAGCATTGCCGCTTAAACCCCGTTTCCATTTCGTTGGCAGCCACGCGTGAATGGGGACGCGATCAAAGTTCGTTTCCACATCAACAGTCTTATCCATGCCAATGCCCGCATGTCCCTGGGCGCGGATGGTCTCACCGCTGTGTGTATCGGACGCGAGATCGACGTCGTAAATCGTCAGCAGCGTTTTTGTGATAAGGATGTGCGCATGGCGAAGATCGAGATCTGGAACCAGTGCCATCTTCAATCTGCCACCGGCGGCAGAATACTCGAAATCGAGGCCGTGAGGCGTGATAAGCAGTTGCGTACCGAAAAACCCTGCTCGCTGACCGCGAAATTGCCAGGTGATATCAGAACGCTCAGATTCGACATGCTTCAGGAAGACCCGGTTCGGCAAAAAAATCGAAAACCACGGTTTTGGCTCAATCGCTTCCGGATGTGCCTCGTAAATTTGAATTGCGACCTCGCCCGATTCAATACGGATGTCGCTGAACCTCCATTGACGCACAAACACGCCCCATGGATTGAACCTGGCCGTGATGCCGTGGGCATCGAGTGATTTCAACGCGCGTTGTCCGTTGTTCGCTTGGAAACTTTCGCTCTGCGCGACGAGCGCGCTAGTCCGTCGAATCGGCGAGTAATGGGTGGCAGGAAAATGCAACCCTTTTGCCGTTTCATCTTCCATCCCTGCCCGAAAAGCGTCGCTCTCAATATAATGTGTAAGCAATGGACTGAAGAAAATGAGCACACCAGCCAATGCTGCGATCAGGAAAAAGATCGCAATTGCTCCACTGTAAATCAGCAATCTTTTTTGCAAGAACGGGAAGCGATTTCTTTAGTCGCCTTGGGCGACGGCGTCAGCAAAAGCCACGTGGCCCGACTTTAAATCCAACTCGAGCTCTGCTGCCGTGCCAAACGAACTCGCACGCCTGTCGTCGAACTCACCTTCCCATCGCGCGACCACGATTGTCGCCAGGCAATTACCGATCACATTCACGCAGGTGCGCCCCATGTCCATCAATTCATCCACGCCGAAAATAATAGCTACACCGATCGGTCCTAGTCCTGACGGCACAAACGAATTCAAAGTCGCCAGCAAAATGACTAAGGATGCGCGCGGCACGGCGGCCACGCCCTTGGAAGTTAGCATGAGCGTGAGCATCATCACTATCTGTTGACCAAAACCCATGTGCCAACCCATCGTCGTCTCGGCGGCTTGTGCTACAAACACTGAGCCAAGCGCGAGATAAAGGGTTGAGCCGTCGAGATTGAACGAGTATCCCGTGGGCATTACGAACCCGACAATGTGTCGCGGCACCCCGAGACGTTCCATTGCCTCCATTGCTTTCGGCAACGCCGATTCGCTGCTTGTTGTCGCGAAGGCGAGCACGGCCGGCTCGCGCACCGCTCGTGCGAATTGGCGGAGCGGCACGCGAGCGATGAAAATGACAAGCCCGAAGATCAGCACAACGAAAATGATCAGGGCGAAATAAAGGGATAGAATCAGTTTGCCCAGATTCACGAGCACACCCAGGCCTTGCGTTCCAATCGTGTGCGCCATCGCTGCACCGACACCGATTGGCGCAAACATCATCACATAATTTGTAAACTTGAACATGATCTGCGACAGGCTCTCCATCGCTCGGACGATTGGTTTCCCTTTTTCCCCAACTGCCGACACAGCGAGTGCGAACAGCACGCTAAACGCGACGATCTGCAAAACGTCGCCGCGCACCATTGCGTCGATCACGCTGGAGGGAAAAGCGTGTACGATGGTTTCAACGAAAGTCTTCGGATGGCTTTGCTGAATCGTCCTAATGGCGTCGGTGTTCGTGGCGGCGAGAGTCACTCCCAGGCCAGGCTTCGTGAAATTAACAATGGCTAATCCAATGAACAGCGCTGCAGTGGTGACGATCTCGAAATAGACGAGCGCTTTGATCCCCATCCGCCCCACTTTGCGAAGCGCGCCGGCGCCGGCGATTCCTACGACAATTGTCGAGAACACGAGCGGCGCGATGATCGATTTGATCAGGTTAATGAAGATGTCGCGCAAAAAATAAACTGCGTTTCCCCAATCAGGCCGCAGCCAACCGATGACCCCGCCAACGACCAGCCCGATCATGATCTGCGTCGTCAAGGAAGGGCGATACCACGGGCGGCGCACTGCATGCGTCTGGGAGCGTTTCATCTCTAGCGTGATTAGCACAAAGCGCGTAATCCAAACAGCGCAGTTTTGAGGCAGCAGGTATTCACCATATATCGCTGAGCTTGCCTTTCGGCTCGCGCTAAAGCACTTTCCTGCGATGGTCCTGCGCGTTACGCCGTGAAAATCCTCATCGTTGGAAGCGGCGGCCGCGAACACGCGCTCGCATGGAAACTGAAACAATCTCCGCGAGGACCGCGCATCTTTTGTGCTCCAGGAAATGCTGGCACTGCCGAAGTTGGTGAGAACATCGCTATTGCGACAAGCGACTTTGGCGCACTCGTTCGTTTCGCAAAGCAGAATCGTGTCGATCTAACAGTGGTTGGTCCGGACGATCCACTCGCCGCCGGGGTGGTCGATCTTTTTACCACCGAAGGCTTGCGCATTTTCGGGCCGACCAAGGTGGCCGCGCAGCTCGAGTCCTCAAAGATTTTTGCGAAGGAATTGATGCGCGAGCAGGGGATTCCAACTGCACACGCGGGGACATTTGAACGGAGCGATGACGCGCTTCGGTTTTGCGAGCGAACGCGATTTCCAATTGTTATAAAAGCAGACGGGCTTGCTCTCGGTAAGGGCGTGATCATTGCAGGTGATCTTGCCGCAGCGAGGTCGATAATTGATCAGATGATGAATCAGGACCGTTTTGGCGAAGCGGGTCGCCGCGTCCTCATCGAGGAATTCCTGCGTGGAACAGAATGTTCGCTGCACGCCCTTGTCGATGGCGCGAATTATCGGTTGCTTCAAACGGCGCGCGACCACAAGCGGGCATTGGATGGCGATGCCGGATCCAACACGGGCGGAATGGGAGCGTTTAGCCCTGCAAATAATTGGAGCGCTGCATTGGAAGATCAATTTCACGAGAAGATCATGCGACCGCTACTGCGTGGTTTGCAGGAAAAGAAGATTACGTTCCGCGGCTTGCTTTATCCGGGCTTGATGATCTGCGCCGACGGAGCGCGCGTCCTCGAATTTAATTGCCGGTTCGGAGACCCGGAGACACAGGCAATTTTGCCACGCATGAAATCCGATTTGTTGCCACTACTGGAAGCGACAATTGATGGCAAAATCAACTCGCCAGAGGCGAAGTTAATCGAGTGGGACCAGCGGCCGGCGGTCGCAGTCGTGCTCGCCTCGGGCGGTTACCCCGGAAAATACGAAATGGGCAAACTCATTTCCGGCCTCGACGAAGCAGCGAAGCTTGGTGGTGTCCACATTTTCCACGCCGGAACCAAGCGTGCGAATGGAGAAATTCTGACCGCCGGCGGTCGCGTCCTTGCGGTGACCGCGCTTGGGTCAACGATCGAAACGGCGCGGGCACGCGCGTACGAGGCAATCTCCCGTATTCATTTCGAGGACTGCCATTACCGGCGGGATATTGCTCTCAGTGCGATTGCAGCTAACATCGGAAACTCACTGTGATATTCCGATTTTGGCTGGCGAGCTTGACGATGTCGATCTTGGCAGCGGCCATTTTTGCGCAATCGCCGGCTTCAAACTCATCCTCTCCAATGGTTACAAGCACGCGGCCATCGCCGTCGCCAGCGGCCGCGCCTACGGCAGAAGATTTGATTAACTCGTTAGGCCAGGCGGATCTGCAGGCCGTCATAACACTATTGAAAAGCAATTTCACCAATCCGGATGCAGTTACCGACACTGAATTGACTCGGGCGACGGTTCAGGGCCTCATCGCCCGGCTGCCGCATGGGATAATGCTTTTGCCTGGCAAAGAAAGTAAGCCGCCGGACGCGTCAAGCCAGCTTTATAGCGAGACTCTGGGAGGTCACATCGGCTATGTGCGTTTTGGATCGCTCACCACAGCTAATCTCCAGGCGCTTGATAAAGCTCTTAGCAGCTTCGCAGGCAAAAAAGTGGACGCGCTGATTGCCGATCTTCGCGCCAGTTCTGCGGCGAGCGACCTTGGGATAGCGGCAGAATTCGGGAAACGATTCTGCCCCAAAGGCAAACTGCTTTTTACATTGCACAAACCGGCCGCCCGTCAGGATCGCGTATTTACCTCCGACCGCGCGCCGGCTTTTCAAGGGTTGGTAATGGTACTCGCCGACAGCGATACACTGGGCGCAGGCGAGGCGGTGGCCGCTGCGCTCCGTTTTTACAACAAAGCGTTGGTTATCGGCCAGCCGACGGCCGGTGGTGCGGTGGAATATTCGGATTTGCCTTTGCCCAGCGGCAAGATTTTGCGTCTCGCAGTGGCGGAAATGATCTCGCCCGACGGACGTTCTTTATTTCCGGAGGGAATAAAGCCCGATTTGCCTGTTGAAATGTCGATGATAGAGAAGCGGCAAATTTTTCAATCGAGCAGCGAAAAGGGAATGGAACCGTTTGTTTATGAAACAGGCGGGCTGCACATGAATGAGGCAGCGCTATTGGCCGGCACGAATCCAGAAGTAGATGCGGCGCAGGCAGCGCAGCAGCGCCGTGGCCGCGCGCTGGAGAAACCGCCGGCGCACGATGCAGTCTTGCAGCGCGCACTGGATGTTGTCACGTCAATTGAGATTTATCAGAGGCGGTGAGGCGGCTTATCTGACCAAGCGCATTCTTCGACGACGAACGACTAAAGCACCAGCGAAGTGTACCAGTTATACTGAGTTGAGAGATTCTTCGCCTTCGCTCAAAATGACAGAAACGTGAGTCCACTTGAGGAGCGCATCAGCTACAAATTCCGCAATTCACTTTTGCTGGCGGAAGCGCTCACGCATCCTAGTCTTGGCCATGAGACGCAGCATTATCATTTTGATAATCAGCGCCTGGAATTTTTGGGCGACGCCGTCCTCCAGCTGGTTATCACTGAGTATCTATTTCGATATTTTGGTGGCGAAGCGGAGGGCCAACTGACCAAGCTTCGTTCCCGGCTCGTCTCGCGTGAGACACTGAAGACGCATGCGGCGGCGCTCGATTTGGGCCGCTACCTGTTAATGGGCCGCGGTGAAGAGGCTAGCGGTGGCCGCTCGCGAACTTCGACATTGGCCGATGCTTTCGAAGCACTCATTGGTGCGATCTACTTAGATAGCGACTTGGAAACGGCGAAAAAATTTATCCTTGAGCAAGCACGTGCCGATTTGGAACAAGTCACTGCAGAGCCCGTGGACATCAATCCAAAAGGCCAGTTACAGGAACTCCTGCAAAGCATTTCGCCTAGCAGCCCAGTTTACGAGCTCGTTTCCCAGAGTGGACCGGAGCACGACAAAACATTCGTTGTGCAAGCCGTTTGGGAAAGGATCGTTCTCGGGCGAGGCAGTGGTCGTAGTAAGAAGCAGGCGGAAACGGCGGCGGCGCTCGAAGCGATCAAGCTCAAGCGCTGGGAGGAGAAGCAAAAGTCAGATCCAAAAGATGCATGAGCGAGGGTCTTGCCTTCGTCATTAGTCCTGCTGGGTCATCTTATCTGGCTCAATCGCGGCAAACGGCGAATAGCCGCGCTCGATTGCTCGCGCCCAGATGAGCATCGTGCGCCCGACTCCGGCCGTTTGCTGAAATGTGTGGCTGCCGGCAGTTAGCTCTCGCGGACCATCGAATTCGGTACCGTCTAGGAGGCCCGCAATTTTCCCGGATTCACAGACAACGGTGTATCTGCCGGGGACTACCACCTCGAAGCGCGTTGACTCCCATTGCTCATCGCCTGATCGCACTGTTTTTCCGAGCACACGCAGCCGAAAAGCAATTGGAAGATAGTTGTTTGTGATAAAGGCAACGTCATGTCGAGGCACCCGGGAAATAGTAGCTATGAGCGCCGTTCGCGTTTCAATCAGGCGCTCGGTAATGTCGTCGCGAATCATGTGGCGTTGCATCCGCCGCCTCGTAATTCTGTCGAGCATATAATAAATCGGCCGCCGTCGATATATCGTTTCACCCTTGCTGTCCATCACGTAATCGCTCTCGTCCGTAAGCTTGAGCACATTGGCAATCAGTCCGATTTTGCCAGTGGTCTTATTCGCAAACGGCGATCCACCTCTGGCGATTAGCGCGATTTCTGCGGCAACGATCAAAGCAGGCAAAATGAACGAGAATACGCGGGTACGTTTCAGCAGCGAGTCCGCAAACCACAGAAGGGAAGGCGCAAGAATAATCGCCATCACCGGATAAAATGGAAGGCGCGTCTGTGGCTCCCTCAACGGCCAGAGAGATAGAAACGTACTGTAATAAAAAGCCGCTACTAAAAAGATGAGCGTGAGACGTGAACGGAGCGCGATCGTCTCTCGCCATCTCCAGATCATCCAGACGCCAAAGAACTCGATCGGCAGTAACGCCAGCCAGCGGGTCGCAGATTTCATCAGCCACAGACGATCGGTAACCCGTGGCAGGATGTTGTGAGAAATGACGCAAGAAAACATCTGTCGCCCGACTCCATGGATTACAAAAAAAAGCACTATGATCCCTAGGATCGTTACTATGCCCAACAAGGCCGCGGCCGCAGATAATGTGAGGCGTTTCGCTTCTATTCGGCATCCCGCAAACCGCTGCGCAACTACTGCCCCGATACAGGCAAGCCCGAGCGAGAGAGCCATAAGGCTTGTTTTCATCGAAACAGCGAATGTTAACCCGAGCAAAAGCCCAGCGATAAATGCGCGACCGACCGTCGCTCTGCCTGTAACCAAAACAGTTAGCACCATTAGCCAAACCGCTGTCCAAAGGTCGTCATGACGATACTCTACTGATGTAAGAAAAAACGGGGGAATAAACGCCGCTAGCAAAGCAGTCCAGAGCGCAATCCGCGGCGAAAAAATGGAAGCCGAGATTTTCCAAACACACCAAATCGTCGCAGCGAAGAGAGGAATCATTGCCAGCCGCATCGGCAGCACGATGTCCGCACGGACCCCTAATATATAAAACAAAGGCGCGCTCAGCGCTTGAAAAACCGGCATATGATTATCGAAAACGTCGCGATAGGGGAGAAGTCCGCGCGTCCAAGCGCACATTACATGCAGAGGCTGCGGCTCGTCGGAATCTATCCGAAAATGGTAAGCAAGCAGAACGCGGAGGATCAACGCGATGCTGAAGAAGAACATCGCAAGCAACGCATCGGCCTTGGACAATTCTCCTTCGCCGCGATGATCAGAAAAAGTCAATCGTATGTTCCGCGTTGCGGCGCGCCCCAGCGGTCGCGCCCTACCCATTCAGATCGAGTGATTAAGCGCGTCGAGATTCTTGCCAGATCGGGGTATCCATCGGAAATGCTGCGCGATAGCTCGGGTCACAAATTTCTTCGCCCGTCGAATGGCGGTGTCCAGCGATAGGCCTGCGGCAAGACCGGCAGTAATAGCAGCTGAATATGTACAACCGGTGCCATGCGTTACGACTCCGCGCACAAACGAACCTGAGAACTCCGTCAGGTGCCCGCGGTGGAAAAGTAGATCAATGGCATTATCTCCTTGAAGATGTCCACCTTTTAGCAAGATCGGAACGCGATACTTATCCGCGAGAGCTTTAGCGCCCTTTCTCATCGATTGTCGATCTTTGATTTTTGTTCCGAGCAACAACGCTGCTTCGTCTAGATTTGGGGTGATAAGAGCGGCGAGCGGAAAAAGTTCGTTTTCGTAAGCTTCGACTGCTGCCGGATCGAGTAAGCGCTCGCCACTGGTGGCAATTATGACCGGATCGACAACGAGAGGGAAACCTCTTGCTAAATCGGCCAAGAAATCGACAAGAGCGCGGGCGACTATTTCGACGATCTCTGGTGTGCAGAGGAGTCCCGACTTCGCCGCGGCAATTGGGAAATTCCGGGAGAGGACAGCGATCTGTTCACGTACAACATTGCCACCGACCGGCTCAATACGTGACACCTTTCCCGGGATCTCTGCCACCACGCAGGTGATTGCGGTCAATCCATAAACGCCGAGCGCGGAAAAGGTCTTGAGATCGGCCTGGATACCGGCGCCAGCGCTGCTGTCTGAACCGGCGATCGTCAGCGCGACGGGAAATGTTTGAGCTCCGGGTTGGGTGGCTTTTGTTGAACTGGCGCGTCTGCGGCGCGCCCCCATTCGACTTCGCTCAGGGCCAGCTTGGTCGCGCCCTAGCATTTACGCGCCGTCGTTGCCGATGGCTTCGACCGGACAACCTTCCATTGCTTCTTTGCAAAGCCCTTCTTCCTCGGGAGTCTCCGGCTGTTTGTAAACATAGGAATGGCCGCCATCATCGTTGCGCTTGAAATTGGCCGGAGCTGTTTCGCGGCACAAATCGCAATCGATGCATTGATCATCGACGTAGAATTTGCCCGGTACGTTCTCAGGGTATTTGTTCGCGGCATCGGCCATGGTTTTCGCTAAAAATGAAATGGAACGTTAAGAAGAAACGCTCGCTATGCAATAATCTGGCCGCTGATTGACTCGCGCGCAACCGCAACGCGTCATTTGGCGCGTTAAAGCGTTGAAACGTTGAAGCGGAAAGCTCATTATCGCTCGACTCGTTTACTCACTTAACAATCCTGGTCATTCTGCGCTTTAACGGTTCACCGCCGCACCATCTCCGCCTCATGAAAAAAGAAGCTGCCAAAAGCCTGCGAGCGTTTGCGATCGAACTGGCCATTTATGCCGTCTTCGTCATCGGCTATTTCTTCCTGGTTTTGCATCTTCTGGGCGAGTGGCTCTACCATTTGGAAGCGCAACGTCGAATCCTTTATGCCGTAGTCGCGCTGCTGCTGATTGCCGGCCAGGCTGTTGCTCTGGACGCGGTGACAACGCTGTTATTTCGGTTGCTGCGCGGGCGCTGGAGATAACTCATGTTCTTTCCAATCTCCAACGCTCACATCAACCCGATCTATTTAGCCGTTGTGGGTTTTCTGATTGGGATTTTAGGCGGGTTTTTCGGCGTGGGCGGAAGTTTCATTGCCGGTCCAGCGCTGCGCTTGATGGGAGTGGATTGGAATTATGCAGTTGGAACTGACCTGGCGCATATCGTGGGCAAATCGATAGTCGCGGCGCGACAGCATCGGACGCTGGGCAATGTCGATCTCAGGCTGGGATTCATCATGGCTTTCGGAACAATCGGGGGCGCGGAAGCCGGTGCGCAGTTGATTCAGGCGCTAAAGCGTGCAGGCAACGTCAACACGGTGGTCAGCTTTGTGGCAATCGTTGTTTATTTTGGTATCGCGGTATTCATGCTTTGGGAAAGCCAAAAAACATTGAGATCACACAAGAAGCGGTCTCCAAAGCAATCCGCGGCAAGGGGCGCACAATTAAAAGTAGACCACTCCGCGTTTCATCCTGTTACGCAGATGATTCAACGGATCAAGATTTGGCCGATGGTCGATCTGCCTGTATCAGGCATACGCCAAATTTCCCTGTGGACCATTCTTCTGGTCGCTTTTGTCGGCGGTCTCTTCAGCGGTTTTCTCGGTGGCGGCGCAGGCTACATTCGGATGCCGTCGATGGTTTACGTTCTCGGAGTACCCACTCATCTTGCCGTAGGAACGGATCTTTTTGAGATCGTGATTTCAGCCAGCTATGGAACGTTTTCTCATGCGGTTAAGGGCAACGTGGACATCCTCATTGCCCTCGTCATGCACACCGGCGCCGTCATCGGCGCGCAAATCGGTGTAGTCGCAACACAATATTTCGCTGGACCGAAAATCCGGCTCGCCTTTGTGCCGTTGCCGTTGATCGGCGTAGCCATCGTTGTCTATACGCTCGTGACCGGACACAAACTCTAGCCAATGAAAATTTTGATCTGCAGCGACGGAACGCAATCGGCCGAAACAGCAATCTACCTGGGAGGATTGCTGGCCGGACCGCTCAAAGCCGACACAGCGCTCCTCGGAATTGCGGAAACATCGCAGGACGAGCAGCCTCTGCGCGATGCGCTTTACAAACAGGCGCAATTGCTTCAGGGGCACGGCGTGTCGCCGGTAATCGCCGTCCAAACCGGCGAACCGGTGCGGCAGATTCTCGATCAAACGTTCAAGAACAAATATGACCTGGTTGTGATCGGCGCGCGATGGACCGGCGCCGTGGGAGAGTACTGGCGCTCAACAAAGACCTACGAAGTCATTAAATCAGTTCAGCCGCCGGTGCTGGTGGCCATCGGCGAAGGCAAACAATTGAAGCGTTTCGTCGTTTGCACCGGCGGAAAAGAATTCATCGAGCAGGCGGTCCAGTTCACCGGCAGGCTGGCCGCTGCTGTAGGCGCTTCAGTCACGTTGCTGCATGTGATGGCTGAGCCGCCAGCGATGTACGCCGACCTAGTCCGCATGGAAGAAGACGTCACTCAGCTGCTCGAATCGAAATCCGAGCTCGGAACAAATCTACGCCGGCAAAAAAGAGAACTCGACCGGCTCGGTGTCTCTGCTGAAGTGCATCTCCGGCACGGGATCGTGATCGACCAGGTTTTCGAAGAAGTGCGCGAGGGCAGTTACGATTTGATTGTGACCGGCACATCGCAGGCGCGCGGGCTGCTTCGCCATTACATCATGGGCGATTTAACACGCAGTATTTTGAATCGTGCCAACGTTCCCGTGCTCGTCGCGCGTGCTGGCCCGCCGAAAGCGGGACGCACTCTCTGGAAAGCCATCAAAGGATTGTTTGGCAGGCGGTAACGTTTAGTGGAAACACTTGAACAGCCAACGCTGCGCAACTCACGCGTGCGCCGCTGGCTTCGGCATCTTTGGCGGGAATGGACAATTGAAAGCTGGCGGCCAATTGCCCCGGCATTTGCCAAACCAGAGCCATCGGAATGGGATGATGCGCTGGTCACGAGTGCGTGGATCGGTCACGCCACTGTGCTCATCAACTTTTTCGGCATCAAGATCCTCACCGATCCCGCACTTTTTCCGCGGATCGGGATTCGACTACCGGGATTCACTATCGGACCAAGACGTCTGACCGCACCGGCACTCGAATTTCACGAGTTACCCAAGATCGACCTCATCCTTCTTTCGCATGCGCACTTCGATCATATCGATACGCGCACGCTGCGTCGCTTTGATGCCTCGCCGAAGGTTATTACAGCTCCGTGCACACGAGATTTACTTCGATGGACGCGCTTGCGCAATATCACAGAACTGCATTGGGACGAGCACACGTCCCCGCAAACGTCCGCGGGTAAGATCGACATCGTTGCCGTGCCGGTGAAACACTGGGGCGCGCGAACGCGGCGCGACTGGCACCGGGGCTACAACGGTTATCTACTGGAGCGAAAAGGCCACCGCATTCTTTTTGCTGGCGACACGGCTTTTACGAATAGCTTTGCTAAATTGCGCGCGAATGGACTGATCGATCTCGCGATCATGTCCATTGGCGCTTACAATCCGTGGATTCATTCCCACTGCACACCCGAGCAGGCGATCGAGATGGCAAATGCTGCGGATGCTCGTTTTATTATGCCGGTCCATCATCAGACGTTCCGGCTCAGCTTCGAGCCGCTACGGGAACCGATCGAACGTTTTGAAGCGGCGTTGCGAAATCAGCCAGAGCGAATCGCGCTCTGCGAAATTGGCGAGACCTTTGTGCTGCCTCTCTAGCTTCGGCGGTCCGTCGCTGTGTAGAAGCCGGTGATCGCCTCGACAGAGCGAGGCGGCTATAGCGAACTAGCCTCGCGCGCTATAGCCGCCC
This sequence comes from Verrucomicrobiota bacterium, assembly GCA_003218535.1. Lineage (GTDB taxonomy): Bacteria > Verrucomicrobiota > Verrucomicrobiia > Chthoniobacterales > UBA10450 > Udaeobacter. Next base: position 19,843 of record QHNV01000048.1, read on the forward strand.
TTGTCTCAGGGGCCTGTGGATGCAATGTTTGGCCGCTCCACGCCGACGTAGCTCAGCTGGTAGAGCAGCGGTTTCGTAAACCGCAGGTCACGGGTTCGAATCCCGTCGTCGGCTCCCATCTACGGACGATGAACTCAGCCGCCCTCGAGAAATCCATCTCGATCATCGTTCCCACCTTGAACGAGGAGGAAAATGTTGAGCTGCTGGTCTCGCAAATTACAGCCTGCGCAGTACCTTTCCGGGAAATTTTATTTGTTGATGATCATTCCACTGATGCAACCCGGGATAGGATTCGATCTCTTGCAGCGAGCCATCCAATTCGGTTGATCGAGCAAGACGGAGCTGAGCCGGGGTTGGCCGCGGCGATCATGTTGGGTGCGCGCGCCGCACGAGGGGAAATTCTCCTAGTCATGGACGCAGACCTGAGTCATCCCCCCGATGGAATCAAAGATTTGCTGGCCCCGTTGCTTGCTGGCACCGCGGACATGGTGGTGGGTAGCCGCTACGTCCAAGGCGGATCTACACCGGGCTGGCCCTTGTGGCGGCGGACGATGTCGCGCGCGGCCGCCGCGCTGGCTTATCCACTCACAAGGGTGCATGACGCGATGGGCGGTTTTTTTGCTATTCCGCGTCTGCGATTGTTGGAATTAGCGCCATCGACGAGCGGATTCAAAATTGTTTTCGAGACGATTGTCCGTGGCAACGGAGCGCTGCGCGTGACTGAAATCCCAATCGCCTTCCGCGATCGTACCCGCGGAAAATCGAAAATGTCGCTCGGCGTTGCATTGCGATTTTTTCTCCGATGGTTGGTCGCGCTGTTCCAGCATCCTGTTCGCGTAACTCGCAAACGCATTAGGACGTTTTGATTCCGAGATTGCGATTCAATCAGCAGCAACGTGTTGCGTAAACTCGATCCGGTTCTGGGAATCACTTATTTTGGCGTTTCTCTTTAGTCCGTCGGCATCGCCATTGTGGTGCCGCATTTGACAAAGCCAAGGCACGGGCGAGACCTATTTTTCAGCCGGCGATTAGCAAATTGGCATGACGATAGCGCGCTCAATGTTTGCGCTGCAAAATAGTAATGCGTCCGCGTAGGAAATCGATGATATGCGGATAAATCCATCCAGGTGCACTCGGCGCCTCGGCATCGAACACAATAGCGTAGGGGAATGTCCCGCTAAGAAGGTCACCGTAATATCTCCGAACAGTTTCGCCGGGTACGTTATAATCCAGCGAATAAGTGGTGATGTAATCCGGATGGCGCTTCTCCAAGGCGGTGGCGGTGAATAGCCCTTGATCGGGATGTCCTTCTTTCTCGGCAACGAGGGGCTGCACCCATTCGGGAAACACCTTGCGGAACAACTCGACCCGACCGGGCATATGAGGCAGCCGCAGATCGGTGATGTCTCGTGCTGGCGATATGGGCTCTTCCGGCCGGGCAAGATTAATTTCGTGGGCATCGAAATTCGGCAGTTTCGACCAATGTGGACAGGTGCCGCTTGATTCGATAACGCTGCCTGGCGGAACATTTTTCACCATCCAAAGCTGCGCATTCAGCCGCGGATCAGCATTGAAACGCTTCCCAACCAGATAACTACACAGGCAGTTGTAAATCAGAACCGGCAGGAGTAACGCAAGGATCCATTTTCGCCGTTCCAACGTCTGCAACGCCGGACCGATCATCAAAATCAGGAATGGAATCGCGGGCAAAACATAGCGCGTTTCTGTTCGCGGGAACGTCCCCACTTTCAAAATATAGAGGAGAAATACGGCGCTGCTCAGGGTGAATCCGCGTGTTGCAGCATCGCCGAAGTCGCGTCGTCTCAGGATTAGAATGCAGCTCAAAATCGCAAGGCCGGCGATCAAAATCGCGCCAGGAATTCCGACAACTTCCGGAATTCGGCCAAGAGCTCCAAGATAATTGGCGCGCTCCGGTTCACCTTCGTAACGCGGCGTGACGGTGTAGTTGTAGATGAAATCGTGCCAGAATCTTTTCGGTTCATAAAGCAGAGTCGGGCATCCGAACAGAAATCCGAGAAGAGCCATGCCCAACCCAATCCCAAGTTGACGACTAAGAATTATTCTTCGACGGCTCTCGCCTTTCGTCACGAAGAAGTGCGCGACAAGAAGCGTGACTCCAACTGCCAGGCCGTTGTATTTGGTTGCGATTGCGATGCCGATCAAAAAGCCAGTTATGGCGTAATTCCGCGTGCTGGGAGCTGATGCGAGCCGGTACGCGGCCCAAAACGCCGCCAGCATCCAAAATAAGAGCGGAATGTCGACGGTAAGAAAATGCGCGTATGCAATAAGTCCGGCGCTCGTGGCTAAAGCAAACGCGATGACAGCGGCAGAAAATCTTCCATACGAGTTACGGCTAAAGCTATAAGAGAGTGCAATGGTGCCCAGATAAAGTCCAATCGTCACCAACCGAGATCCGATTAGCTTTGCCGCATTGGAGATTTTCATTCTTTCTTTCGGCACTTGGGCGAGTTTCATAACTGCGGTAATTGGCCAGACCACGAGAATGTGGTTCAAGTAGGTATGAAACGGCGGCTTCATGTAGTCACTCGGCCGTAGGGCGCGCAAACCGCGCATTGCGATTTGGCTGCGATTCCAGCATTCGACCCGCCCCCACGTGATTCCCTGCAGACAAAAAAGGAACGCGAGTGACAGTGCCGCGACTAACAGCGGATCAACGCGTCTAATTTTTCTTGGTTGCTCGGCCGATTCAGAAACGCAAAATGCCATGCAGGCTCACTTGATCGGCGAGGATCTCAGAGCCTCGCCGAGTTACAAGCGAAATTCGCCAACCGGCAAAACTTCGTCGCAAATCTGAGTGCTCCGTCAAATCGCGAGACGCGCGCCGTTGCGCCTCTCGCGCGTATCCTGCCTAAGATGAGGCGAGGGTCGCCTGTCGACTTTGAGCGAGGAGCGGAGACACACACAGCGTTATAAAAAGGAGGCGTGAATGTATCCTATTGGGAATTGCACGCCCCGAGCCGGGATAGTGCGCCTTTATGAAAGTCCTACCGGCTCGTTCTGCTCGATCTGCGGACTGCAGGAAATATGATTTCCGAATTTGTTATGGGACGCTTGACGCGCCATACAGACAGCTGACCGATATCGACCAGCTCAGAGCTATCAAGGGGGTTACGTCTGCTGGCTTCGCTGGTTGAAGTGTAGCAGCTCTAGCGCAAGCCCGTTAAATAGCAGCAGCCCGGCAAAAAATGTATTGCCGTAGAGTTGCGCAGCACGCGGGAAAGGCAAACCGAGCGCGAGTAGCGCCAGCGCCGACAAACTCCATTGCAAAAGACCTGCACCTTTTCCCGCAAGCACGCGTTGCGTCACGGTGGCAAATGGTAACATGAGCCACGAGAAAAAATAACCAAATGCAAATGGCGTCACCATCAACATCATTAAAACGACGAGAGCAAATTCGATCGCGTCGCTCTCGCCTGTTCGCCTGCCGCGCTGCGGCATCACGGCGATGAATAAGATGCCCAATGCAAGTGCGACGGCGATGATGATGCCGTTGACGGTCGGAAATTTCAGATTGGCAAGGTTTACGTAAACTGCCTTGTGTGGCGCGGAAGCAGCATCGGCGTCCACATCCCGTAGCAAGCGATTTGCCACGCCCACCAGCGATTGATTTTTCCATGTATAACTGCGCATCGGCCGCTGGGCAATTGCTGCCACGTTATATTTCAGCATCCCAGCGCCCCACTTCTCAAAGTCGCGCCGGGTACGATCAAAACCTCGCAATGGCGCGGGCAAGACGAAGAGTAAAAAGATGAGCACCACGACGAGGCTGGCCGCTGCTTTCCAGTAACGCCGGTAAACCAGATAAATAACAGCGATTACTGGAAATGCTTTGATCGCGGCGGCAACCGCAATCAGGGCACCGGCTGAAATCTCCCGATTTGCGCGTAGCGCGACGAAAGCGCCAAGCATCAGGGCAAGCAAAACTAGGTTCGGCTGACCGAGATGGTAGCTCGACCAGATATAAACGATCACCAGCAGACTTGGAATGAGGTATAACCATGCGCTCGCCACTGAGCGCTCGCCGGCGGCGAGAAGCGCCGCCCACCGGGCGCTGTAAAACCAGGCGGCCGAGTTGATCGCGACCAACACAAGAATTAATGCCCCTTGGCCCAGCACACTCGCGCCGGCCAAAAACAGCGCACAAGGCGGCGGATACATGAAATCGTACTTCCCGGAGCGAAAGAAAAAAATTTCGCCGCCAGCGAGCACCCGCTTGCCCGTGTCGTACCACTGTTCGTAATCGTGTGTACTACCGCCCCGAAAATAGCGCAGCAGGGGCACGGCTGAAAATGCGATCGCCGTGGCAACAAAGATCCACATCAAGATACGAAATCCCGCCGGACTGTTTATTTGGCGATTGATCGCTGCCCAATTGGCCTTGACGACTGAATCCTTCATCCACCTTCGCTGAAGCTCCGGCGGACAAGGGCGGTCTGGAGCGTAGCAGCGATCGGCGCGCGCTCTTTGTGCCATTGTGAGGTCTGTTCGAAAGCGTGTGCGATTTGCAAAATACGTGTTTCGTCCAACGCTTTGCCTAACAACTGCACGCCAATCGGCAATCGCTTGCCGTCGATCTCTGCGAACCCGCACGGCACGCTGATCCCACAAACTCCGGCCAGATTCGCTGGGCACGTGAAAATATCGGTGAGATACATTTGGAGTGGATCAGCGGTGCGTTCGCCAAATTTGAACGCTGGTACCGGAGAGGTTGGCGAAATCAGTGCATCTACTCTCTCGAATGCTCTTGAGAAGTCCTGACGGATCAGTTCGCGCACTTTTTGCGCTCGCAGGTAGTACGCGTCATAATAACCGGAGCTCAAAACATAAGTGCCGAGGATGATGCGGCGTTTCACCTCCGGTCCAAATCCTTCTTCACGGGTGCGGCCATAATGATCTAGCAAATCTTTTGGATTGTCCGCGCGGTATCCATAGCGGACACCGTCAAAGCGGGCGAGGTTGGCGGAAGCCTCGGCCGTTGCCAGAATGTAATACACCGCCGTCGCATATTCGGTGTGGGGCAGAGAGATATCGATGATCTCTGCGCCAAGCGCATTCAGATGTTTCACCGCCGCATCGATTGCCGTTTTCACCTGAGGATCAGTGCCTTCGACCATGTATTCCTTCGGCAGTCCCAACCTGGTGCCGCGCAAATCGTGGCCAAGCGCCGCCGCATAATCGGCGACCGGTTCATTAAGACACGTGCTGTCTTGCGGGTCGTGACCAGCAATCGCGTTCATGAGTAGCGCAGCGTCGCGAACGGTTTTCGTCAGAGGACCAATTTGATCGAGGGACGATGCGAAAGCCACCAGACCGAATCGCGAAACTCGGCCGTAAGTCGGTTTGAGGCCGACGATGCCTGAGAGAGCGGCCGGCTGGCGAATAGAACCTCCGGTATCAGTACCCAGCGCGCCGAATGCAGTGTCGGCGGCGACGGCCGCAGCCGAACCACCACTGGAACCACCAGGCACGCGCGACAATTCCCAAGGGTTTCGGGTTAACTTGGTGCCTGAGTTCTCGGTGGACGAACCCATCGCGAACTCGTCCAGGTTGGTTTTGCCGAACGGAATTGCGCCAGCGGCGCGCAATCTGCAGATCACTGTCGCATCGTAAGGCGCACGGTAACTACGCAAAATTTTTGACGCGCAGGTGCAGGGTTGGCCCGCTACGCTAATGATGTCTTTGACCGCGATCGGCACGCCGCCCAATGGGAGATCGACGTTTGCTTTCTCTGCTTCTTTTGCAGCAGCTTCAAAATCCAGCGAAAGATAAGCGTTGATCTCGCGATCAACGGTCTCAATCCGCGCTTGCAAGGCATCGATTACTTCGCGGGGCGAAACTTCCCGCTGGCGCAGCAATGACTGCAGGTCGGCGACGCTCAGCGCCGGCAGGTCTTTCGCGGTCATTCCACGACCTTGGTGACAATAAAGAGGCCGTCTCTCTGGCGCGGCGCATTACGCAACGCTTCTTCCGCCGTAAACCAATCTCGTGGCTCATCTTCCCGCAAGACATTGAAAATTGGAATGCCATGTGCTGCAGCTTGCACGTTGTTCACATTTAGTTCGCGAAGTTTTTCCACGTACTTTAAAACATCACCGAGCTGTCTTTGGAACAACTCCGTCTCCGTTTCAGTCAGATTCAGCCGCGCCAGTCTGGCGACGTATGCGACGTCGAGTTCAGAATTTCTGGCCATGATTCGATAATCAAAAAGGCAGATGGGTCATTAACCAGATCACCGCGGCTGCAAGCCCAGCCAGAAGAAGCAGAAAAATCCACCGGCCCTCGCGTCTTTGCTTGCGGAGCGAACGGGGCCGCCGCCTTTCTTTGGCTTCGTCGATATAACGTTCGTCCGCCGCAATTGAGACCTCGAGTCGTTTATCAACCGGGCGAGTTTCTGAGCGCTCGGCAGCCATTAATCGAGATCCGCTATGCGTGACCAGCGACTGATCTACAATCATCCGTTCGAGTTCTTCAACGCGCGCGCGCAATTCCGCTTCACGGCGGATTAATTCTTCTTGCCGGTGTCGAAGTGGTGAGGCCGGTTTAGGCGAACGACGAAACAGCGTCATCACCTGCTGGCCATCCAAAAGAAAACGACGAGGCCAATAATGCCGAAAATGATGAGAGGCAAAGTGAGCGCAAGGCCGATCCGTAGCCACTGAAAAAATGAGCGCCCATCTTCGCTGTGGTAAGCATCCGGCATGACGTCAGGCAGTGGCCCGTCGTCGGCGCTCTCGCTGGTTGCTTGCAGCCGGCTACGCTGCTCGCTGTACTCGGTGCGCGCCTCATCCACTGTGCTCAACGCTCGACTTAATTCTTTGTGCAAATCGGCCTTGTTCCAACTTTTTGGATCAATTCCTTCAATTAATTCTAGGTGCTGAGTAAAACTTTCTCGAGTCGCACGGAGCTGCTCGAGTCGCTTTTGCGTGTTGTATGCTTCGCGTTCCAGAATCACCAGTGAGCGCGTCAGTTTGTCGGTCATTTCCGAACGTCCCCGGTCCAATTCCTCCTGGCGGCGACTCAGTTCTTCGAGCTCGCGCTTTTGTTTTTCGATCTGTTCCTGCTGGCGTTTGAGCTGGAGCAGTTGCTCCTGCGCCTTTTGCACTTGCGAGTCGAGATGCTCGCCAGTTGGCGTTTCGTCCCCTCTCAGCTCCAGCATTTGTTCGATCGGTCGAATTTTTTCTGGCATGACAATTCTTTAGTGACGGCCCTAGTTCACTCAAGTGCCATATTAAGTAGCTGCTTCGAGAATTCCAGATATTTCCAAAGCGAAATTTATTTCGCATTGAGCGGCAGCGCGCAACCGCGCGTTCGTCGCACTAGCGCGCAGGCATCATCTCGAGTAAAACGCCTCGGAGATATTCCGTCTCCGGCAACGTCGGAAGCACGGGATGATCGAGCGGCTGTTCGAGGCGATGAAGGCGACGAACCGAACGTCGCGCATCGGTCAGGGCATTCGTGATCATCTGCGCAAAAGAATTTTCAGTAACGTGATGCGAGCACGAAAATGTCGCCAGCACGCCATCGCGCGACAACAATTTGAAGGCACGAACATGGAGTTCGCGGTAACCGCGCAGCGCCTCCTGCAACCTGCCTCTTGTTTTAGTGAATGATGGGGGATCGAGAATGATGAGATCGTATTGCG
>QHNV01000117.1 GCA_003218535.1 Verrucomicrobiota bacterium
CGGCGCACCGGCCTGCAACTTGGCGGCGGTGTGACCGAAGCCAACACGGGCGACTTCTTCGTTCGGCTAAAACCTTTTCCGCGGCGCGGGATTGAAGAGGTCATGAACGATGTCCGCGATGAGATCGAGAAACATATCCCCGGTCTTCAGGTTGAACTCTTGCAATTGATGGAAGATTTGATTGGTGATCTCACCGCTGTGCCGCAGCCAATCGAAATCAAACTTTATTCCGATGACGAACAACTTTTGCGCACGCTGCCGCCGCGCGTGGCTGACACAATTTCAAACGTTCGCGGCGTAGTGGAGGTGAAAACCGGCATCGTGCCGGCCGGAGATGCGCTCAACATTCAGGTGGACCGCGTCAAGGTCGCACTGGAAGGCATCGATCCGGAGGCGGTCACCAAAGCGCTCAATAATTTCTTGGCCGGGAACGTGACCACGCACGTTCAACAAGGTCCGAAACTGATCGGCGTCCGGGTTTGGATTCCTCGCGACGCTCGCGAAACCATTCGCAACATCGACAATCTTCTCCTGCGCGCTCCAGATGGCCATTTGTTTCCGTTGAAACGTGTAGCCACATTGCTCCCGTTAAGCGGCCAACCCGAGATCATGCGAGACGATCTCAAACGCATGATCGCAGTGACCGCGCGCATCAGTGGCCGCGACCTCGGCTCGACTGTCAGTGATGTGAGACGCGTTCTGGCCAGATCCAGCGTTGTTCCAAATAACGTGCTTTACACTTTCGGCGGACTTTACGAACAACAGCAGATCGCCTTTCGCGGGCTCACCATCATTTTGATCGCAGCAATTATCCTGGTCTTTCTTCTCCTGCTTTTTCTTTACGAAAGTTTCCGCGTCGCGTTTGCAATGTTACTCGTCCCGATCTTCGCCGTCGCGGGAGTATTTATCGGCCTGTGGATCACCGGCACGGAATTCAACGTCACCTCGCGCATGGGCATGACCATGATCGTCGGCATCGTGACTGAGATCGCGATTTTTTATTACTCGGAATTTCGCTCGCTGCCTGCAAGCAACGACCGCTTGATTACTGCGGGGATCAATCGGATGCGCGCAATTTCGATGACCGCATTCGCCGCCATCCTGGCGCTACTGCCTCTGGCACTGGGGATCGGTCGCGGCGCGGCCATGCAGCAACCACTGGCCATCGCCATTATCTCAGGGCTAATCTTTTCGCTGCCGCTGGTGCTGATCGCGCTGCCCGCACTGATTGCGATATTGGAACCGAAAACAGCGACGCAATAACGCATCTTATAGCGACGTCATTTGTGTGTCAGCTTGAGGATGCGTCCTTCGGCTGGATCTATCAGGTACGCCGTTTCGCCTTTGCCGGCGATCACGCCGCGCGCGCCTTTCACAGTCGGAACTGACGCCCTGATACGAAATTTTCCGTGATCATCCACGTCGGCAATGGTCAGGGTCGCTGCTTGAGAAGCCGCTGCGTAAAGAGCTTTTTGCTCAGGCGAGTAGTCGATGTTGTCCAAACCAGCGCCGGTTTGCAGCGAGTCGATAATTTTCCCGCCGTGAGCAGCGTCTAAACTCACCACATGATCTCCGCAGGCAACGAACAAAAGACCACGCGCGCCGTCCAGCGCCAAGCCCTGCAGCTCTTTGCTGCCGGGATTCCAATTTGCCACGACTTTGTGCGCGCGGACATCAATCGGTACCGTAGTGCCGTTCTCTTCGATATTGGTGTAGAATAATCCGCGTTTGTTATCGACAGCGTACCCTTCAGCTGATCCGTCCAGCGGAATTTTCGTTTTTAATTTGAGATGGCGCGGGTCGGAAGCATCGAACACCTGAATCGATTTGTCCGCTGAAGAGATTCCCAAGGGTGGCGTGCCTGTCGTGATCCAGAGCTCACGTGTGGCCGCTACATAGACAACTCCATCCGCCGCCGCCGCGCGCCCTGCTGAAATAGGAGCTACCTCCAGACATTCGCCGCGCTCCAAAGTGTGCGCGTCAATCACGCAAAGAGTCGAATCACCGCGATTGCCAATGTAAACCACGCCGTCACCGATGCTGATAGCGGTTGGCCCGACTATCACTTTTCGTCCGCGCAGCTCGACCTCGCCGGTCTTGAATCCAGTTACTTGCGCGACGGCATCGGTTGCCTCATCGATTACATCCACGCTCCCGGTGTTGCTCGCTGGCACCCACAGTTTTCCCGTCGCGCGATCGTAGGCGACGTAGTCGAGCGCCACGGTTCCAGTCGCGCCCGGTAGATTAATTGGTTTGAGTTCGTAATTCGTGTCAGCCGCATTGACGCCTGAAGTCCAAATGATTTGAATCAAGGCAATTGCGCCAAGTTTTACGACCTTCATGGGGAAATGGTAACGCCTCTTAAAGGCGGCGGCTTGCGGAACAATCAATCTTCGAATCATTGCTCAATCACAAAATTATTCGACACGGATCTCGGCGCCGTCTGCGCACCAGGCGTAACATCGACATCTTACGATTTCCAGCGAGTTCGACGCATCGCCAACTGCCTTTTTAGATCAGTCAAGGCTAACTGTCGCCTCTGGCGAATTGTTTTCACATAGAAAATCGTTCCAGCCACTCCGAGAGCCGCCGCTCCGAGAAAATTCAGCGCCGGCCCGAGTTCCCATAGATAAGCGCCAAGGATTGCACCCGTGCTGACGATCAAATCGCGGACAAGATAGTACGCGCCGATGATTTGCCCGCGTCTTTCCGACTCAGAATAGCCGATGATCAGCGCCTTGCGCGATGTATCTCCGAATTCTTTGAAGCCGCGAATCATAAATGCGATTACCAGTGCCGAAAAACTTCGTGACATCAGCAAACTGATTGGGAAAAGCGTGAACATGATGAAGGTCACGATGACGAACGGCTCTCGGCCACGCCGATCCGCGTAATGTGAGGCGGGAATAATGCACAAGATAGCGGCGAGCATCTCTATGGTAGTGAGGATGCCCACCTGTCGAGCGCTAACACCGATGTAATCCATCGCGAAGATGACGACCCAGGCGTAGGGAACGCGTTCGCAAAAGCGGATCAAGATGTCACTGAAGAGCAGACGCCTCATCGGCGAATTGAATCCGCGCAAGCTTTGCCAGAAGTTCCAGCGATCGTTTTTCTCAAATCTTTGTTTTGCCTCTTCACGTAATTGGAGTTGTACCAGAATTGTGACGGCAGAGAATAGCACCGACACAATCAGTGCGAGACGCACGCCGTTGATGATTCCGAACCGATCGATTAACATTCCACCGAAAAATGGAGCAATCATGATCGGTAGCCGTTTAATCACGGATTGAACGCCTACTCCCATGGAATGGCGATTCGCTTCAAGCGCGGCCCCGACTAAGGAGAAGGTCGCCGGCAGGGAAAAACACGTCCATGAAAGGAAGAGAAACATTCCAGCGATTACTGCGGCCCAATGTGGAACAAGCAGCACCAGCGCGTAGCCGAAGATTGAGACCAGATTGAAAATCAGAAAAGCGCGGCGATGTCCCCAAATATCGACAAGTACTCCGCCGGGATAGGCGTAGATCGCGCCGAGCAAAGTGCGCAGCGCATCGTAAAGACCGATAACAAAGACCGTGGCGCCGACCGCTTGCAGGTACTTCGGCACAAAACGCATCCATAATTCTTCGCCAGCGCCAATGACGAAAATGGCGATGAGCAGAATGACGAGGTTGCGCTTGAGTCCGAAAAAATCAGCGAGCCGACGACCAGGACTTACGCTTTGTTCATCTGGCGTTTGCATTCCGCGTAAAGCGCGTCGTAAACGACAAATTCACGTTCGAGAATTTCGTGATCGCTCAGCTCAAGCGCTCCGAAGCCGCTGGCAATCCAGCGCAATCCTTCACCGGCTGGATGCGGATTAGTCGGATGCGAATCGGCTGCGCGCACAATTTCGCCGAGTAAAGCCAGTGCCGGATCACTGAGCTTGTATTTTTTTAAGATCGAATTGAACGAAACATCTTCGCCGTGGTGTCCGAGCTCGCAGCTCGGAACATCGAACACGATTCCATCCTCGATTTTTTTCCATTCAGCGTCGTGCGGCAGAAAGACAAAGTCCGCGTGCCGGTCAATGAATTTTTTGATCAGCCATGGGCAGGCAACTCGGTCCACTTTAATTTTCTCGCGAGTGATCCATTTCATAGGCCAAATATTTTTATGGGTGCTTGGTTCTGGTATGCGGTCGTTGCTGCGCCGCGCAATAGCAATCGATGCTCAAAACATGATCTCCGCAGGGATATGCAAGCTTTGCGAGCGAGAGCGGTGAATTATTCGACTTGATAGGCGCGGATCTCAGCTTGCTGTGCGCCGTTATGTGGGACGCCCACGAATAAGACATCTTGCTCCGGTACAAAGAGTCCAGTGCGAGCGCCTTTTGCTGTGTCGATCTTAGGGGAAGCTTTGTAAGTGTTTGGATCCGCCTGCTCGATGACGTCAATCTTGCCGGCGCCACAAATCGCGTAAATGCGATGGCGCTTGCTGTCGTAGAAAACGTCATCGGGATCGCCAGAGATGTCGGTCTTTGTAATAACGTCACCCGATTCGGTGTTGAGCACGACAAGCCTGGATGGAATACGGCACCCGAGAAATAACCGATGATTCGCTTCATCGAGGGCCATCGGAAAATTTCCAAACGCGCCATTGGTTTTCCAAGTTGCGATGACCTTGCTTTGGCTGCGATCGAGGACCGCTACGTGCCTGGCATTGGGAACGTTTACAAAAATCCGGCTGCCGTGTTTCTCCAATTCGAAAGCTTCGGGATGTGCTGGAAGCTTGATTGAGCCAAGCTGTTTGCCGTCAGGCGCGTTAACGATAGCGATCCCGCCGCTGCCAAATCCGACATAAATCTTTTTTGACGCGTCGTCGTAACGAACATTGTCAGCGTCATCTTTGAAGTCCACCTCTGCCACCGACTGGAATAATTTTCCGTCGTAGATCTTAAAGATTCCCCCTTTGTCGTTTGCAACGAAGATGCGATTCAATTCGGGGACGTAAACGATTCCTTGCGGTGAGCCAAGCCCGGTGATCGAATGGATTCGCTGGCCCTTGCGCAGATCGAGAACTTCAACGGTGTTGTTGCCAAGCGCGCAAACGAACAATCGCTCCCCCGAAGGATCGAGTGCGAAATGATCGATTCGACCTTCAACTCCCGGCAGAGCGATCGTTTGCTTGAGTTTAATGGCTTCCTGCTCCGCGTGGGCAGCAATGATCCAACCGCAAGATGCGACGAGAACAGCGCTGCGAAGGAGAAAGGAGTTCATTTGCTCTCGTAAGTGAAATCGTCGAACTCAGTAACGCTATCGGCTTTGGTCCAGACACCCACTTTCCCGGCATCCTTGAACGTGTCGTCGTCCCACTCGATCGCTTTCTTTTCATCAAACGTGACGGTGAAATGATTCCCACGGAAATCGACGTGCAACTTGTGCCACGCGCCGGACGCAACCTTCATGCTGGTACGCTTTTTCTCTGTGCGCTTGCCTTTGATGGTGTGATAAATTGTGACGTTGTTTTCCAGAGCGTTCGCGCGTGCAATGTAATAGTTGTTCCCGTCCTGTAACCGCCAGATCACGCCGCCCGCCTGGTCCTCCTTACCGGAAATCGGCTTGAACTTCACTTCGACGAAACCGTCTTTGATGTTCGTGTTGTTCTTGAAACAGACCGGGAACGTGGCCTGACCTGATTGTTTCAACACGTTTGGCTTGCTCGGCGCTGAATCATCTTTTTCGACAACCCATTTCGCCGTGCCGCTGCCGGTTTGCATCGCCGTCCAGCCCCGAGGCGGAGTGCCCACTTTCATGTCGTCGAAGTTGACTGTCTCAGCGCCGGCCAGAGCTGTTGCCATGGTCGCGACAATCATGGTCGAGAGCGATGCCTTCATAATCTCCTGCCTAATATGAGGATTACGGCAGCGGCGAGCTGACCTTGAGCAGTCCACCGACCAAAAAACCGCCTTTGATGGCGTTCGCCAAGTCTTTTGCCCGGCCGCGTCCCCAGTAATGGAAAAACATGATGCGCGGCTCTTCATGGGTCATGTGTTGATGGATAGCCACAATGTTAATCTTTTCCTTGAGCAATGATTTCAAGACCGGTTGCAATTCGTCTTCTGTGACTGCGAAGTCTCCATCAACAACAGCGTTGTCGTCGGTGCCGGCGAATGCCGCCCATGTATTGACGCCCATGGTGTTGTCAATCTTGACGCCGTTCATCGTGGCCGGGCGGCCAATTGTGAACTTCACCATTCCGTCCTTTGATTCGCCTTGTATGCCGAATATCTCGTTAAGAGGCGCAGCCGCGATCGAATTCTTTTCCGGCAACGATGTCGGAATAAGCGCGTCTTGCTCAAATGTGTTCGCTGGCTTCGGGTTCGGACCTCGGATCGGTTTGATCGTGTCGTAAACCTTCTTAACCGCAGTCGCTAACTTCTCGAGCGTGCCTTCTCCTTCGATGTGCATGAAGAAAACTTTGGGCTGGTCGAAGAAGAAATGATTATGCAGCGCGGTGACGTTCAGACCATTGTCGAGCGCAGCTGTCATCGCGGCATTTACTTCGTCTTCAAACAAAACCGTGTCGCCCATTACCATCGCGCCATTTGGGGTCTCGATGAACGCGGCCCAGGTACTGAGTCCCATGAACGGCGGCATGGTCCAGCCATCGACAACCACCTTCACGTCGTTGCGAGGAAAGGTGACTTTATAAGCACCCTCCTTCTCATTCATCTTTCCTTTAAGCCCGGTTAATTCGTCGATACGCGTCGTATCGAGCCCGGCTGCCAACGATTCAAAAATCAACGCGACAAAGACTACCCCTGTGGCAAGAATTTTTTTCATATCCGGATTTCAGAGAGCAAACGTGTCGGTGATGTAAAGTCAAATTGTAATTGCAATACATATTTCATAAGACACCATGAGAGCAGTGAAAGCGACTTCGTGGCTCCTGCTGTTGTTTAGTCTCCCGACAAATCGCAGTACCGAACGCGTTGCTGTGTGGCGCCGCTTGAAAAAAATGGGCGCAGTGCAGATCAAAACATCAACATATCTCCTGCCGGACGAGCCCGCCCAATATGAGCAGTTCCAGTGGCTCGCACAGCAGATCCGTGATTACGGTGGCGATTCGACGCTGGTTCGCGCACGAGACATCGAGGGACTAACAAGAGAGAACATCATCGCGATGTTCAATGACGCACGGGCAAAAGATTATGCCGAGCTTCGGAAGTCGCTTCAGAATTTCATCGCGCGTCGAAAAAAGGTAGATGCAGAATTAGCAGCTGCCGAGCTGGAGCGCCTCACGCGCCAGTTCCGTGGAATTCGCGCGATTGATTTCTTCGATAGCGCGCGGGGACATGATGTCGCGATGCTTTTGCGGCGTGCGGAAGGCCGTAGTCGGACGCGGCAACTCGCAGTGCTTGATGCGAAGCAATACCAAGGCAAAACGTGGCTCACTCGTCCTCGGCCAGAGATCGACCGTGTTGGATCGGCGTGGCTGATCTCGAAGTTCATCGATCGCAAACCGAAATTTACGTTCGCGCCAAGTGCAGATGCTGTTCCGGACGCGATTCCATTCGACATGCTTGACGCGGAATTCTCGCACCACGGGAATTGCTGCACTTTTGAAACTCTCGTCAGGCGATTTGCCATTTCCGATAAATCAGTGGTGAAAATCGGTGAGATGATTCACGACGCCGACCTAGATGACGCCAGGTTTCAGCGCGTCGAAGCAGTCGGAATTGATCGTGTGCTCAAAGGTTGGGCGAAAGAAGGGATGGCCGATGAAGAAATCTTGCGGCGCGGATTTGAGTGCTTCGATGCGCTCTACGCATTTTTGCAGCGCCGATAACACGGATGCCGATGACAGCTGATCAGAAGCGAAACGATTCCACGGCAGACGATCAGATGCCTTCGTGGCGCGAGGTATTTCTCTATTTTCTCTTTCTCGGTTTCGTTAACATCGGCGGGCCGGTCGCGCAGATCACAATGATGTTCAATCACATGGTAGAAAAGCGCCATTGGCTATCCAAAGATCGTTTCGTCAAGATCATGGCCTTCTGCCATATGCTTCCCGGTCCTGAGGCTCTGCAGTTGGCCATCTATGTTGGTTATCTAAAAAGGAAAGTGTGGGGCGGCGTTTTGGCCGGCCTCACTTTCATTCTGCCAGGTGCAGTAGTGATGATCGTTCTCAGTTGGCTGTATGTT